>NZ_CAMZFB010000017.1 GCF_947305955.1 uncultured Brevundimonas sp.
GTACTTGAATGGTCGCGCCATGTTCGTTGTTGCTGGTGCTCCTGCTTGCATGGAGGATCTTAAGGCCGCTGGCATCTATGCCTGGCTGCCGCTGGGTCTGCGTGTGCTGCGCAAGATCGAGAACATCGTCCGCGAAGAGCAGACCAAGGCCGGTGCCGTCGAGCTGCTGATGCCGACGCTGCAACTGGCGGACCTGTGGCGCGAGTCGGGCCGCTATGACGCCTATGGTCCGGAGATGCTGCGCATCACCGACCGTCACGAGCGCGAGCTGCTGTACGGCCCGACCAACGAGGAAATGGTCACCGACATCTTCCGTGGCTATGTGAAGTCCTACAAGTCGCTGCCGCTGAACCTCTTCCACATCCAATGGAAGTTCCGCGACGAGCGCCGTCCGCGCTTCGGCGTGATGCGTGGCCGCGAGTTCCTGATGAAGGACGCCTATTCGTTCGACATCGACGAGGCATCGGCCCGCATCGCCTACAAGCGTATGTTTGCGGCCTATCTGAACACCTTCTCGCGTTTGGGTCTGAAGGCCGTGCCGATGCGCGCCGACACCGGCCCGATCGGCGGCGACCTGTCGCACGAGTTCATCGTGCTGGCCGACACCGGCGAGAGCGAAGTCTTCTGCGACCGCAAGCTGGTCGAAATGGCACCTCCGGGCCACGACCTGAGCGTCGAGCAGCTGGAAGCCGTCTTTGACGAGCGTACCGCGCTTTATGCAGCGACCGAAGAAATGCACGACGCCGCTCGTTTCGAGAGCGAAACCGCCGAGGGCGACCGTCTGTCGGCCCGTGGCATCGAAGTCGGCCACATCTTCTACTTCGGCACCAAATACTCGGCCCCGATGAAGGCCAAGGTGGCCGGTCCGGACGGCAAGGACACCGAAGTCCACATGGGCTCGTACGGCATCGGCGTGTCGCGTCTGTTGGGCGCGATCATCGAAGCCAGCCACGACGACAACGGCATCATCTGGCCGGATTCGGTCGCTCCGTTCGACGTGGCCGTCATCTCCATGCGTAACAGCGACGAAGCTGTCACCGCCGCCTGCGAGCAGGCCGTGAAGATGCTGGAAGCCGCCGGCAAGGACGTCCTGTACGACGACACCGACGAGCGTCCGGGCGGCAAGTTCGCCACCGCCGATCTGATCGGTATTCCGTGGCAACTGGTCATCGGTCCGAAGGGTCTGGCTGACGGCGTTGTCGAGCTGAAGCGCCGCGCGACCGGTGAAAAGCAAACCCTGTCTCTGGAAGCTGCTGTGGAGCTGCTGACGAAATGACCGAACTCGCGACCGGATCCGCTCCGTCGCCGTCCCCCGCACGTTCGTCCGGTCCGTTCTCCTCGTGGGAGATCGGACTGGCCCTGCGTTACCTCCGCGCCAAGCGCAAGGAGGGCGGGGTGGCCCTGATCGCCATCATCAGCTTCGTCGGCATCATGCTGGCGGTGGCTGTGCTCATCAGTGTGATGAGCATCATGGCGGGCTTCCGCGGCACGTTGATGGACCGGATCCTGTCGTTCAACGGTCATATGTATGTTCAGGGGCCGGTGCTGTGGGCGGGCGATCGTGACGACGCCCTGAAACGCATCGGCGACCTGCCGGGGGTGGCATCGGTCAGCCCCTATACCGAAAACGCGGCCATGTTCCGCGTGGCCGGTGCCGCGACCGGCGGCATCGTGCGTGGCGTCCGCCCGCAGGACCTGCAGGCCAGCAAATACATTTATGAATCCCTCGACGAACAGGCCAAGGCCAGCTTCGGCAAGGGCGAGTGGGGCGGCGATAACGTTCTCGTCGGCAAGACGCTGGCCAATGAAATGGGTCTGCGCGTCGGTGACCCGATTACCCTTTATTCCCCGACGGGTGCCGACAGCGCATTCGGTAATCTGGGCGGTCTGGAAAAGACCTATATCGTCGGCGGTATCTATTCCTCTGGCGCTTCGGACTATGACCGCGCCTATGTCTTCATGCCGCTGGAACAGGCCCAGCTCTTCTTTGGCAAGGATGGCGTCTGGGACGTCATCGAGCTGAAGGTCGATGAGCCGGACAAGGTCGAGCAGCTGACCGATGCGGTCGCCCGCGCCGCCGGTCCGGGTTCGGTCGTCAGCGACTGGCGCAACCGCCAGGCCGCCATCTGGGGCGCGCTGAAGGTCGAGCGCGTGGCCATGAGCATCATTCTGGGCATGGTGGTCGCCATCGCTGCCATGAACATCATCAGCGGCATCGTCATGCTGGTGAAGAACAAGACCCGCGACATCGCCATCCTGCGCACCATCGGGGCCAGCCAGTCGGCCATCCTGCGTATCTTCTTCGTGTCGGGTGCGGCCATCGGCATCGGCGGCACGATCGCAGGCCTTACGCTGGGTCTGCTGTTCTGCCTGAACATCGGCTCGATCCAGCACTTCCTTGAGGCCCTGCTGGGTGTCCAGCTGTTCAATGCCGACGTCTATATGCTGGACTCGGTTCCGGCGGATGTGGACCCGTGGGATGTGACCTGGGTCGCCGTCTTCTCCTTCTTCATGAGCTGCCTCGCCAGCCTGCCGCCGTCGTGGAATGCGTCGCGGATCGATCCGGTGGAGGCCCTGCGCTTTGAATAATCTGCTGAAAAAGAAGGCCTCGTCCGCTCGTGTCGAGGGCGCACCGACCCTGTCGCTGCGTGGCGTCACCCGCACCTACAAGACGGGGCAGGGGGAGCTGACCGTGCTCAAGGGTGTCGATCTGGACATCATGCCGGGCGAGGTGGTCGGCCTGATCGGTCCTTCCGGCTCGGGCAAGTCGTCGCTGCTGCACGCGGCGGGCCTGCTGGAGCGCCCGACTTCGGGTCAGGTTCTGATCGACGGCGAGGACGTTGGCGCTCTGGATGAACGTGCCCGCACGCGCATCCGTCTGGGCCGTATCGGCTTCGTCTATCAGTTCCATCACCTGCTGCCCGAGTTTGACGCCCGCGACAACGTGGCCCTGCCGATGCGTATCGCAGGCGTGAAGGAAGCGGCCGCCCGCGCCCGCGCCACCGAAATGTTGTCCGCCCTGGGTCTGGCCGACCGTGTGCTGCACCAGCCTGCCCAGCTTTCGGGCGGTGAGCAGCAGCGCGTGGCCATTGCGCGTTCGCTGGCCAACAATCCGCGCTTGCTGCTGGCCGACGAGCCGACAGGCAACCTCGACCCCAGCACCAGCCATACCGTGTTTGAATCCCTGCGCCGTTTGGCAAAAGAAGAGGGCGTGGCCGCGCTGATCGCCACGCACAATATGGAACTGGCAGGACATATGGACCGCGTCTTCGCCCTGAAGGACGGTCATCTGGAAGAGCGCGAGGCCCAGAGCCAAGGGTGGTAGGTTGATGTGGTATTTTAATACCAAATGCTGGGTATTTTAATACCAACCACAAAAAGTGCTTAAATTTCAATCTATTGGCTATTTTTCAGCCTGTGGATTGACGTTGACCTTTTGTGCAACCCGCATTATCAAGCCCGCCAATGTCCTCCCCTCGGGGACGGACTGTTTTTTGTCTTTAGGACCCTCAATATGCTGAAGAGCACTACGGCTGCACAAAAGCCGGCTGAGGTCGAGAAGAAGTGGATCCATATCGACGCTGAAGGCGTCGTTGTTGGCCGTCTCGCGACCTTCATCGCTAACCGCCTGCGCGGTAAGCACCTGCCGACCTACACCCCGCACGTTGACATGGGCGACTACGTCGTCGTCACCAACGTCGACAAGGTTGTTTTCACCGGCAAGAAGAACACCGACAAGGTTTACTATCGCCACACCGGTCACCCGGGCGGCATCAAGGAAACCACCCCGGAGAAGGTTCTGGGCGGTCGTTTCCCGGAGCGCGTCCTCGAGAAGGCCGTTGAGCGCATGCTGCCGAAAGAGTCGCCGCTGGCTCGTAAGCAAATGACTCACCTGCGTCTGTTCGCTGGTCCGAACCACGATCACGAAGCTCAACAGCCCGAAACCATCGACTTCAAGTCGATGTCGGCCAAGAACACCCGGAGCGTCTGATCATGACCGACGTGACTCAAGAAACCGCCGCTGGTTTCGACGCCCTGAAGGGCCTCGGCACCGAAGCTGCTGAAACCATCGTCCGCGAGCCGAAGATCGACGCCCTGGGCCGTTCGTACTCGACCGGCAAGCGTAAGAACGCCATCGCCCGCGTGTGGGTGAAGCGCGGCACCGGCAAGATCACCGTCAACGGCAAGGACGTCGCTGACTACTTCGCTCGTCCGGTTCTGCAAATGATGGTTGCTCAGCCGCTGAACGTTGCTGACCGTGCTACCCAGTACGACGTCGTCTGCACCGTCACCGGTTCGGGCCTGTCGGGCCAAGCTGGTGCTATCCGCCACGGCCTGTCGCACGCTCTGACCCACTACGAGCCGGAACTGCGCAAGGTTCTGAAGCCGCACGGCTTCCTGACCCGCGACAGCCGCGTCGTTGAACGTAAGAAGTACGGCCGCGCGAAAGCACGCCGCAGCTTCCAGTTCTCGAAGCGCTAATCGCTTTACCGCGATCGGTATTTGGAAGGGGCGTTCCGGAGAAATCCGGGGCGCTCTTTTCTTTTGGGCTTTGGGCGGATTGTGGCCCGCGCCCAAGCCTATTATGTCAGCGTCGCCGCACCGTTGCGGCTTAGGGATTAGAGTGAGTTGACCCACACCATCTACATCGACGGCGAGGCCGGCACGACCGGTCTGGAAATCCGCGAACGCCTAGAGGCGCGCACCGACCTGCAACTGATGCTGCTGGGCGACCGACGCCGTGATGTGGAAGCCCGACGCGAGGCGCTGAACAGCGCCGATGCCGTCATCCTGTGCCTGCCGGATGATGCCGCGCGCGAGGCTGTCTCGATGATCGAGAACGACAAGGTGCGCGTGATCGACGCTTCGACCGCCTATCGCGTCGATCCGAACTGGGTTTACGGCTTTGCCGAGATGGACAAGGGCCAGCGCGACGCCATCGCCAACTCGACCCGCGTGTCGAACCCCGGCTGTTATCCGACCGGCTTCATCGCCCTGATGCGTCCGCTGGTGAAGGCAGGCATCGTTCCGGCCGATCATCCGGTGACCATCAATGCCGTGTCCGGTTATTCGGGCGGCGGCAAGGCCATGATCGCCGAGTTTGAAGCCGAGGGCGCTTCGACCGCCTTCCGTGGCTACGGCCTGTCGCTGAAGCACAAGCATGTGCCGGAAATGACCAAGCACACGGGCCTGAACCGCCCGGTGCTGTTCTCGCCGGCTGTCGGCAACTATCGCCAGGGCATGCTGGTCGAGGTGCCGCTGCACCTGTCGGCCCTGCCGGAAACGCCGTCGATCGAACGCATCCACGGCGCTCTGGTCGAAGCCTATGCGGGCCAGCGTTTCGTCGAGGTCGTCGATCTGGAAGCGTCCGAGGCCATGACCGGCATCGAGCCGGAAGCCCTGAACGGCACCAATACCGTGCGTCTGCATGTGTTCGGTGACCGCAATGGCGGACAGGCGCGACTGGTGGCCATGCTGGACAATCTGGGCAAGGGCGCATCGGGCGCTGCGGTCCAGAACCTGAACATCATGCTGGGCCTCGATGAAGGCACGGGCCTGCGCTGAACGCGGCCCTGACCAACCCATAAAAAAGCCCGCCGCGGTGATCCGTGGCGGGCCTTTTTGTATGTGCGGAGAGGCGAGGGGGCTTTAGCCCACCTTCACCCGCATGGCGGCTTCGGGCAGGTCCTCGCCGAAGGCGCGCTGATAGAACTCGGCGATGGTCGGGCGTTCCAGCTCGTCGCACTTGTTCAGGAAGGTCAGGCGGAAGGCCGTGCCCACATCGCCGAAGATCTCGACGTTCTGGGCCCAGGTGATGACCGTACGCGGCGACATGACGGTCGAGATGTCGCCGTTCATGAAGGCGTTGCGGGTCATGTCAGCCACGCGGACCATGGCCGCGATCTGGCGACGGCCGTTCTCGTCGGCGTACTGCGGCACCTTGGCGGCCACGATCTCGGCCTCCACGTCGTGATCCAGATAGTTCAGCGTGGTGACGATGTTCCAGCGGTCCAGCTGGGCTTGGTTGATCTGCTGCGCACCGTGGTACAGCCCCGTCGTGTCGCCCAGACCCACGGTGTTGGCCGTGGCAAACAGGCGGAAATAGGGGTTCGGGCGGATGACGCGGTTCTGGTCCAGCAGGGTCAGGGCCCCTTGGGCCTCCAGAACGCGCTGGATCACGAACATCACATCGGGGCGACCGGCATCGTATTCGTCGAACACGAGGGCGACGGGGCGTTGCAGCGCCCACGGCAGGATGCCTTCACGGAATTCGGTGATCTGCTTGCCGTCCTTCAGGACGATGGCGTCCTTGCCGATCAGGTCGATACGGCTGACGTGGCTGTCCAGGTTGATACGCACCAGCGGCCAATTCAGGCGGGCGGCGACCTGCTCGATGTGGGTCGACTTACCGGTGCCGTGATAGCCCTGAACCATGACGCGGCGGTCAAACGCAAAGCCCGCGCAAATGGCGATCGTGGTCTGGGGATCGAACTGATAGGTCGGATCGATCTCGGGCACATGGCTGTCGCGCTCGTCAAAGACCGGCACAACCATGTCGGAATCGATGCCGAAAATCTCGCGCACGGTCGCCTTGCGGTGCGGTGCGAGCGTCAGCAGGGTATCAGCGGTGTTTTCGAGCGGAGAGGTCATTGCACTCCCTTAGTGCGGGCGCGTTCATGGCTCAACCGCCATAAACTGTTACGGGCAGAGTGTTAGGCCGCGTGTCCGGCCTTTTTAAGCGTCTTGTACGCTTTGATCACGTTTTGGAGTTTTGCCTCGGTGGCGCGGTCGCCGCCGTTGGTGTCGGGGTGGAAGCGTTTCAGCAGCTCGTGATAGCGGGCCTTGACCTCTTCCTTGGTGGCGCTGGCGTCCAGCCCCAGATCGGCCATGGCCTGACGTTCCAGACGGCCCAGGCGGGCCTCGGCCTCGGACATCACAGGCCCAGCCTGATCGTTCACGCGGCGCTCGAACAGACCAAAGCTGTCCTGCCAGCCGCTGGCAGCACCTTTGGCACCCATCTTGGCGTTCATGGCGGCGGTAACGCGGGAATTGCGGCTGACCTTCATGTCCCATGTCGGGCGTCCGCCAGTCATGGCCTCGTTTTCCTGCGCCGCACGGATCTGCGCCTCGGTCATACCGGCGTAGAAGTTCCAGCTCTTGTTGTACTGGGCGGCGTGGGCTTGGCAGAAATTATAGAAGTCGTTCATGCGCTCGCGCGATTTGGGCGCGCGGGCGGTGGCCGGTTTTGAACAGCCTTCGAAGTCGCATGGCTTCTCGCCGGGCTTCAGGTGCAGTACGTCTTTCTCCGCCGCTTCCTCTTCGGGCTTGGGCGGCTTCACCCGGATATCGGTGAAACGGGGTTTGTATTCGAATGACGCAGACATTCCGTAAAGTGTAGAGCCGATTTGTGTTGCTTCAAGGACTTGATCGATGGCTAACGGCCAAGTTGCCCAAATAATCCGAGAAAAGCTGTCTGCCGCGTTATCTCCGCAACGGATCGAGTTGGAAGACGACAGCGCGCGCCACGGCGGCCATTTTGTGCATGGCGGCGTGGATGGGACCGAGGGCGGTGAATCCCACTTCAATCTAGTAGTGGTGAGCGAGAAATTCGAGGGCCTGTCGCGCATCGAACGACAACGTCTGGTTCAAAAAATACTGGCAGACGAGCTTGCGGGGCCTGTCCATGCGCTCTCAATCAAGGCATTAAGTCCTTCGGACTAAAGGACTTTTCAAAAAGAACATTGTTCGGGATGGCGTTCACGGTGTCTTAGCGACTCCGCCCTAATGTCGCCATCGTTCAAATCGCCGTGGGGAATGGGGGCGGTCTAAATGGTTGGTGGAGGCAGTATCGGTCGTGGCCTTGGGGGCGACGCACCGGGTGCAGCAGCGCAGGCGTTAAGTGCGATTCTCGAAACGCAATATCTGCGCTACCTGATCATTCTGAGTTGGGGTGTCGCAGTATGCGCCGCGCTGGGTTGGGTGACGGGACTGGGGTGGCTGGTGGCCACCTTGATTGCAGGAACAATTCGTAGTGCGGCCGAGCGCCGTGCCAGCCGACGCGAGCGTCAGGGCTGGGGCACTGTGCTGCCGATCGTTGCGACGGTGACGACGGCTGTCTGGGCGGTTGCGCCGCTGTTGGCGTGGTTCTCGACGCGCTCGTTCGGGCGTGAAATGGCCGTGGCCTTGCTGGCGTCGGGCTATGTGCTCGTCTTCGCGCAACTTCGCAACTCTCCGCGACAAGCTGTTCTTATTTCATCACCTTATGGTGTGGCGGCCATGGTTATGGCTGCGTCGCTGTGGGGAACGAACGAGTTCTGGGCCTTTCTGTCGCTTGGACCGCTGATGATGGGCGGTCTGGTGGTGCTGGTTCTGATGACCATGCTGCGTGAAGAGCGGATCGTGGCCTTCCAGGAGCATCAGAACCACCTGATCAGCGAGCTTGAAGCCGCCCGTGACAAGGCCGATGCGGCCAACCAAGCCAAGTCCAACTTCCTTGGCGTCATCTCGCATGAACTGCGTACGCCTATGAATGGCGTACTCGGTGCAGCCCAGTTGCTGAGCGCATCACGTCTGGACGCGCAACAGCGCGAAATGCTGTCGATCATCCGCAACTCGGGCGACAGCCTGTTGTCGCTGTTGAACGACATCCTCGACCTGACCAAGATCGAGGCTGGCAAGATGGCGTTTGAAGTGGTGGATATCGACCTGAATGCGCTTCACCGCCGCCTGCTGTCGCCGTTCGAGGCACAGGCCAAGGCCAAGGGCCTGACTATCACTGCAGAGTTCACCGGCGACGTCCCGACCGTTGTGCGTGGTGACCCGCTACGCGTGTCGCAGATACTGTCGAACCTCCTGTCCAACGCGGTGAAATTCACTGAAACGGGTGGAATCCGGTATGGCGTGCACGCCCAGAAGCTGAGCGACAATCGCGTCGCATTTGATTTCTCGGTGGCTGACAGCGGGGCAGGCATATCTGAGGATGACCTGCAAAGACTGTTCCAGCCGTTCACCCAAATCGACAATTCCTCGACGCGCAAGTTCGGCGGCACGGGGCTAGGGCTGACCATTTCCCGTCGTCTTGCCAACATTATGCATGGCGATATTCATGTGTCGTCTGAAGTTGGGAAGGGCTCTGTCTTCACCTTCTCGGTCGAAGCCGAGGTCGTGGCATGGTCGGATGAGGCTCCGACTCTGGAAGCGGATACTGACACGACACAGGTTTCGGGCATGCGTGTGCTGGTCGTGGAAGACCATCCGGTGAACCGTATGATCCTCGAAGCGTGGATGGGCAGTAACGGTCACGAGGCGGTCAGCGCGGAGAACGGGCAAGCCGCATTAGATCTGGCCAAACTCTATGCCTTTGACCTGATCGTTATGGATGTGAACATGCCGATTATGGATGGCCTGGAGGCAACACGGTGCATCCGCGAGGGTGACAATCCGAATGCCGACACGCCGGTGATCGTGCTCTCAGCGTCTGCGCGGGCAGAGGACCATCGTGCGGGATTTGCGGCCGGGGCGGATGCCTATCTGAACAAGCCGATCGATTTCCGCCAGTTGGCCACCTATATGCAGCGCGCGACTTTCGGGCGTGATGCGCTGCGCCGTTTGGCACCGGTGACGGATATCCGCGAAGAGGCGGCCTGATCGGAAAACTGTAGAGTTTGTGGTTCCAATCAGCCGCCAAGGCGTTAGCCTTGTCCCATGACGAATATCGGTACGCCCCCAGAATCGCTTGCACCCACACTAGAGGCCATTGACCAGCGTTTGTCCGTAGATGCGGTTTTGATCGCTAAAGCCATCGACCTTTTGGGGGCGTTCGCGGTCAACTTCACGATCGCGGCGATCATCTTTGTCCTCACCCTGATCGCCGCAAAGTGGGCGAGTTCGGCTGCGCGAAAGATATTGTCGCGCACGCGTACCGTCCGTCGCGATCCGACGGTTCTCGCCTTCCTCGTGCAGATTGTACGGGTGGTCGTGATCATCATCGGTATGATCGCCGTGCTGCAACGGTTGGGCGTCCAGACCACCTCGATCATCGCGGTTCTGGGTGCCGCGTCGCTGGCCGTGGGTCTGGCGCTTCAGGGGACATTGTCCAACGTTGCGGCGGGCGTCATGCTGCTGTTGCTGCGTCCGTATCGCGTCGGTGATGTGATCGATTTGGGCGGCGTTGTCGGCTCTGTCCAGAAGCTCGACCTGTTCACGACCCAGCTTAGAAATGGCAACAATAACAAGATTGTAGTGCCAAATTCGAAGGTACTTGGTGATATTATCATCAACCTGAGTGGGCAGGCGATGCGCCGTGTCGAGCTGAAGTTTACTGTCGGCTATGGCGATGATCTGAACAAGGCGCGCAAGGTCCTGCAAACGGTAGCCGAGAACCATTCCGCTGTCCTGAAAGAACCCGCCATCTGGACCGGCGTATCCGCTCTTCTGGATAGTGCGGTCGAGATCACGGTCCATGCGTGGGTCCGTTCCGACGACCACTTCCAGACGTCCGCAGATATGTTGCAGGCGGGCAAGGAGGCGCTGGACAAGGCCGGTATCGAAATCCCCTATCCCCACCAGGTCGCAATCAACTATGGACACGGTGGGCCTGCTGAGACAGAGCAGGCGTCACTGTCCTCCCAGAAAGACTGAGTGCCTTGCGATACGATTTTGCGTCCGACAACACGGCTGGAATGGCGCCTTCGGCCCTACAGGCCCTGATCGACGCCAATAGCGATTTTGCCGCCGGATATGGCGCAGACGAATATACCCGTAAGGCTGCCGAACTGGTTTGCCAGTTGCTGGATGTAGAGGCGGATGTGCGCTTTGTGTTCAGCGGGACGGCGGCCAATTCCATCGCCCTGTCCATGCTGGCCCAGCCGTTCGAGGCCGTTCTGGCCCACCATACGGCGCACGTCTGCACGGATGAGACGGGGGCACCCGGTTTCTTCGGCCATGGCGTGGGGCTGATCGGCCTGCCGGGATATTCGGGCAAGATCGATGAAGACGCGCTGGCGGCAGCGTTGGAGGAGCCTGTCGTTGGGCATCGCCAACCGGCGGCGGCCCTGACACTGACCCAGTGCACGGAATACGGGACCGTCTATTCCGAGGAAGAGATGTCGCGGCTGGTCCGCATGGCTAAGGCCGCTGGGCTGGGCGTCCATGTGGATGGTGCCCGTTTGGCCAATGCTGTGGCTGCGGGGTTTGACCCGCACGTGCTGGGTCGCATGGGCGTGGATATCATCAGTCTGGGCGGTGCCAAGGCAGGGGCGAACGGTGTCGAGGCGCTTGTCGTTCTAAACCGGTCACTGTCCCGCCGGATTGATAACCGCATCAAACAGGCCGGACAGACCGCCTCCAAGGGGCGTCTGTTGTCCGCGCCGATGGCGGGATTGCTGGCCAGCGGCGAATGGCTGTCAGGTGCCCAACACGCCAATGCAATGGCGCAAAAGCTGGCCGATGGCATTGAGGCAAACACACCCTTTGTTCTGGCCCATCCGGTGGAGTCCAATGCGGTCTTTGTCCGCATGCCGCCAGAAGCGCTGGAGGCTGTCCGTGCCAAAGGTTTCGCGGCCTATGCTTTTGACGATGGCTCGGCGCGTTTCGTATGCTCTTGGGCGACGAAAGAAGCAGCGGTTGATGAACTCATCGCCGTGCTTGGCGGTTTAGGTCGGGTCTAAGGCTATCGGGTATCGGCAAGGAGCGGACCATGCGGGGTGATAGAGGTGGTTCGCGCGGCGGGGATGTGACCGCCAAGGCCATGAATGCGGGCGTTGCCCCGCCTAGTGAAGCGCCCGGTACCTTCCAAGCGATCGGCAGCCTGATCAAACTGGTCGCACGGTCGCGCGCGCCTTATCTGGGCTGGCGTCTGGCCGGATCGACCGGTTTGACTCTTGCCGGCAAGGGTTTGGGTGTTCTGGCTCCGTTGGTCTTGGGTGCTGCCGTCAACAAACTGTCCGAAGGGCAGGGGGCTGCGGTATCGGTCGGGCTTGGCTTTGCGGCCTTTGCTGTCGGCTGGGCTTTAATCCGCTTTCTGGCCTCGGCCACGCCACAGCTGTCCGATCTTGTATTCGCGCCTGTTAGAGCGGCGGCGCAAAAGCAGACGGCATCCGATGCCTTTGCCCACGCGCTGAATCTGTCGCTAGATTTTCACCAGACCAAGCGATCCGGCACCCTCTCACGCGTGATGGATCGCGGGGCTAGGGCGGTCGATTTCCTTTTGCGTATCTTGATGTTCAACCTCGGGCCAACGGCGCTCGAGTTGATCTTGGCCGCTGCCGTTCTGGGCGGGAAATACAACTGGCGCTTTGCCTTGGTCGCGATTGTCGTGGTGGCCGTCTATGCCGCCGTGACGTTCGGTATGGCCAACTGGCGACTTGAGCATCGTCGCACGATGAATGCGGCGGACGCAGAGGCTGCGGGCCTGTCTGTCGATGCTCTGCTGAACTATGAGACGGTGAAGTCGTTCGGTGCCGAGCAGCGCACGTCCGGTGCCTATGAAGAGGCGCTCAGCAACTATGCCCGCGCATCGCTGAAGGCGAACGCCTCGCTGGCGGCGCTGAACATGATTCAAGCCCTGATCATGAACCTGGGTCTGGGTGTTCTGGCAGTGCTGGCAGGCTTCGAGGCCGCAGCGGGCCGTATGGGGCCGGGGGACGTTACCGCTGCGGTTCTGATCATGACTTCGCTTTATCAGCCGCTGAATATTCTAGGCTTTGCGTATCGAGAAATTCGCCAATCTTTCATTGATATGGAAGAAATGCTTAAAGTTATGCGTGAGGTTCCGAAGGTGTCGGATGCGCCCAACGCTTTGGACCTGCAACGGCCTGACTGTGGCTGTGGCAGCGAGCTGAAATTCGAGCATGTCAGCTTCCGTCACGATGCCCGTGCAAATGGACTGACCGATGTCAGTTTTGTCGTTCCCGCGCACACTACGACGGCGCTGGTCGGGCCTTCCGGTTCGGGCAAATCGACGATTGTGAAGCTGGCCCTGCGTCTGCTGGACCCGCAGTCCGGCGTGGTGTCGCTTGATGGCCGTGATCTGCGAGAAGTGCGCCAGACGTCATTGCGCCAGTCGGTGGCCTTGGTCCCGCAGGACGTGGCGCTCTTCAACGATACGCTGTCGGCCAATATCGCCTTTGCCCGTCCATCCGCGTCGGAAGCCGAGATTTGGGCAGCAGTAGAAGCGGCCGAGTTGGGCGATTTCATCCGCACTCTGCCGGAGGGGCTTCAAACCCGTGTCGGTGAGCGGGGCCTGAAACTGTCCGGTGGCGAGCGTCAACGCGTCGGTATAGCGCGGGCTCTGATCGCCGATCCTTGCGTGCTCATTCTGGACGAGGCGACCAGCGCGCTCGACAGTCGCACAGAGGCCTCAATCCAGCAGACGCTGAAAAAGGCCCGTAATGGTCGAACCACTCTGGTTATCGCGCACCGCCTGTCCACCATTGTGGATGCCGACCAGATACTGGTCCTGAAGCAGGGCCAGATCATCGAGCGTGGCACCCACCACGAACTGGTGGCCCGTCAGGGTGGTGAATACGCCCAGCTGTGGCGCAAGCAAACGCGATCAGGCGACGCCGATTAACCGCCCAGCTTGGCGCGCAGGACTTCCTTGAGGCTGTCCAGCACCTGTTGGCGGGCAGCCTTCTCTTCCAGCGGCAGGTTCAGCAGCAGGCGGAAGCTTTGAGCGTGCACCGTGATGATGCGCCAATCGAACATCCGGTCCGTTGGCGAGCCGTCCAGCAGGTCGCACAGATTGGTCGCCGCGCGGCACAGATCATCACGGTCGAACGGTCCGGCGGAATCGATAATGTCCGTCGTCAGGCGGTAGGCATTGAGCAGGGCCTCGGATACTTCCTCGACCGTTTGCGGCGCGGGCAGTTCCGACAGTTTCTGGATGGCTTCCGACACCAGATCCACACTTTCGCCTTCGACCTCGGAAAGGTTCGCGCGGGCCTGTTTCAGGGCTATCACGGTGCTGAGGCCGCCGGGTTGGTCAATCAGGTCCGACAGGCGCGAGCGGCGACGGTTGTGGGTGATAACGGTCGTCATTCCTTGCCTTCCTTCTTGCGGATTTCCAACGCGCGACGCTCGGGGCCGGCATAGGGTTCAGTACGGAAACGACGGTCGGGGCCCAGATAGTCGCCAACCTCGAGGAATGGACGGTTATCGCGCGAAACCCAGACAATTCGCTCCAGAAGGGTAAGCGAGCTGAAGGGCTTGGTGATCAGATAGTTGGCACCACAGTCCCGCGCTTCCTGCACCTTGGACTGGCGCACGTGGGCCGCTGTCAGGATCACCGGCGCAAAAGCGTTCGGTTCCAGCTTTGAGCGGCGCAGCCAGCGGACGAACTCGAAGCCGGACATGCCGGGCATGTCGGAATCGACGAGGATCAGGTCCACGGGGTTGTCGCGCAGGATTTCGATGGCTTCCACCGCCGAACTGCAAGCGTGGCGGGTTTTAAGGCCAAAGCCCGCGAGCGCCCTCATGGTCAACTCGCGGGCGAACGGGGAATCGTCGATGACCATGGTCACCGCGCCTTCAAAGTTGAAGACGGCACTTTCTGGCAGTGATTCACCGATGCCGGGTGAACGCGACGTCAGGTAGGACAAGCCAACCGTCTCCAAAAACACTCAATAGCTTTGCCATAATGCATAAACTGCACTTGGCCCATGGCAAAGCTATCGGTGTCGGATTAGCCCAGTCGGCCGATGGCGTAGAAGCGATCAGCGCGTTGTGCGCGAAGCTCTTGCTCGCTCAGGTCCGACAGGGATTTTAGCTCTTCCTCAAGGGCATCACCGACCGACTTGATGGCGGCGTCCGGAGCGGTGTGGGCACCGCCCAGCGGTTCCTTGATCACGCGATCAACGATCTTCAGCTCCATCAGGTCGGGGCCGGTGATTCGCATGGCCATAGCCGCATCCTTGGCGCGGCTGCCGTCGCGCCACAGGATACCTGCGGCACCTTCCGGCGAGATGACCGAATAGATCGAGTGTTCCAGCATCATCACGCGGTTGGCCGCGGCGATGGCGATGGCACCGCCCGAACCGCCTTCACCCGTAACGGTGGCGATATAGGGCACGCCCAGCGTCAGGCCGCGCTCGGTCGAGCGGGCGATGGCCTCGGCCTGACCGCGCTCTTCCGCGCCGAGGCCCGGATAAGCACCCGCGGTATCGACGAAGCTGAGAACCGGAAGGCCGAACTGCTCGGCCATGTCCATCAGGCGCACCGCTTTGCGATAGCCCTCGGGGCGGGCCATGCCGAAGTTGTGCTTCAGGCGGGTTTGGGTGTCGTGGCCCTTTTCGTGGCCCATGATAACCACGCCCTGACCACGGAAACGGGCCACACCACCGAGGATAGCTTGGTCGTCGCCGAATTGGCGGTCGCCGTGCAGTTCTTCGAAATCGGTGAACAGGCCGTCGATATAGTCGATGAAGTGCGGACGCTGAGGGTGGCGTGCCACCTGCGTACGCATCCACGGATCGAGGTTCTGATAGGTTTCGGTGCGCAAGGCCTTGGCCTTGGCTTTCAGGGTCTCGATCTCTTCGCCAAAGTCACCGCTGGACGGAGCGAGCTGCGAAAGCTCGGCGATCTTTGCTTCCAGTTCGGCGATGGGTTTTTCGAATTCGAGATAGTGCGTGGCCATAAAGCGCCCGTGTAACGACCGCGCCATCTTGGCGCTACGGAAAGGTGGCGGACCCTAAAACCCGTCGGGCTTCGGGGCAAGAGACAGCAGCATATCAGTTTTTGCGCGCCAGCGGGTGCGACGAATGCACGACCTGCGAAAGACGGTCTGTCGCCACGTGGGTATAGATCTGGGTGGTCGAGATGTCGGCATGGCCCAAAAGGGTCTGAACCACACGCAGGTCCGCGCCGCCTTCCAGCAGGTGGGTGGCAAAGGCGTGCCGCAGGACGTGCGGGCTGACACGTGCCGGATCAATGCCCGCCGCGATGGCGGCCTGATCCAGAAGTTGCTCGAAGCGACGCGGTGTCAGATGGCCGGAACGTCCCGAAGACGGGAACAGCCACGGATTGGCCGCCAGCGCCGCCTCGGCCTTCTTAGTCGGAGACTTGCCACGGGGCAGGGCGCGCACCGCCAGCCAAGACTTCACGGCCTCGCGGGCGGAATCGTTCAGTGGCACCAGCCGTTCCTTGTTCCCCTTGCCGGTGACGATCAGATAGGCCGGATCACGCTGTACCGCCGAGACCTTGAGGCCAAGCACCTCCGATACCCGCATGCCCGACGCATAGGTCAGTTCAATCAGGGTCATCAGACGCAGGGCGGAATGGCTGTCTTCCTTGGCGATGGTCTTAAGCAGACGCTCGACCTCTTCGCGACTGAGTGTCTTGGGCAGAGGGCGTCCCTGTTTCGGGGCGTCCAGCCGTCGTGAGGGATCATCCTCGCGCCAGCCTTCGCCGACGGCAAAGCGGTAGAACTGGCGTACCGATGCGCGGCGTCTGGCCGCCGTAGCTGCGGACAATCCGCGCCGCGACAAGTCGGAGAACCAGCCCTCGACATCCTCCTGCGCCGCCTTCAACAATCCTCCGGCGTCGGACAAATTTGTTTCTGCATCCGCAAGGTCGCGACCATAGGCAGCCAGCGTGTGCGGTGAGGCATCGCGTTCAACCGCCATCATTTCCAAAAAGGCTTCGATTTGTGGGGTCATTGGCGCGGCTTAGGGGTGCGAGGTTCGGTCATCCGTGTATAGAAGAGGGCGTTAAGAACATGAACTGCGCTGCTTCGCCCGATTCTCCTATTTTGAAGTTGAACCGCACCATTGCGTTGGTGGGGCTCATGGGCGTTGGCAAGTCGACAGTGGGCCGTCGTCTGGCCATGCGGCTCGGCCTGCCGTTCGCGGATGGCGATCACGAGATCGAAGCTGCTGCGGGCATGACCGTCAGCGAAATTTTTGCGACCCGAGGCGAGGACGAGTTCCGCGCGGGCGAAGCCCGCGTGATGAAACGTCTTCTGGAAGGGCCGCCGATTGTGCTGGCCACCGGTGGCGGCGCGATGATGAACCCCGAAACGCGCGCGGCCCTGAAACAGAACGCTGTCACCGTCTGGATGCGCGCCGATCTGGAAGTCATCGCCGAGCGCGTGGGGCGGCGCGACACGCGGCCCTTGCTGCGTGGGCGAGATACCTTGGAAGTTCTGCGTGAACTGTCCGAGAAGCGTTACCCGATCTATGCCGAAGCCGACCTGACTGTTGATGTCGGCGGCGGTTCGCATGGCGTGGCGGTCGAGGCCATGCTGACCGAACTTCGGCGCTACGCGAAAAAGAATAGCTGAATCATGACGACATCCATCCCGGTCGAGGGCGGCTCGTTCCGCGGTTACGAGGTTAAGGTCGGTCGCGGCCTGCTGTCGGGACTGGGGGCAGAGGCCCGTGCCTTTGCGCCGACGAAGATGGTGGTCGTCACCGATTCCAACGTCGCGGAACTTCACGCGGTGACGGCTATGGCCTCGCTGGCTGAAGCGGGCATTCCGGCAGAGCTGATCGTTGTTCCGGCGGGCGAGGCGTCCAAATCCTTTGAACAGCTTGAGCGCGTGCTGGATAGCGCCATAGCCGCTGGGCTGGACCGTAAGAGCATGGTCGTGGCGCTGGGCGGCGGCGTTATCGGCGACCTCGCCGGTCTGGCGGCGGCGCTTTATATGCGCGGCATCGACTTCATTCAGGTGCCGACCACTCTGTTGGCTCAGGTGGATTCATCGGTGGGCGGCAAGACGGCGATCGACTCGCCGCGCGGAAAGAACCTGATCGGGGCCTTCCACCAGCCGCGTCTGGTGCTGGCCGATATCGACCTGCTTGGCACCTTGCCCGCACGACAGATCCGCTCGGGCTGGGCAGAGATTGTGAAGCATGGCCTGATCTGTGATCGCGCCTATTTCGACTGGCTGTCCGGCGAGGGGGCCGCGGGGGCCAAGGGCGATGTCGAGGCGCTGAAGGCCGCTGTGGTGCGCTCGGTCGAGATCAAGGCGCAGGTGGTCGGGGAAGACGAGAAAGAGGCCGGTCGCCGTGCGCTGCTGAACCTTGGTCACACCTTCGGTCACGCGCTGGAGGTCGAGGTCGGTTTTGATGACACACTGACCCATGGCGAGGCGGTTGCCGTCGGATGTGCCATGGCCTTCCGTTATTCTGCACGCCATGGCCTGTGTTCGGCGCAGGACGCCGAGCGGGCAGAGCAGGGCATCCGCGCCGCGGGCCTGCCGACCCGCATTGCCGATATCGCGCACACCTTCAATGCCGAGGCACTGCTGCAACGGATGCTGGGGGACAAGAAGGCCGAGGGAGGCCGTCTGACCCTGATCCTTGCCAAGGGGATCGGCGACGCCTTTGTCGACCGGACGGCAGAGGCAAGCGACGTGCTAGACTTCCTCAAAGCCGAAGGGGCGTTTTGACATGCTTCCGGTGTGCGATCTCGAGAACGACTTCGTACACCTTGAGCCGTTCAGCGACGCGCTAAAAGAAGAGGTCCGTGCGGCGCTGGATCATGACCCCGACGCATGGTCAGGGATGGTCTCTGCGGGTTACGGCCCGCACTTTGACGTCTGGTGGGCGTCGGCGCTCAAGGCTATGGCTTCAGGATCGCGCATCGCCTATGCCGTTCGAAGCAAGGTGGACAATGCGGTGGTCGGGACCACCAGCCTCTATGAGATCAAGCCAGAGCACCTGCGGTGCGAGATCGGCTCGACCTTTTATCGGCCTTCATCGCGGGGCAGCGCCGTCAATCCGGCGGCCAAGATTCTGCTGCTGGAGCATGCCTTCAACCACGGTATGGTGCGGGTCGAGATCATCACCGACGCGAACAACGCGGCCAGTCAGGCGGCGATCCGCAAGCTGGGCGCGGTCTATGAGGGTACGCTGAGGAAGCATAAGCGCACCTGGACCGGACGAATGCGCGACACGGTCCAGTTCGCTGTACTCGACGATGACTATCCAACCGTTCGACAGGGCCTGATCCAGCGGCTGGACCGCTTCCGTCAGGCGACGGGCTTGGTTTCGTAGATTTCGCAGTGCGTGTCGTTGAGACGTTCGGTGCGCCACGCGACCGTCTGTCCCTCGGACTTCAGCTCATTCCCGCCGGACGTATAGGTATAGGCCCCCGAAGTAGGGCGGCGCACAAGGTCGAAAGCCAGTCCGTCGGATCGCCGCACCGTCGCCATGTTGCGCGGGTGGTCGAACATGACCGTCAGGCGCTGGCCGTCCTGACAGGACAGGAACCATTCTGCATATTTCGACGGGTTCAGATTGGCCGGTATGGCCGCCGTTGTCGGCATGCTCTCGGCAGACTTTTCGGCGCTAGGGTGTTGCTGGCATCCGCACACAGCCACGGATACCGCTATAATGGCGGTGCGTTTCAGCAATACCTTTATCCCATCCAATCTGGCGGGCCGCGTCGTTCCGGCGAACGAAACACGCCCAGATAGTGTGGGTTAACTCAAGGTTTACCGTAACGTTCCCTTTTTCCGTCGCGCCTTGAAGAAGTTTTTCAGCTGGCTGGACGCTTCGTCCGCCCGCAAACCGTGATCGGTTTCGGGACGCCAGTGGCAGGTAGGCTGATCGAAATATTTGGGTCCGTGCAGGACCGCGCCGCCCTTGGGATCATCGGCTCCCCAGACCACGCGCCCGATGCGGGCATGGCTGATCGCGCCCGCGCACATGGCGCAAGGTTCCAGCGTTACATATAAAGTGAGGTCCGTTAGTCGATAATTCTCGACCGTGGCCGCAGCGTCGCGCAGAGCCACGATTTCAGCGTGAGCTGTCGGATCATGGCTTGTGATTGGGCAATTTTGCCCTTTACCTATCACTTCGCCGGTTTTTTCGTTCACTATCACGGCGCCGACAGGCACCTCGCCAGCTTCAGCTGCCGCTTGCGCCAAATCCAGCGCCATGCTCATGAACCGCTCATCATGGATCGCCATCCCCGAGACAACGACAAGAAGCCCCGCGCGCGTCAAGGTGACGCCCCGCGTGGTCCCCGTAAATTCGCCGATAAGGGCCCGAAATTCGGCTCCGGTGACAAGAAAGACCGCAAGTTCGACGATCGCGGCCCCCGTTCGCGCGATGAGAATCGCCCTGAACGTGGTGACCGTTTCGAGAATCGCGGCCCGAGAACAGGCAAGCCGGCTGGGAAGCCCGCGACCCCGGAACGTACCGAACGTATCGCCAAGGCTTTGGCGCGCGCCGGTATCGCTTCGCGTCGTGAGGTGGAACGTCTGATCGGCCTGGGCAAGGTCGCCGTGAACGGTCGCATCCTCGACACGCCAGCCGTGCTGGTGAAGCGGGATGACGTCATCACCGTCGACGGCAAGCCGGTAGGTGCCGCAGAGGCCACCCGCGTCTGGCGCTATCACAAGCCCGCTGGCCTGATCACCAGCCACAACGATCCGGCAGGTCGCCCGACCGTGTGGGACGCGCTTCCGGCCGATCTGCCGCGCGTGATCTCCGTTGGTCGCCTCGATTTGGCGACCGAAGGTCTGCTGCTGCTGACCAACGACGGCGAGCTGAGCCGCGCTCTGGAACTGCCGGAAACCTCGCTGGTCCGTCAGTACCGCGCCCGCGCCCGTGGCCGCATCACTCAGGAACGTCTGGACAAGCTGAAGGACGGCTGTGAAGTGGACGGCGTCCGCTATGGCCCGATCGAAGCCACCATCGACAAGGTCAAGGAAAAGGTCGACGGCGAGGAAAAGGGTCCGGCTAACCTCTGGATCAGCGTCTCCATCACCGAAGGCAAGAACCGCGAAGTCCGTAAGGTGCTGGAGAGCGTCGGCCTTCAGGTGAACCGTCTGATCCGTCTGGCCTACGGTCCGTTCAACCTCGGCACCCTGCCGGTCAACACGGTCGAGGAAGTCGGCCCGCGTGTGATCCGCGAACTGCTGAGCGAATATATCCGCCCCGAGAACCTGCCGACCGGTAACTCGGTCGCCACGCCGGCGCCGATTCCCGGCCGTCGTCCGGCTGGTGCCATCATCAAGGGCCGTTCGGGCTCGGCCATGTCCGATCCGTCGCGTAAGCCCAGCCGCGTCCGCGCCGCTGCCAAGGCTGCCGAGGAAGGTGTGCCGGAGAAGCCCGCCAAGCCTGTGAAGAAGGAAGGCTGGGCCAAGGCCACGCCGAAGTTCGAGCACAAGAAGACCTTCAAGCCACGTGCCCGTCCGGAACGTGCCGAGGGTGAAGGCTTCGGCGGTGATCGTCCGCGCAAGCCGTTCAACCGCGAACCGCGCGCCGACCAGTTCATCGACGACCGCCGCAAGCCGCAAGGCCGTGACGGCGAGCGTCGTGGCGGTTCGGGTGGCAAGTCCTTTGGCGGCAAACCCGCTGGGCGTCCGTCGGGTGGCAAGCCGTTTGGCGGCAAGCCGTCGGGCGGTCGTGGCGGCCCGCGTGGCCGTTCGTAAGGACGCAGCCGTATGAGGATTGTCGCTGGCAGTCTGAAAGGCCGCGCTATCGTGGCGCCGGAGGGGCAGGGCACCCGCCCGACCTCCGACCGCGCACGGCAGGCCATCTTTAACGTGCTGGAACACGCCGCATGGGCCGAAGACGTACTGGACGGCGCACGGATCATCGACCTGTACGCCGGATCGGGCGCTCTGGGCTATGAGGCCATCTCGCGCGGTGGTGCCTTCTGCCTGTTCGTCGAGACCGACGACGGTGCGCGCGGTGCCATCCGCGAGAACATGGACGCCTATGGCCTGTTCGGCCGGACCCGCGTCCATCGCCGCAGTGCGACCGACCTTGGCCCGCGCCCCGGCTCGGCAGGCGAAGCCTTCACTCTGGCCTTCCTTGATCCGCCCTATGGCAAGGGTCTGGGCGAGCAGACGCTGGCCAAGCTGCTGGAAGGCAACTGGCTGGCCCCGAATGCGGTGGTGGTCTTCGAGCGCGGCTCTGACGAGCCGGAGATCGAAACCCCCGGCTATGAACGCATGGATGCCCGCGACTATGGCGCGGCACGCGTGCTGTTCCTGAAGGTCGCAGCGGCCCAATAACGCTGATAGGCTGCGGCGTATGATGATTCATCGCCGCAGCCTCATCGCCTCGGTCGCCGCAACGGCGGCCCTTCCCAACATCGCCATCAGCCAAACAAGCCCGCGCTGGCAGCGACGAGCCGATATGCCGTGGGCGACGCAGGAAGTTTACTGCACGGTTCTGGACGGCAAGAGCTATGTCGCCGGGGGCTTGGTTCGCGATCGCCTCCATACCCGCATCAACGACCGTGTCGGCGTCTATGACCCCGCGTCCGATAGCTGGAGCGAGGCAGCGCGTCTGCCACAGCCCCGCCATCACCCGATGATGGCAACCGCCAAGGGTCACGTCTGGGCCTTGGGCGGGTATGACCGACGCGAGGGTGGCGAGTGGACCTCCATGACCGACGTGTGGGTGCTGGATGGCGATCTGTGGCGGCCTGTGGGCCAGATGCCGCAGCCGCTGGCCGAGACTGTCGGCGCGACCGTCGATGACCGCATCCACCTAATCGGCGGGCGGTCGCCCGCTGGCGGCAAGAATGGACAGTGGAACGATCAGGCGGATGTTACGACCCAGCTGGTGTTCGATGCGTCCGAAGGCGTGTGGGAAACCGCTCGTCCGGCTCCCGAGGCCCGCAACAGTGCGGCTGCCAGTGTGCATGGCCAACATATCTATGTCACGGGTGGCCGCATGGTCGAAGGCGGGCGGGGGACAGGGCGGCTGGACCGCTATGACGCGCATAGCGACACCTGGGTGACCCTGCGACCTATTCCGGCATCCGAAAGCGGCCATCAGGTCGGTGGCGGTCTGGCGATGGCGACTGTTGGCGACAAGCTGGTGGCCTTTGGCGGGGAATGGCTGACCCGACCGGGCGGCGTATTTACCGAGACGTGGATTTACGACATCGCCGCCGATGAGTGGACGCGGGGCCCGGATATGGGCGTGCCGCGTCACGGCTTGGCGGGGGGCTCGGTTGACGGCGTCGTCTATGCGCTGGCGGGTGGCGAGGTCTATTCGGGCGGCAAGGCCAGCGGCGTGGTCGAGGCCCTGCGGCTTTAATGCCGCTTGGCTGGCCGCACCAAGCTGTTACGACAGGCGCACCCAGCCAACAGAGTCGCTTCGATGATCCAGCCCACCGCCTCGTTCAAAGACAATCTGCAACTTCTTCCGTCCGTTGAGGGGCTGGCACGGATCGAGCTGTTGGATGCTGACGGTGCCATTGTCGCGACCATAGAGAATGCGCCGGGCAAGCAGGGATCGCTGGCGGTCTATAACTATCTGCAACAGACGTTTGGTGTTCTGGATGCCGTGGCGGCATCGCATGGCATCGACGTCTTTGCCGAACACACGCCGGATGCCCGTAACCGCCCCGGTGCCCATCCGAACATCGATCGTCTGTTCGCGATTGTAGACGGTGCCGATCCTCTGCAAATCCGCTCGGTTGCAGCCTGAGCCTATCGGTTCTGTTCTAAGTGGTCAGCGAGGCCCTTCGACCCCTCGACAACATCGGACCATGTGACGTTGAAGCCGTCATCATCGCCGTAATAGGGGTCCTGAACGCTTTCCCCGTGGCGACCTGCCCAGTCCAGCATCAGGCTGAGCTGTGCGGTCGCGTCCGCAGGCATGATGCGTTTCAGATTGGCCAGATTATCGGCATCCATGGCGACGATGTGGTCAAACCGCATGAAGTCGGCAGGTTTGACCTGACGCCCGCGAAGTCCCGAAATATCCACGCCGTTTCGTTTGGCGGTCGCAATGGCGCGCGGGTCCGGCTTTTCGTCAATATGATAGGCCGCCGTGCCCGCACTGTCGGTCACGACGGGAAGCTTGCGGCGCGCGACTTCGGCACGGAAAGCGCCCTCGGCCAGAGGCGAGCGGCAGATGTTGCCCAGACAGACGAAGAGAACGGACTTGAACATGGTGTTAGCCTAGCAAGGCAGTTCGGCTCACGCCAACGGGGCTGTTGTTTAACGCGCCGCTTGCTGGGCCTTCTTGAGCAATTCGGCCAAGACGCGCCGCTCTTCATCGCTGTAATCAGCAAATATCTCGGCTTCGATGGCCAGTGCGCGGGGGACGACATGCTCATAAACCTCGCGTCCGGCGGGTGTCAGGCTGAGCAGATGCGAGCGCTGGTCGTCAGGATTGGGCGAGCGGCGCAGAAATCCGCGCTCGACCAGCGCCATGGCCGCGCGGCTGACCGTCACCTTGTCCATGCGGGTGCGCTGTCCAATCGCTAGCGGGGTCAGGGCTCCGTCCTGCGCTGTCACGGCGATCAGCCGCCATTCCGGCGTCTTCAGTTGGTGCGAGGCGCTATAGGTCGCCGATACCGCGTCGCTGACCGCGTTGGCCGCCACCGACAGCAGATAGGGCAGGAAGTCATCAAGACGGAATGTGGCGGGGTTCTGCATTGCGCCACAGTTGACACCGCACGGGCCTCTCGTCAAACTGGTTTCAAATGAAACTAAAATGGAGGAGCGCTGATGGGTACCCAGAATAGCCGCGGCTATATGGTCGGTTTCGCCAACCATTTCGCCAGCGAAGCGGTCGCCGGTGCGCTGCCGGTCGGTCAGAACTCGCCGCAAAAGACGCCGTTCGGCCTCTATGCCGAACAGCTGTCGGGCACGGCCTTCACCGCGCCGCGCAAGGAGAATTTCCGCAGCTGGCTTTACCGCCTGCGCCCGTCCGCAAATCACGGGGCCTTCAAGCCTTTTGGCAGGAAGTCCCTGCTGGAGACGGCCCCCTTCCATGCGCCGCCTTCGCCCAACCGGATGCGCTGGAATCCCCAGCCGATCCCAACCGCGCCGACGGATTTTATTGACGGCCTGATCACCTATGGTGGCAATGGTGATGTGGGGACGGGCGTTGGCATCGGCATCCACGTCTATGCCTGCAACGTCTCGATGCAGCGCGTCTTCTTCAACGCCGATGGTGAAATGCTGATCGTGCCGGAGCAGGGCGATCTGACCATCGTGACCGAGTTCGGCATCATCGATCTGGAACCGCAGCAGATTGCGGTCATCCCGCGCGGTGTGCGGATGCGTGTGGAGCTGAAGGGCACGTCGGCGCGCGGCTATATTTGCGAGAACTATGGCGCGGTGTTCCGCCTGCCGGATCTGGGCCCCATCGGTGCCAATGGTCTGGCCAATCCGCGCGACTTTGAGACGCCGGTTGCGGCCTATGAGGACATCGATGGGCCGGTTGAACTGGTCCAGAAGTTCCAGGGCGGACTGTGGACGACGACGCTGGATCACTCGCCGTTTGACGTGGTGGCATGGCACGGCAACCTCGCGCCGTATCGCTATGACCTGCGGAACTTCAACACCATCAACACGGTCAGCTTCGATCACCCCGATCCGTCGATCTTCACGGTGCTGACCAGCCCGTCGGAAACGCCCGGAACCGCCAACTGCGATTTCGTGATCTTCCCGCCGCGCTGGATGGTGGCAGAGCACACCTTCCGTCCGCCGTGGTTCCACCGCAACGTGATGAGCGAGTTCATGGGCCTGATCACCGGCGCCTATGACGCCAAGGCCGATGGCTTCACGCCGGGGGGCGCTTCGCTGCACAATCAGATGAGCGGCCACGGCCCCGATCAGGCCAGCTACAACGCGGCGGTCAACGCCGAGCTGAAGCCGCACAAACAAGAAAACACCATGGCCTTCATGTTCGAGAGCCGTGCGGTCATCCGCACCACCGACTTCGCCATGAACTCTCCGTCCATGCAGCTCGACTATGACGACGTCTGGTCGAACTTCGAAAAAGGAAACCCCAACGCGTGAGCCGTCCAGTCATCGACCATACCCACTCAGTCGATCTGAAGAGTTGGGTTGAAAGCGCTAATGGTCATAAGGATTTCCCGATCCAGAACCTGCCGCTGGGCATATTCTCGGTGAGGGGCGATGCGCCGCGTATTGGCGTGGCCATTGGCGATTATGTGCTGGATGTGAAAGCCGCGGCGGCTGCGGGCCTGCTGGCAGGGCATGACCTTGAAGTCCTGAGCGCGGACACGCTGAACGCCTATATGGACATGGCTCCGGCCAAGCGTTTGGCGCTGCGTCATCGCTTTTCGGCGCTGCTATCGCATGAAGCCATGGCGGAACAGGTCAGCCCGCTGCTGGTGCCTTCGTCGGACTGCACCATGCATCTTCCGGCGCGCATCGGCGACTACACTGACTTTTACGTCGGCATTCACCACGCCATGAACGTGGGGGCGCTGTTCCGGCCCGATAACCCCTTGCTGCCGAACTATAAGCACGTGCCGATCGGCTATCATGGCCGCGCCTCTTCGATCCGTGTCTCCGGTACGCCGGTGGTGCGCCCCAAGGGGCAGACCAAGGCACCGACGGCGGATGCACCGACCTTTGGTCCGTGCAAGCGTCTGGACTATGAACTGGAGATCGGCGTCTGGATCGGGCAGGGCAACGCGCTGGGCGAACCGATTGACATTGACGATGCGCTGAACCATGTGGCGGGATTCTGCCTGTTGAACGACTGGTCTGCGCGTGATCTACAGGCGTGGGAATACCAGCCGCTTGGTCCGTTTCAGGCCAAGAACTTCATGTCCACCATCTCGCCGTGGGTCGTCACCATCGAGGCCATGGCCCCGTATTTCACGGCGCAAAAGCCGCGTCCGGAAGGTGATCCCAAGCCGCTTCCCTATCTCTGGAGCGACGCGGATCAATCCGGTGGTGCCCTGTCGATGGAGCTCAAGGTCCATATCGCCAGCGAGGAGATGCGAAAGGCAGGAACGCCTGCGGTGCAACTCAGCGAAGGGCCGTCCACCAATATGTACTGGACGGTGGCCCAGATCGTGACCCACCACGCCTCCAACGGTTGCAACCTGAATGCAGGCGACCTCTTGGGATCGGGGACGATCTCCGCACCGGAACGCTCGGGTTACGGTAGTCTGCTGGAAATCACGCGCGGTGGTGCCGAGCCGGTCGAAATCCCCGGTGGTACCCGCGCCTTCGCCGAGGATGGCGACCTGATCGCGCTGTCGGCGACCGCCAAGGCAGAGGGCTATGTGCCCATCGGCTTTGGCCCCTGTGAAGCCGTGATCCTTCCGGCGCGCTAAGCCTCGAAAACAGAAAGCCCCGCCAGAACAGGTTTTTGGCGGGGCTTTTTAATGGGTTGCGTCGCTTAACGACGACCGAACAGCTTTTCGAGGTCGTTGAGCTTCAGCTCCACATATGTCGGGCGGCCGTGGTTGCACTGGCCGGAGTGGGGCGTGGCTTCCATCTGACGCAGCAGGGCGTTCATTTCCGGCGCGCTGAGCACGCGGCCAGAGCGCACCGATCCGTGACAGGCCATGGTGCCGCAGACCTCGGCCATCCGCTCTTTTAGCGACAGCGCAGCGCCATGTTCGGACAGGTCGTCGGCGATGTCGCGGATCAGGCCCTGCACGTCGGTGTCGCCCAGCAAGGCGGGCGTTTCGCGTACAAGGACCGCACCCGAACCGAACGGCTCGACGATCAGGCCCATTTCGGCCAGTTCGTCAGCCTTGGCGGCGATGCGCTCAGCCTCGGCGGGGTCCAGTTCGACCACTTCGGGCGTCAGAAGGGCTTGGCGGGTGACGTGGCCGCCCTCCATCTGGACCTTCATCCGCTCATAGACGAGGCGCTCGTGTGCGGCGTGCTGGTCCACGATGACGAGGCCGTCGCGGGTCTGGGCCACGATATAGGTGGCGTGAAGCTGCGCGCGGGCGGCACCCAGGGGAAAGTCGATAGGATCGACGGGCGTGTCCGGCTGCGGGGCAATCTGTCCGGCGTGTTCAGCTTGAACCTCGGCCAGAGTGCGGAAGGTCGGCGCGGCCTGCTGGCCGGACCATGTGTGTTCGACGCGGGCAGAGCGTTCCGACAGCCCGGGAATGATCTGGGTGACCGCCTCGGGCTTTGACCATCCCGCCCAGCCGGAAAATCCGGCGGCGGACGGGGGCAGGGCAGGCTGATCGCCATAGGTCTGGACGCCCGTATGCGGCTGGAAGCCCGACAGGGCATCTGCGGCCACGGTGGTTGAAGCGCGGTGGCCCGCCGCATGAAGCGCATGTTTCAGTGCCCCGACGATCAGGCCCCGTACCAGCGCGGGATCGCGGAAACGCACCTCGGCTTTGGCCGGATGGACGTTCACGTCAACGTAAAGCGGATCGATGTCGATAAAGAGCGCCGCGGCCGGATGGCGGTCGCGGGCGAGGAAGTCGGCATAGGCCCCGCGCAGAGCCCCTTGCAGCAGTCGGTCTCGCACGGGGCGACCATTGACGAACAGGAACTGGTGGGCGGCATTGCCACGCGAATAGGTCGGCAGGCCTGCATAACCCGACAGGCGTACGCCATCGCGTTCCTGATCGATTAGCAGGGCGTTGGCCTCGAAGTCTCGGCCCAGAATGGCCCCGAGACGGCGAAGACGCCCCTCATCACCCTTATGTTCAGCGGGCAGGCGCAGAGTGGTCTTGCCGTCCAGTGTCAGGGTGAAGGCCACATCCTCGTGGGCCATGGCCTGACGCTTGATCTCCTCCGAGATGGCCATGGCCTCGGAGCGTTCCGACTTCATGAACTTCAGTCGGGCAGGCGTGGCGTAGAAAAGATCGCGGACCTCGACGCGGGCGCCGTGCGGGCCGGGGAAGGCGGCGGGGGAAACGGGTTTGTGTTCACCGCCCTCGACGGTGATGGCCCAGGCGTCCTGCTGGGTTTCGGCCTTGGCGCGGGTGGTGATGGTCAGGCGTGCGACCGAGCCGATGGAGGGCAGGGCCTCGCCACGGAAGCCCAGCGTGAAGATACGCAGCAGGTCCACGTCGCCCGCATCATCCGGCTCCAGCTTGGACGTCGCATGGCGCTCGACCGCGATGGGCAGTTCGTCCTTGGGGATGCCCTTGCCGTCGTCGGCGATCAGGATGCGGGTCAGGCCACCGCCGTCCGCCTGTATCTCGATATGGGTCGCGCCCGCATCGATAGCGTTTTCCACCAGTTCCTTGATGGCGCTGGCAGGACGTTCGACCACCTCGCCGGCGGCGATGCGGTTGACGGTTTCGGGCGGGAGACGACGAATAGGCATGCGAATCCAAGATAGGCGGGTCGATCAGGGCTTGCATCACCCGTTTGCGCCAACCTAACATTTCGCTGTGATTTTTATTCGCGACCGTCTTGCAGAACCATAACTGATACATATACTGATACCGTTATCAGGCGGCTGCTGCTGCTGATCCACGCCCGTCGATGGCGGGCACAGCCAACGAAGAAGGTCCGTTATGAAAATCAAAGCCAGCTTGATCGCTGTATCTCTTGCTGCCCTCGTTGCTGCTTGCGGCCAGCCTGCCGCGCAGAACGAAGGCGCTGCTGCCACCACCGCTTCGGCTCCGGTCGAGTTGAAGGCCCCCGCTGGCGTCTATGCGCTGGACCCGACCCACGCCACGCTGCAAGCCTCGGTCCTGCACAACTCGATTTCGAACTATACGGTTCGCTTCAACAAGATTGACGGCAAGGTGACGCTGGATCCGGCCAACCTCGAGAACAGCTCGGTCGAGTTCACTGTCGATCCGTCCTCGGTCGATGCCAACTATCCGGGCGACTACACCGGCACCCACGTCAACAGCGGCTTCAAGAGCTGGAACGAGGATATCGCCAACAGCCCGTCGAACCTGAACGCCCGCCAGTTCCCGCAAATGACCTTCAAATCGACCAAGGTCACCAAGACCGGTGAACGCACGGCAGACGTGACGGGCGATCTGACCTTCCTCGGCGTGACCAAGCCGGTGACCTTCAAGGCCACCTTTAACGGCGAGATCGAAAGCCATCCGTTCCTGCAGGTTCCGGCCATCGGCTTTGCCGCTGAAGGCACCTTCAAGCGTACCGATTTCGGTATGGCTCTGGGCTATGTCGGTGATGAAGTGACCGTGCGTTTCGACGGCGAGTTCCTGAAGCAGGCAGACGCTGCTCCGGCCGCCGCCCAATAAACGACCAGACGGGTGGGGGATGGCCTCCACCCGCATTTTATTCCCCTGATCCAGCGTTCCTCCCCCATGACATTCGCACCGTCCCGCCGTCGTGATCGTTATTCCGCGGTCGCCATTCTGCTGCACTGGCTTATCGGCCTGTCGATCCTGGCCATGATCCCGATGGGATGGTGGATGTCGGACGCTATTGAGCAGCCGGAAACGCAGGCGCTGGCCTATCGGGTGTTCCAGATCCACAAGTCGATCGGCTTTCTGATCCTTGCGCTGTCGGTGCTGCGGCTGGTCTGGCGGATCACCCACCCGGTCCCGGCCTTGCCCGCGCAGATGCACGGATGGGAGCGTTTTGCGGCGCGTGCCACGCACGTTGCCTTCTATGCCCTGATGATCGGCCTGCCGCTCACGGGATGGGCCTATGTTTCCAGTGGGTGGGCGGTCGCGACCGATACGCCTCTGGCCGTCCCGACCAGCTGGCTCGGTCTGTTCGGCATTCCGCATCTTCCCTTTATCGAGAACGCGGGCGAGGCGGCGCGGCGAACCATCGCCTATGTGGCGATGGGCGCGCACAGCAAGCTGGCGTGGGGTGCGATCGTTCTGGTGGTCCTGCACGTCGGGGCCGCGTTGAAGCACCAGTTCTTCGACCGCGATGGCGTTCTGGCCCATATGGTGCCTGTGCTGGCGCACGCCCGTGTGCCGCTGGCCCATGAACCTTCGGCGGCGGCCAAATGGACGGAAGCGCTCGCGGGTATCGCTTTCGTGGTGATCCTTGGCGCGGCAACGGGTATCGCGGCCAGACCTGCGCCGCTGGCGTCGGAAACTGCGTCGCAGAGCGCCGAAGTCGCCGCTTCCGAAGTCACCATCCAAGCGGGTTCCGCCACGGCTTGGACCGTCGATGCGGCCGCATCCTCGATCACCTTTTCCGGCACTCATTCCGGCGCGCCGTTCACGGGCAAGTTCAATGACTGGACGGCGGACATCCGTTTCGATCCAAACGATCTGGCAGGCTCGACCGCTATCGTCACCGTCCGGACCGCTTCGGCGGAAACGGGCGATGCCACCAAGGACGGTGCCCTGAAGGGTGCGGAGTGGTTCAATCCGGCCCAGTTCCCCGAGGCCCGTTTCGTGGCTAACGAGTTCGTCGCTCTTGGCGGCAACCGTTACGAGGCGCGGGGGACGCTGCGAATCAAATCGACATCTCGATCCGTGACTCTGCCGTTCACCTTCGATGAAGCGTCAGGCACCGCGACCGTCAGCGGCAAGGTGTCGGTTGATCGTACCGAACTGGACCTGGGTATGGTGTCGGACGCCGCCGCAGGCTGGGTCTCGAAGATGATTGAGGTCGAGATCAGTGTTCGCGCTAAAAAAGCGGCGTAATCTTACCGCCTATTATGGCTAACGGGTTTGCCTGATAGCGTCAGTAACGGTAGAGCAGGGCCTTTCATTAACTGCCCTAGCTTTAGGCCAAGATCATGCACGACATCAGAGCGATCCGAGACAACCCCGCAGCTTTCGTAGCGGGCTGGTCGTCGCGCGGTGTCGAGAACGTCCAGTCTGTGGTCGACCAGATTCTGGCGCTGGACGTCGATCTGCGCGCAGCCCAGACCGCCGGTCAGGAAGCCCTTGCCAAGCGCAACGCGGCTTCCAAGGCCATTGGCGCGGCCATGGGCAAGAAGGACATGGCCGAGGCCGATCGCCTGAAGGCCGAGGTCGAAACCCTCAAGGGCGTCATCGCCGAGGCGGGCGAAGCCGAAGCCGCCAAGGGCGGTGAACTACGCGACCTGCTGGCGGGTCTAAAGAACATCGCCGCCGATGATGTGCCCGATGGCGCGGACGAAAACGACAACGTCGAAGTCAGCAAGTGGGGCACGCCGCGCACCGAAGGTCCGGCCAAGGATCACGCCGATCTGGGCGAAGCGCTCAAGATGATCGACTTTGAAGGTGCCGCCCGCATGTCGGGTGCGCGCTTTGCTGTCATCAAGGGCCAACTGGCCCGTCTGGAACGCGCTCTGGGCCAGTTTATGCTGGACCTGCAGACGAGCCAGAACGGCTACACCGAGGTGAACCCGCCGCTGCTGGTTCGCGACCACACCATGTTCGGCACTGGTCAGCTTCCGAAGTTCAAGGAAGACCTGTTCCGCGCTGCCGACGGCGATCCGGACGCCGATGTCGAGCACATCGAAGGCAACCGCTGGCTGATCCCGACCGCCGAGGTTTCGCTGACCAACCTCGTGCGCGAGCAGGTGCTGAGCGATGAAGAGGTCGCCCAGCCGATCCGCATGACCGCGTTGACCTATTGCTTCCGCGCCGAGGCCGGTTCGGCAGGCCGTGACACGCGCGGTCTGATCCGCCAGCACCAGTTCCAAAAGGTCGAGCTGGTTTCGATCTGCAAGCCGGAAGACAGCGAAGCCGAGCATGAGCGCATGACCGGCTGTGCCGAGGCCGTTCTGCAAGCGCTGGAACTGCCGTACCGCAAGGTGCTGCTGTGCAAGGGCGACATGGGCTTCTCGGCCCGCAAGACCTATGACCTCGAGGTTTGGCTGCCGTCGCAGAACACCTATCGCGAGATCAGCTCCTGCTCGAACTGCGGTGACTTCCAGGCCCGCCGTATGGACGCTCGCTTCAAGCGTGCTGGCGAGAAGAAGACCGAGTATCTGCACACCCTGAACGGCTCGGGTCTGGCGGTTGGCCGCACCCTGGTCGCCGTTATGGAAAACTATCAGCAGGAAGACGGCAGCATCGCTGTTCCGACCGCGCTGCAACCGTACATGGGCGGTCTGACCGTCATCGCCGCTGCATAAAGAGTATTCATGCGTATTCTTCTGACGAACGACGACGGCATCGACGCCGAGGGCCTGACCTGTCTGGAAAATATCGCACGGACCCTGTCCGACGATGTCTGGATCGTGGCTCCGGCAGTTGAACAGTCGGGCAAGGGCCGTGGCCTGACCCTGACCGAGCCGCTGCGCGTCAACAAGCACGGCGAAAAGCGCTACTCTGTCACGGGCACCCCGACCGACTGCGTCATTCTGGCGGTCAATGAACTGATGCCGGAAAAGCCGGATCTAGTTCTGTCGGGCGTGAACCGCGGCCACAACGTGGGCGAGGATGTCTCCTATTCGGGTACCGTTGCCGGTGCGCTGCAGGGCATGGCCTTTGGCATCCGTTCGATAGCCCTGTCGCAGTCGCTGGAGCGTTTCCACGACGAGGCCGTGGCACATTGGGAAACCGCCGAAGCCTTTGCGCCGGGCATCATCCAGAAGCTGCTGGACCAGAAATGGCCTGACGGCGTAATCATGAACGTGAACTTCCCGCGCCTTCCGATTGAATTGGTGAAGGAAGTCGAGATCACCCGTCAGGGTTTCCGTGACATCGGCGAATTGCATGCCATCCGCCGTGATGACCTGCGCGGTCGTCCGTATTACTGGATGGCCTTCCGTGGCACGCCGCACGAGCACGCACAGGGCACGGACCTGCGCGCCATGGAAGAAGGCCGTATCTCGGTCACGCCGCTGCATATCGATCTGACGCACATGCCGATGATCAACGACCTGAAGAAGGTTCTGGGCGGTGCGCCGCCCAAGGGCCCGAACGAGCAATAAGAGACTGACAATGAACCTCGGGGACGATCGCGCTGGCCGCCTAATCCTGTCGCTACGGCGACAGGGGGTGACGGATGCGCGCGTCCTCAAGGCCATGGAGGAGGTCGACCGCTCGCTCTTCGTCCATGAGAAGTTTCTGGATCAGGCGTGGGAAGATCAGGCCCTGCCGATCGACTGCGCCCAGACCATCAGCCAGCCCTATATCGTCGGTCTGATGACCCAGGCCCTCAATGTCGGCCCGCGCCACCGTGTTCTCGAGATCGGTACGGGCAGCGGCTATCAGTGCGCGGTCCTCAGCCGCATGGCGCGCTTCGTCTATACGGTCGAACGCTACAAGAGCCTGCTGACCGAGGCGGAAAGCCGTCTGAAACGTCTGGGTATCGAAAACGTCTTCACTCGTCACGGCGATGGCGGGCAGGGGTGGAACGAGCAAGCTCCGTTCGACCGCATCATGGTGACGGCGGCTTCCCCGCACGAACCCACCGAACTGCTGAAACAGCTCAAGCCCAATGGCGTGCTGGTCGCGCCTGTGGGCCGGACCTCGGTGCAGATGCTGAACCGCTATACCGGTCAAGAAGACGGCAGTTTTACCCGCGAAAGCCTGTGCGAGGTGCGTTTCGTGCCTCTGGTCGAGGGCATGGCCAAGGAAGGGTAAATCCGCCCTTAACCATTTCGCCCCACTTTCGCGCGAGTTACCCGTTTTGGTCTGGATTCGAATCCGGCCAACCCGGATATTCCATTTGTGATTAGTGACGACGGAGGCCGGAATGCTTAGCAGCCGCAACTGGATGAAGGCGGGATTGCTTGCGGGCAGTGCAATAACCCTCGCAGCCTGCTCAACCTATCCGACAGAGCCGCGCTATCCGACCCATCCGGTCCCCGTCAGTGAACTGCCGTCGCCGTATGCGCAGGGTTCGACGGCACCGAATCCCTATGCGCCGCCCGCACAACCGGCTGCGCCCACGGCTCCGGCCAACCCCTATTACCGTCCAGACACTGGACCGATCGTAGAGCAGGGGCCGATTGCCTCCAGCGGATCGATTGAAGGCGGCGGCCTGCCTCCGGCTGGTGGTTCGGTGGCTCCCGCGCCTGCGCCCGCACCGAGCTCGCCGTACGCGCCGACACCCGCTCCGGCGCCGGCCCCATCGGCTCCGGTTCAGGCTGGCGCGGCCTATGTGATTCAACAGGGCGATACGATTTCCGGCGTCGGTCGCCGCTTTGGTGTTCCGGTCCAGTCTCTGATTGACCTGAACAACCTTGGTCCGCGCGGTGCGATCACCGCTGGCCAGCGCCTGACCCTGCCGTCCACGGCTATTGATCGCGGCGTGGACCCCTATGCGACTGGTCCGACCCCGTCGGGCGTTTCGGTGGCCGCAGGGGCTTCGGCACCGCCGCCGCCACCCCCACCCAGCGGTAATGCGCCGCTGCCGCCGCGCCCGCTTCCGGCCCCGACTCCTACTCCTGCGGCCCCGTCCGCACCAGCACCGTCGACCGCCAGTGGCCAGCGCGTCAGCCTGCAATGGCCAGTGCGCGGCGAGATCCTGCGTCGCTTTGGTCCCAGCGGTCTGGGCGAGCGCAATAACGGCATCAACATCGGTGCCTCTGCGGGAGCCGAGGTCAAGGCAGCCGCTGATGGCACGGTGGCCTATGTCGGCGATGATATCGTGGGGCAGGGGCTGACGGTCTTGATCGTCCACCGCGACGGCTGGCGCACAGTTTACAGCCACCTTGGCTCATCCACGGTGCGTGATGGTGCCACGGTCCGCGCGGGCCAGTCGATCGGCACCGTCGGTCTGACGGCGGGTGACGGTCGTCCCTCGATCCACTTCGAGGTGCGCCAAATGCGCGGCGATGATCCGATTGCGATCGACCCGCTGAGCATTTTGCCGCGCTAAAACGTCAATAATCTAGAATAATGGGGACTTATTGGTCGAAATGGCCGGTCCCTGCGAGGGGGGCGCGTTGCAAATAGCTGTAGCGCGCCCTAGTTTTCGCGCCTCATTCCAATGGGCCCCCCACGGTGGGGAGCGGCCCACCTCGGGGAGTTACGACTTTGCCTACTCAAGACGCTGGTACCATGGCGGCAATCGTCCAGTTCGGACCGATTGTACTCATCTTCGTCCTTTTCTACTTCCTCATGATCCGCCCGCAGCAGAAGCGCATGAAGGCCCATCAGGCCATGCTGCAAGCCCTGAAGCGCGGCGATGAAGTGGTTCTGTCGAACGGCATGGTCGGCAAGGTGACCCGCGTCGAGGAAAACGAAGCCATGGTCGATATCGCCCAAGGCGTTTCGGTCCGCGTGGTCCGTTCTATGATTGCCGAAGTGCGTAACCGCACCGCAATCGCTGCAAACGACAAGGGCTAAGGCCCTTTAACGGCGGATTTCCGCCCGGAGATGCCCTGACATGATTCAGCTTTCACGCTGGAAAGTCGTCGTGGTCGTGCTGTCGCTCGTTATCGGGCTACTGCTGGCCTTTCCCAGCATGCTTTCGCCCGAGCAGCGCGCTGCGCTGCCGGGCTGGCTGCCCAAAAACGGCGTAAACCTTGGTCTCGACCTGCAGGGCGGTTCGTACCTGCTGCTCGAAGTCGACGTTCCGGCCATGCGTCAAAAGCGCGTGACCAATTTGATGGAAGACGTTCGCGTTACGCTTGGCGAAAAGCAGATTGCCATCGGCAACCTGCAACGCGAAGACGGTGGCGTGGTCGTGACCGTCAATGACGCCAGCCAGTATGACGCAGCCTTCAAGGCTCTGCGCGATATGGCCAACACCGGCGCAGGTGCCCAAGGCGTTTCGGACCGTACGGCTGCAAAGCTGAGCGGCAACCGTATCCGCTACGGCTTCACCGAGGCCGGCTTGGCCGGTATGGGCGCGACGGCCGTCGACCAGTCGATTGAAGTGGTTCGCCGCCGTCTGGACAGCTCGGGCACCAAGGAAATCTCCATCACCCGTCAGGGTGCCGACCGTATCGTTGTTCAGGCCCCGGGCCAGAGCGATCCGGCCGAACTGGAGCGTCTGGTCGGGCAAACCGCCCAACTGACCTTCCAGATGGTGGATACCTCGCCGACGGGCCTTCAGGACGCTCTGGCTGGCCGTGTGCCGCCGGATGCCGAACTGCTCGTTGACGACCAAGGCCAGCCCTATCTGGTGAAGCGTCGCGTTCTCGTCTCGGGTGAAAACCTGACCCGCGCCAGCGTGGGCTCCGACCAAAATGGCCGTCCGTCGATCGACTTCCAGTTCGACGGTCAAGGCACCCGCCGCTTTGGCGAGGCCACGGCCCAGAACATTGGCAAGCCTTTCGCCATCATTCTGGACGGCAAGGTCATTTCGGCTCCGACCATCCAGTCGGCGATCACCGGCGGCAGCGGCCAGATCACGGGTCAATTCACCATCGCTTCGGCATCGGAGCTGGTAAACCTGCTGAATGGCGGTGCGCTTCCGGCTCCGCTTAAAGTCGAGGAACGCCGCGTCGTGACGGCCGAGCTGGGTGCGGACGCCGTTAAGGCTGGCGCTATCTCGACCCTGATCGGTTTCGCCCTGATCATCGTCTTCATGATCGGTGCCTATGGCTTCCTGTTCGGCGGCATCTCGGTGCTGGGCCTGATCCTGAACGGCATTCTCATTGTAGCTTCGATGTCTGTCATCGGTGCCACCCTGACGCTGCCGGGCATCGCCGGTCTGGTTCTGACCTTCGCCGTGGCCGTTGACGCCAACGTGCTGATCTATGAGCGCATGCGCGATGAAGCCCGCCTGGGCCGCTCGCCGGTCGCCACCATGGATGCGGGCTTCAACCGCGCCATGGGCACGATCGTCGACGCCAACCTGACGACCCTCGTGGCCGCCATCATCATGTTCATGTTCGGTGCCGGCCCTGTGCGCGGCTTCGCATGGACCCTGACCATCGGCGTGTTCACCTCGATGTTCTCGTCGGTGATGGTCGCCCAAGTCCTGCTCGGCTACTGGCTCAAAGTGGCCAAGCCGAAAAAACTGCCGATTGCGGAGTAATGCCGATGCGTGGATGGCCTCTCATCAAACTGCTTCCGCAGAAAACCAACTTCCACTTTGTGAAGTATGCCAAGCCGATGGGCGTTCTCGCCGCGACGCTTTGCATCGCTTCACTGGTGGGCTGCTTCATCCCCGGCCTGAACCTGGGCATCGATTTCCGCGGTGGCGCTTCGCTTGAAGTGTCCAAGCCCGCAGGGCAGGTGCTGGAACTGGATCAGGTGCGCGGTGCCGTGGGCGAGCTCGGTCTTGGCGATGTCCAGGTCCAAGGTATCGACAGCGCCTCGTCGGCGATTGTCCGCTTCCAGGTTCCCAAGGGACAGGACCAGAATGTCGTCGTGAAACGTGTCGAGGACGCCATCGCCGGTGCTGTGGGCGAGGTTAGCTATTCGAACGTGAGCGTTGTTGGCTCCAAGGTTTCGGGCGAGCTGTTCCGCTCGGGTATCTATGCTCTGGGCGCGGCAATCTTCCTGATGTTCCTGTACATCTGGTTCCGCTTTGAACCGCAGTTCGGCTTCGGTGCCATCATCGGCCTGTTGCACGATGTGATCCTGACCTTCGGTCTGATCGTCCTGTTCCGGTTCGAGTTCAGCCTGAATACCGTGGCCGCTATCCTGACGGTTATCGGCTATTCGATGAACGATACCGTGGTGGTGTTCGACCGCCTGCGCGAGAACCTGCGCAAGTACAAGACCATGCCGCTCAAGGACCTGATCGACCTGACGCTGAACGAAACCCTGTCGCGCACCATCATCACCGGTGTGACGGCCGTGGGCGTTCTGGCCGTTCTGGCCCTGTTCGGTGGCGAGGCCCTGTTCGGCTTCTCCATCGTCCTGATGGTCGGCATCATCATCGGTACCTTCTCGTCGATCTATGTCGGTACGCCGGTTGTGCTCCTATGGGGTGTGAGGCGTGGCAAGATCGGCAAGGGCGACGATGACGACCTGAAACCGGTGAAGTTCGGTATGGCCAGCCGCCCGTAAGGGGCAGTCAGGCCAGATGGAATAAAGGTCCGCTCGTTCGCGAGCGGGCCTTTTTCTTTGAGCCTTTGCCTTGCCTGATGCTGCGGCTTGGGCCATCGGGTGGGGCAATGACCGGATATGACCTTGATGCGCAGGTGCGCGCCGCCGAACACGACCGCTGGCTTTCCAGCCGCTTCGTCGACGATGCGGAAAAGCGTGCGGACCTGATCGCCCTTTACGCCCTCGAAGCCGAGCTGTTGGCCATCCCCACGCGGGTGACACAGCCGATGCTGGCGGAGATGCGTTACACGTGGTGGTCGGAACAGCTGGATGGTGTTTTTTCCAACAATCCCCGCATTGGCCATCCGGTACTGGAGGCACTGACCTCTGTGGTCACGCGGCATGCGCTGCCCCGCGCGCCGTTTGAGGCTTTGATCGACGCCCATGTGGATCGCGTGAATGGCCATCCGCATGATCTGGCGGCCTTGTTTGTCGGGCCGATGCAGATGGCAGTCCGCATTCTGGCGGGCGAGGGGCACGATGAGACGGTCGCAGGGGCGGGGCAGGTCTTTGGCCTGATGCAAACGGGGCAGGAAACCGAAGCCAAGGCCGCAAAGGCCAAGGCCAATCGCGATCTGGCACGACTGCCTGCGACAGCGTTTCCGGCGGTGGCGCACGCCGCGCTATCGCGTCAGGCTCCCGAACCCTTTAAACGACTGCAGATCTTCTGGGCGACGGTGAGGGGCCGCATCTGATGACACAGGAACAACTTCGACGTCCGGCTGCGATGTGGCTGGCGGTCACGACCCTGTTCGGCCTTGCGGGCACTGTTGTGGGTCTGTTGCCCGTCGTCCTGACGTGGGGGCTGTTCCGCGAGGGGCAGATCGGGTTGGCGCAGGTCATGGGGACCATGATTCCCTACGTCAGCCTGATGATCTGCCCCTTGGTCGCATGGTGGCTTTTGCTACGCCGTCACTATCTGGCATCGCTGGTGGTTGCCACGCCACCTATCCTGATGTGGTGCATCAGCATTATCGTTCAGAAGCTTAGCTAAGTTGATTGAGCGGCAGCTTCAGGAACTGTTTGCCGTTTGCTTCTGCTGGTGGCAGCGCACCGGCTCGGATATTGATCTGAAGCGCTGGAAGTATCAGCTTCGGCGCGGACAGTCCTGCGTCGCGGGCCTCGCGTAGGGCGACGAACTCGTCCTCGCTACGGCCTTGGCCGACGTGGATGTTGTCCCGCTTCTGGGCTTCCACCGTGGTTTCCCACTTAAACTCTTTGCGTTGGGCCGTCAGATAGTCGTGGCCCACAAAGATGCGCGTGCTGTCCGGCAGGGACAGTATCTTTTGGATCGAGCGGTACAGCGTCCGCGCATCCCCACCGGGGAAGTCGCAGCGGGCGGTGCCAAAGTCCGGCATAAACAGGGTGTCGCCGACGAAGGCACTGTCGCCAATGACATAGGTCACGCATGCGGGGGTGTGGCCCGGTGTGTGCAGAACCTGCGCCTGCAGCGAACCGATGCTGAAGCGATCACCATCCGCATAGGTTTCATCGAAAACCACAGCGTCGGGCGTGACGTCATGGGCATCGAACAGGGTGCCGAAAACCTTTTGGACCTTGGTAATCTCACGGCCGATACCGATGGGTACGCCCGTGCGATTTCGGATTTCGTCCGCGCCGGTCAGGTGATCGGCGTGCGCGTGGGTTTCCAACACGCGGACGAGCTTGAGCCCCCTGTCTTTGATGTATTCAAGGACGCGTTCAATCGAACGGGTCGAAGTTCTGGCTGCCGCTGCATCGTAATCCAGCACGGGATCAATGATGGCGGCATCCCCCGTCGCGGGATCGGCAACGACGTAGGTCACGGTGTTGGTCGCGTCATCGAAAAAGCCGGTGACATCGGGGCGAATGGCCGAGGAATGAAGCGTCATGGTGGCCTCCTTATGGTGCTAAAATATTAGCACTTGCTAATTTAGCAAGACCTAATATATAGGGGCCATGGTTGATTTCGCACAGATGAGTTTGGACCAGTTTCAGGCCAGGGCTGCCGATGCCGCGGGACTGTTAAAGGCCTTGTCCAATGAAAACCGCCTGATGATCCTTTGCCAGATCGGCGAGGGCGAATGTCAGGTCGGTGATCTGAAGCTGGGTCTTTCCCAGTCGGCGTTGTCGCAGCATTTGGCACGGCTGCGTGATGACGGGCTGGTGACCTCGCGTCGGGATGGGACGGCGGTGTTTTACCGCATAAGCGATCTTTCCGCGCTCAAGGTCATTGGCACCCTGGCCGAAATCTACTGTCCCCCTGCCGCCGGATAGGCGCGCGGTCACTCACTAAACAGGACTTCCCCCATGAACGCTCTTATCCCCCTTCAGCCGAAGGATGTTCAAACGCGCCTGTCATCCGGTCGGGCCGTTGTTGTCGATATCCGCGAGCCGGACGAGTTCGCCCGCGCCCATATCGCTAATGCTGTCTCGTCGCCTTTGTCGGTCTTCGATAAGGCTGACCTGTCCGCTGTGGCTGGCAAGGATGTGATCTTCACCTGCCGCACGGGTAATCGCACGGGTACGGCCGCCGCGCGTCTGGCCGCGCGTATTTCGGGCACCGCCTATGTGCTTGAGGGCGGTGTCGAGACTTGGAAGGCTGCAGGCCTGCCTCTGCAAGTCGACGCCAAACAGCCGCTGGAACTGATGCGTCAGGTGCAAATGCTTGCCGGTGGCCTGATCTTGCTGGGCGCAGTGCTCGGCACGACCATCAGTCAGGCATTCTGGGGTATCAGCGCCTTTGTCGGCGCGGGCCTGTTCGTGGCAGGGGCCACGGGTTTCTGCGGCATGGCTAATATCCTGAAGCTGATGCCGTGGAACCGCGCCATGAAGAAGGCCTGAGGTCGTGGAGCCGATCCAACTGCTTCTGGCCGCCCTCAGTGGAGGGCTGGTGGCCCTGTTGCTGACGGTGTTCGGAGGCGGTGGATCGGTTCTGGCCGTGCCGCTTCTGATCTATCTCGTCGGGATTGATCAGCCGCACGTGGCCATTGCGGCGTCTGCGGCGGGCGTTGCCTTGAACGGGCTGACGGCCTTGGCCGGACAGGCACGGGCAGGGCGGGTCCGCTGGCCCTGTGCCATCCTGTTCGCCGTGGTCGGGGCCACGTTCGCGTGGGCGGGCTCCAGTTTGGCAAAGGCCATCGACGGTGACAGCCTGTTGCTGGCATTTGCTGTGGCAATGGCTTTGATCGGCGGCTCGATGCTTCGTCCGGCCAAGGGGCAGGGCAATCCGGCGGTTCGCCTGAACCGCCAGATCGCGCCGCGCATCGCCCTTACGGCCTCGGGCGTGGGCGGAATGGCAGGCTTTTTTGGTATTGGTGGCGGCTTTCTGATCGTGCCGGGCCTGCTGTGGGCCACGAACATGACGCTGGCGGCGGCGCAGGCTACCTCCTTGCTCAGCGTCGTCGCCTTCGGGGCCAGCACTGCGATTAACTACAGCCTTTCCGGCCTGATGAATTGGTGGGTTGTGGGCGCTATGGCTGCGGGCGGCGTGTTTGGTACCCTGATCGGGCTGCCCATATCCAAGCGGCTGGGCCAGCACGCCCGTCTGGGACGGCAGATGTTCGCGGTCCTGATCCTGCTGGTTGCCATCTATGTCGGATGGCGGGCTATCATGGCGCTGTAAGAAAAAGGGCGGCTGAGGTGATCAGCCGCCCTTGTCCTATCAGGCTTGGTTATCGCGCCATGCCTTTAGGGCATTGAGGGCGCGGATGGATTGCAGACGCTTCTTGGCGCGGCCGCGTTCCTTGGGATGGATGCGCTTGCCGTCCTCATCCACCTTGGGGGCTTCCAGAGGCGGAAGCAGGCCGTAGTTGATGTTCATCGGCTGGAATTTCGAGCCTTCCATGTGGCCGCCGGTGATATGTTCCACCAGTGCGCCGATGGCCGTTTCCGGCGGCGGCGGGGCCAGTTCCTTACCCAGAGCCTGTGCGGCAGCCAGACGGCCCGTCAGCAGGCCCATGGCGGCACTTTCGACATAGCCCTCGACGCCCGTGACCTGACCGGCAAAGCGCAGGCGCGGCATGGCCTTCAGGCGCAGTTGCTTGTCCAGCAGTTTGGGGCTGTTCAGATAGGTGTTGCGGTGCAGGCCGCCGAGGCGGGCGAACTGGGCATTCTCCAGACCCGGGATCATGCGGAAGACCTCGGTCTGTGCGCCGTACTTCATCTTGGTCTGGAAGCCGACCATGTTGAACAGCGTGCCCAGCGCATTGTCCTGACGCAGTTGGACGATGGCGTGGCACTTCACCGTCGGGTTGCGCGGATTGGTCAGGCCGACGGGCTTCATCGGGCCGTGGCGCAGGGTCTCGCGGCCACGTTCGGCCATGACCTCGATCGGCAGGCAGCCGTCGAAATAGGGGACGTGTTCCCATTCCTTCGATACCGCGGTCGGGCTGGCCAACAGAGCGTCGATGAAGGCGTCGTACTGTTCCTTGTCCATCGGACAGTTGACGTAGGCCGCCGTCTCGCCGCTGGGGCCTTCCTTGTCATAGCGCGACTGGCGCCACGCGATGTCGAAATTGATGCTGTCGGCGTGGATGATCGGTGCGATGGCGTCGAAGAAGCTTAGGCCTTCTTCGCCGCCCAGCTTCAGAATCTCGTTGGCCAGCGATTCCGACGTCAGGGGGCCGGTGGCCACGATGACATTGTCCCAGTCTTCCGGCGGAATGCCTGCGATCTCTTCGCGCACCACGGTGATGAGCGGATGCTCCATCAGGCGCTTGGTCACGTCGGCGGAGAAACCCTCGCGGTCAACGGCCAGCGCGCCGCCTGCCGGAACCTGATGCTCGTGGCCACAGGCCATGATGATCGAGTTCAGCTCGCGCATTTCCTGATGCAGCAGGCCGACGGCGTTGTATTCCCAATCGTCCGAGCGGAACGAGTTGGAGCAGACCAGCTCGGCAAAACCGGCCGTCTGGTGCGCGTCGGTACGAATTTTTACGACTTCGCCGTCAGCGGTCGTCTCGTCGCGGCGCATCTCGTGGAGGATGACGGGAACGCCAGCGTTGGCGATTTGCCATGCGGCTTCAGAGCCGGCCATGCCGCCGCCGATGACGTGGACAGGGCGAATAGGGGTGTTGGTGGACATGGGGGCGCTTCTAAACGTCTATGGCGCCGCTGTCATGTTGGTATCCGTTAGTATAGCGTCGATGGATCACCGAAGGGGCTGGCTATCTTATGCACAAAACTGGTTTCGACCCTGGCGTTGCTGTTGTCGACGCGATCAACATCGTCCGGCGGCATCCGTGGCGGATGCTGGGCTGGGGGCTGCTGATGTATCTGCCGATGCTGGTCGTCATGCTGGCTTTGGTGCCCATGTTCGTCGAGATGGCCCAACTGGAAGCCAATGGCGGCGGTGATCCCAGTCCGGCCAGTGCCATTCTTGTGCAGGCTGCTTCCAATCTGGGACAGCTAGCGCAGTTGGCTATCATCGTGCCTGCCATTGCCGCGCTGGCCTTTATGGTCTGGCAGCGCCCCAGAGCGAAGAAGACGTGGCTGGGCATGCGTTATGGCATGGATGAGCTTCGCGTTCTGGTTCTGGTCATCGCCTATTACTTCGGCGTGTTTCTGGTGATGTTTGTGGCGATTGTGGCTATCGGCCTGATCAGCGTGCCTTTGGCTATGGTGTCCAAGCCACTGGGAATCCTTGTCGGAGTGCTCGGGGGACTAGCCGCCTTTGCTGGCTTTGTCTGGGTCGGCATTCGCGCGGTCCTGATCCTGCCAGCCAGTGTGGACAGTGAAACCTTTGCCTTCGTCGAGGGCTGGAAGGCCAGCAAGGGCCGTTTCTGGCCTCTGTTTGCGGTGGGACTTCTGTCGTTTTTGGCCTTGGTGGCCTTCTCCATTCTGGCCGTGGTGATCCTCGGGATCATTGTTTTGGTTGTCGCCCTGCCTCTCGGTTTCATGTCAGGGGGCGACTGGGGTACGGCCAATACCGCCTTGGCGTTTGGGCTGGGCATTCCCGCAGCTATTCTCGGCTTCCTTCTGCTTAGCTTCCTGCAAGCAGTTTCAGTCGTGATGTATGCTGTGCCGTGGTACTCCGTTTGGGCGCAGATGACTCGCGCTGGGGTCTTGGCTCCCGCCGAAGTCGTGCCGCCCGCAACCGAGATCGAAGCCTGAAGGCCAGACTGAATGACTTTTTCGCCTACCGACGCCGCCTTTGAAGGTTTTCGTCTGACGCGCCGCGAGCCGCAGATGATTGTCTCCTTGGGGCTGCTCTATTTTGTCTTCACCGCGCTGTTCCTCGTCGCGACATACGGTCCGATGAGGGAGGTGATGACCATGGTCACCGCCATGGAAGGCGGTGCCCAACCCGACGAAGCCGAGATGATGGCGATGATGTCGGCGTACGGCAAAATCATGGGCATCACCTTTGTGCCGAACCTTATCGTTGGCTCGATCATGCAGGCCGCCATTCTGCGCGCCTATTTCCGTCCGGAAGACAAGCGTTACGGCTACATCCGTCTGGGCAAGGATGAAGCCCGCCTGACCATCGTCAACCTGCTGATCACGCTCATCGTAGCGGCTGTCTCTATGGTGGGCTTCGGCGTGGTGGGTGTGCTCTTTGGTTTCGGCATGAACGGCTTCCCGATCGTGGCAGTCATCGGCGCCCTGCTGGTGTTCCCGTTGGTGGCCGCGTTGATCTGGCTGGCGGTGAAGCTGAGCCTGTCGGTGCCGATCAGCTTTACGGAAGGCAAGATCGGCATTGCCGACAGCTTCCGCGTGACGAAGGGCCGCTTCTGGCCGTTGCTGGGGATGATGATCCTGACGGGTGTGCTGGTGATCGTGGTCAGCATCCTGCTGTCGATCATCACGACGCCCCTGACCCTGCTGACGGGCGGTGGCATTGCCGCACTGGCAAACGATACGAACCTGAGCGGGATGCTGATGACAGCCCTGTTTGTGTGGGCCGTAACGTCAGCGGTCGCTTATGCCGTCCAGTCGCTGCTGCTCTACACGCCGGTGGCGGCAGCCTGGAAAGCATTCCGCGGCTAACCTCGTCGGCCCTTGGATAGAAGAAAGGCCGGAGAGCAATCTCTCCGGCCTTTTTCTATGCGGTTTTAGACTTGGGAGCCTTTTCAAGCGCGGCCACGCGGGCCCTGCGGCGTTGCTCGTGTCGATCCAGTACCTCCTTGAGGTAGCGGCCCGTCCAGCTGTTCTTGTTCTCCGCCACTTCTTCCGGCGTGCCGACGGCAACAATCTCGCCGCCACCGTCACCGCCCTCAGGGCCGAAGTCGAGGATGTAGTCGGCCACCTTGATGACATCGAGGTTGTGCTCGATCACCACAATGGTGTTGCCGTGCTCGACCAGCTCCTGAAGCACTTCCAGAAGTTTGCGGATGTCCTCGAAATGAAGACCGGTCGTCGGCTCGTCGAGGATATATAGCGTCTTGCCCGTTGCGCGGCGTGACAGCTCCTTGGCCAGTTTCACACGCTGGGCTTCGCCTCCGGACAGGGTTGTCGCGGGCTGGCCAACCTTGACGTAGCCCAACCCCACGCGGGTCAGGGTCAGCATCTTGTCGCGGATGGACGGCACCGCATCAAAGAAGCGGGCGGCTTCCTCGACCGTCATCTCGAGAACGTCAGAGATGCTCTTGCCCTTGAACAGGATTTCCAGCGTCTCGCGGTTGTAGCGTTTGCCCTTGCAGACGTCGCAGGTGACGTAGACGTCCGGGAGGAAGTGCATCTCGATCTTGATGACGCCATCGCCCTGACAGGCTTCGCAGCGGCCACCCTTGACGTTGAAGCTGAAACGACCCGGCCCATATCCGCGCGCCTTGGATTCCGGCAGTCCGGCAAACCAGTCGCGGATCGGGTTGAAGGCCCCCGTATAGGTCGCGGGGTTGGAACGCGGGGTACGGCCAATCGGCGACTGGTCGATATCGATGACCTTGTCGAAGTGGTTCAGGCCCTCGATCCGGTCGAACGGCGCAGGTGCCGCCGAGGCATTGTTCAGACGACGCGCCGCCGCCTTGTACAAGGTCTCGATGGTGAAGGTGGACTTACCGCCGCCCGACACACCCGTGATGCAGGTGAACAGACCAACGGGGATTTCGCCCGTCACATTCTTCAGGTTGTTGCCGGTCGCGCCGGAGACCTTGAGCATCCGCTTGCGGTTGACGGGGCGACGGCCATCGACGGGCAGGGCAATCTCGCGCTCGCCGGTCAAATACTGACCTGTGAGGCTCTTGGGGTTGGCCATGATCTCTTCGGGCGTGCCCTGGGCGCAGACGTGGCCGCCGTGAACACCGGCCCCCGGTCCCATGTCGATGACATAGTCGGCTGACAGCACGGCTTCTTCGTCGTGTTCAACCACCAGCACGGAGTTGCCGAGGTCGCGCAGACCCTTCAGGCTCTCCAGCAGGCGGGTGTTATCGCGCTGGTGCAGGCCGATTGACGGTTCGTCCAGCACATACAGCACGCCCGTTAGACCCGAACCGATCTGGCTGGCCAAGCGGATGCGCTGGCTCTCGCCGCCCGACAGGGTGCCGGACGAGCGCGACATGTTCAGGTAGTCGAGGCCGACATTGTTCAGGAACCGCAGCCGGTCCGTGATTTCCTTCAGGATACGACGCGCAATCTCGGCCTGTTTCTCGGTCAGGGTCTCTTCCAGCGTCGAGAACCACAGGAAGGCCTTGCTGATCGACAGCTCGGAGATGTCGGCGATGTCCTCACCGCCGACCTTAACGGCCAGCGCTTCGGGCTTCAGGCGCTTGCCTCCACAGGCATCGCACGGCGTTTCCGATTGATAGCGGCCCAGTTCCTCGCGCACCCAGGCGGAATCGGTTTCGCGCCAGCGACGCTCGAGGTTGGGCAGGATACCCTCGAACGGCTTGGAAACCTCGTACTTCCGGGCATTGTCGTCATAGACGAACTTGATCTTGGTAGTTCCGGTGCCACGCAGGATGACCTTTTGCGCCTCTTCCGGCAGTTCGCGCCACGCCACATCCATGGAGAAGCCATAGTGGAGCGACAGCGCTTGAAGCGTCTGGGTATAGAGCGGCGACTGGCCCTTGGCCCAAGGCGCGATGGCCCCATGGTGCAGCGACTTGTCGCGATCCGGCACGACCAGATCGGCATCAAACGCCAGCTTCACACCCAGACCATCACATTTGGAACAGGCCCCGAACGGATTGTTGAACGAGAAAAGGCGCGGTTCGATCTCGGTGATTGTGAAGCCTG
>NZ_CAMZFB010000018.1 GCF_947305955.1 uncultured Brevundimonas sp.
CAGGCCCGAGCCGTCGCCTTCCTCGTCCCGCGCCGACAGAAGGGCGGTCAGCAGATCATCGGGCGCATCACCGTCCTGCTCGATCCGACGACGGCGGCGGGCGACCAGAGCCGTGACCCGCTCCTGAAAGAAACGCGCATCGCCGCGCGTGACGATCTTGCCCAGACGCGGAATCCAGTCCGGTGCTTTCAGCGCATCCAGCGGACTGATCCGTGCCCCGACGTTCAGGAAGTTGTTCAGCGCCTTCTCGAACCCCTTGGCGTCGCCGTCCAGATCATCCGAGAACATGGTCGCCGACAGAATGTCGAAGGTCAGGCCGCTCATCTCGCTGTCGATGTTCAGGACCTTGGCCCCGTCCTCCAGATGCCAGCTCTCCACGCGACGGCGGCATACGGCATCCATGATCTGTGCGGTCTTGGCCGTATAGGCAGGGGTGAACAGCGGGGCCATGATCCGCCGCGCCCGTCGCCACTGGTCGCCCTCGGTCAGCAGCAGACCGTCGGCCAGCATCGGTCCCAGCACCCGCCGCTGCAGGTCGCCCTTCTCATAGTTGAAGGCATTGTCCGTCAGGACATGACGCACCCCCACCGGAGACGACACCACCAGAGTGCGCCCCAGCGGCGAAGCCCCCGCGACATAGAGTTCCTTGAAATGCAGCCGTCCCCACAGCTTCAGCGGATCGCGCCAGCTCTGCAGCAGGAAGGGGACCAGCGCCATCGGCTCTGTCCGCTGGGCCGGAACCCACGGACGGAAGCCGGAGGAAACCGGTGGCATCGAGGCGGTCGCGTCAGTCATGAACCACTCCTTCTCATCGAACGGCGATCATACTGACGATAATGTCAAAAAGAAGAGCCGTTTATGACGGCCCCGACCTAGGCTGCAACGGACATCTCCCGCACAGGATGGCCCGCCAGTTCCAGTCTTAACCGCGTCAGTTCTTGCGAGCGCCGGACCGGGCTATGTTGATCCAACACATAGGCTTGCGCGGCCATGGCCATGGCCAGCCGTCGAGGACGGTCGTCGATGAGTTGCAGCATGGCCTGTGCCAAGGTGTCGGGGGTGACATCATCGACATAGAGGGCGTGGGGGCCACTGGCCTCCCTGAGCCCGCCGCGACCCGATGAGATCAGCGCCGCCCCTGCCGCATGGGCTTCCAGCGCCGTCAGACCCAGCGGCTCGGCCCACAGCGATGGCGTCAGGGCGATGTCCGACCGCTTCATGATCTGCTGCACCTCGCCCAGCGGGATGGAGTGCATCACCTTCACCCGCTCGCCATAGCGCCGCAGCGGCGCGACATGCGGGGCCGCCCATGCGTGGTGCTGCTCCCAGTCATTGAGCAGCAGGACGGCCTTCCAGTCGGGGCGGGCGTCCAGAACCTTTGGCAAGGCCTTACAGATTTCCGCGACGCCTTTTTCCGGAATGGCGCGACCGGAAAAGACGATCTGGCGATCGCGTTCGCCGATGTCGGCCAGCCAGCCTTCGGCATTGATCGGGTTGGTAAGCGCCACGGCCCGCCCTTGCAGCGCCGGATAATCCCGCATGAAGCGGAACTGCTCGGAACGGCTGACAAAGACAAACCGGTCCATGTGGCGATAGCGACGGTGATATCGCAGGCTGTCGATGGGGTTCTTCGGCGGCTTCAGCGCATTGTGCCGATAGGACACCAGCCGCGCATAGGGCAGGTGCTTGGCCAACCGCGCCGCGCCTATGACATTCTGGTGGAACTCGACGATGTCGGGATCGAAGGACTGTAGAGCCGTCAGCAGTTTGTCCGGCGTGGAATGGCCGACGGCAAAGACGGGCACATCGACGTCGTAGGATTGCGCCCCCGGATCACAGAATATCGCGACCTCTTCGGCATCCGACCTAAAGGGCAATAGAGTGCGAACGACCGTTTCCATCGAATTCGGGCGATGGGAACAGAACAGGCTGCCGGGCGGAAGCACAATGGCGATCCACACGCGCAGGTTTTCGGTATTTACTGGCATATTCCACCCGAAGCTTGGCTGAACCCCATGGGTGGTTAGAAACGGCCTTCATGTAATGAAAGGCCGTTTCATCAGATCGGGATCAGGCCGCGGGCTTCCACGCCTTCATTTCGGCGATCTCGCGTTCCTGTGCGTCGATCACGCCTTGGGCCCACGCACGGACCTGCGGGTCCTTGGCGTGTTCCAGTGCGGTCTTGGCCATGGCCACCGCGCCCTCATGGTGGGCGATCATCTTGTTGATATAGGCTTCATCAGCCGTCTTGCCCGAAGCCGCTGCCATCAGGCGGTGCATCTCGGCTTCGCCCTCGGCATACAGCTTGTCGGCATCGGTCGGGCCGTTGCCGTCATGCATGTCATGACTCATGGCGGCATGGTCCATTTCGCCGCCCGAGACCGTACCGTCCTGTACGGCTCGGGCTTGGTTGGCGGCCGCCACCTCCCGCTTGGCTTGTTCGACGGGATCACCACCGCCGTCACAGGCGGCAAGGGCGAGGGGAAGAACGGCAGCGAGAAGCAGACGGCGCATATACAACCTCTTTAGGGCTTAGCCTTCAATCCAGTTCGGCATCCAGCTTTCGTGCATCTCACGAAGGTGGGTGACAGGAATACGGAACAGTTCACCCGAAGCGTCCGAGCCGACAAAGTCGTTCCCGGCCACCTTGCCGATCACGGCAGCGGGGATACCCGCGGCCTTGGCCTTGGCGATGATTTCATCGGCATTGGTCACGGCCAGCAGATAGCGGGCCTGATCCTCGCCGAAGAAGAATCCGTGGGCCGCAGCCTCACCGGCATTCATCTCGATACCGACGTCCGAGGCGAGGGCGATATCGCCCGCCGCACCGACCAGACCGCCGTCCGACAGGTCGTGAACGACCGTCAGCTCACCCGCCTCGATCAGCGAACGCACAAAGTCGCCGGTCTTCTTTTCCAGCTTCAGATCAACCGGCGGCGGCGCACCGTCTTCACGGCCCAGCACTTCGCGCAGATAGATGGACGCGCCCAGCGAACCCTTGGTCTCGCCAATCAGCACAAGGGCATCGCCCTCGGCTGCGCCACCAAAGCCGGTGACAACGTCATAGTTTGGCAGCAGGCCCACGCCGCCCACGGTCGGGGTCGGCGGAATGGCAACGCCATTGGTCTCGTTGTAGAGCGAGACGTTGCCCGACACGACGGGGAAGTCCAGCTCGCGGCAGGCCTCGGCCATGCCGTCGGTGGCACGCACGATCTGGCCCATGATTTCAGGGCGCTGCGGGTTGCCGAAGTTCAGGTTGTCGGTGATGGCGATCGGGCGTGCGCCCACAGCCGTCAGGTTGCGCCACGCCTCTGCGACGCACTGTTTGCCGCCTTCATACGGGTCGTTCTGGACATAGCGCGGGGTGCAGTCAGACGTAACAGCCAGACCCTTTTCGGTACCGTGGACACGGACCACGCCCGCGTCTGCGCCCGTGGCCGAATCCTGCAGGGTGTCGGCCATCACGTGACGGTCGTACTGTTCCCAGATCCAGCGCTTGGAGGCCATGTCCGGGCAGGTCAGGACGCTGAGGACCGCATCGTTCCAGCTTTCCGGTGCCGGAACCTCGGCGGGCGTCAGGGCCGGATGCAGTTCCGGCTGGACCCACGGACGGTCATAAAGCGGCGCATCGTCGAACAGCGGGGCCAGCGGCACGTCGCAGACGACCTCGCCCTTGTGCTTCAGCACCAGATGGCCGGTGTCGGTGGTCTTGCCGATGATGGCGAAGTCCAGACCCCATTTCTTGAAGATGCGATAGCCGGTCTCTTCATAGCCCGGCTTCAGAACCGCCAGCATACGCTCCTGCGATTCCGACAGCATCATCTCATAGGCCGTCATGCCTTCTTCGCGCTGCGGCACCTTGTCGAGGTCCAGCTCGACGCCCACGCCGCCCTTGCCGGCCATCTCGACCGACGAAGAGGTGAGGCCCGCGGCACCCATGTCCTGAATGGCGGCGACGGCACCTGACTGCATCAGTTCGAGCGTAGCTTCGATCAGCAGCTTTTCGGCGAACGGATCACCGACCTGAACGGTCGGGCGCTTGGCTTCGGACTCGTCGTCGAACTCTGCCGAGGACATGGTCGCGCCGTGGATGCCGTCGCGACCGGTCTTGGAGCCGAAGTAAACCACATCGTGGCCCGCTTCCGGCGCAGCCGAATAATAGATCTCGTCGGCCTTGGCCAAGCCCACGCACATGGCGTTGACGAGGATGTTGCCGTTGTAGCCCTTGTGGAAGTTGGTCTCGCCCGCAACGGTCGGAACGCCGACGCAGTTGCCGTAACCGCCGATACCGGCGACCACGCCCGACACCAGACGCTTGGTCTTCTCGTGCGACGGATCACCGAAACGCAGGGCGTTCAGCAGGGCTACCGGACGCGCACCCATGGTGAAGACGTCACGCATAATGCCGCCCACGCCCGTCGCCGCGCCTTGGTAAGGCTCGATGTAGGATGGGTGGTTGTGGCTCTCCATCTTGAAGATGCAGGCATCGCCGTCATCGATGTCGATAACGCCGGCGTTCTCACCCGGACCGCAGATCACGCGCTCGCCCGTGACGGGGAACTTCATCAGCTGCTTCTTGGATGATTTGTACGAGCAGTGCTCGGACCACATCACCGAGAAGACGCCCAGCTCGACCTGATTGGGCTCACGACCCAACCGGTCCAGCAGGACCTGATATTCGTTAGGGGCGAGGCCGTACTCTTCGGCCAGTTGGGCGATGGTCTTTTGGGGCGCGCTCATGTGGCGCCTATTAGCGTTGTACGGACGATCTGTCAGCCACCGTTTGGCGACTGTTTTGTGTCAGGCCACCCGCTCGACGCCGCGGCGCAGGCCAAAGGCAAAGATCACACCGCCGACCACCAGTAACAAGGCTGCACCCAGACAGTTGAACGCCAGCACCGGATCCACGTCCTGTTCCGCCACAAAGGCCCCGATCAGGCCCCATGCAATCGGCAGGGGATAGGCGAGGGTCCGCAGCGCCCACGACACGACCAGACCCACCACGGTCACAACCACGACCGCCAGAATGGCCCAGCCCAGTGGCGACATCGCGGTGGGCAGGGCATCCAGCGCCGTTGCCGTCGTGATCAGGTTCAGCGGCGAGGCAATGGTCAGCCATCCCGCCAGCGCCGCCAGCGGCCAGATCAGGAAGATACGGTCACGATGCATCAGCGGCGTCGCGCGGATCGTGCCGGACAAGGCCAGCAGCGGCACCAGCAAGGCCAAAAGGCTGGCGAAGATCACCACCACACTGGCCCCCTTCAGGTCCATCGCCGCCATGATGATCCAAAGCCCGATGCCGAAGAAGGACACGAACGATGGCCAGCCCATGCGGTTGATCAGCGTGCTTTCCCCCGTATTCGGCAGAACCTGCCGGATCGCATAGGCGGCAATGCCCGCATAGATCAGGCCCCAGATCGAAAAGGCATAGCCTGCGACCCGCAGGGTCTCGTTACCATCCGCGGCAAACTCGGCCTGTGTCAGCCCAAGGTTCATGAGGTTCTGCAACAGCGGAACGACAATGGCGAAAACAGCCGCGGCCAGAACCGCCAGACGGCGGGTTTTTTGCGCGGGTGATGGGCGAACAATCGACATTACAGCTCCCTGGGACCGTTTCGGTATCGGGGTAACTACGTTTGGCGACGGTGAAGGTTCACGGAACCCGCGCCAATCGACGGGGTTAGTCTTTCATTCCCCATCATATCGGAGGCCCGCCATGCCCGACCGCCCACAGGATGAATTCGACAACGAACCGGAAGAAGTCGACACCAACCGTTCGGTACAACAGGGGCTGGGCGTCGGGGCCCGCGAACTGGCCGCCATTGGTGAAAGCGGCGAGAAGGGCACGCTTGAAGCCCCCAACGCCGGCAAGAAGAAAGACGACACCATCGAGACCGACATCGGCCGTTCTGCCAGCGTACTGGACCGAAAATAAGGTTCTTGGGGCTGCTGGTACCGGTTCAAGATGACGCTGTAATGTTGACGTCGGTGCCGCCAGCACGGTTCATGTGACGATGACAACCGTGACGCCCCAGAATGTCGGACAGTTGCTGGCCGATGCGCGACGTGCCCGCCAAACGGGCGATGTTCCTGCGCTGGCCCGACTGGCCGATGCTCTATTGGCCTATCAACCGCATGAACCGCGCTTTCTGGTTCTGAAGGGCGACGCCCTTCATGCTGGCGGTGATCTGCGCTCAGCAGCGACCTTCTACGGTGCCGCCGTGGCACGGGTTCAGGGGGCGACGCAACTGCCCCCCGACCTGCGGGCCGATATCGAACACGCCCTGAGACGACAGGCCGAAGCCGCCGCCCTGTTCGAGGCGCGCCTGCGCGACGGCTTGCGGGAGCGGGGATTTGATGCGGCTGATCCGGACCAATCCCGCTTTGCGGCCGCTGTCGATCTGATGACGGGCCGCCGCCGCCTCTATTACCAACAGCCGAAATTCTTCCTGTTTCCGGGCCTGCCGCAGATCGAGTTCCAGCCGCGCGAGACCGTGCCATGGCTGGCGCAGGTTGAGGAGGCGACCGCAGACATCAAGGCCGAACTGCAAGGACTGCTGGCGCGTCCCGAACTGTTCGCCCCCTATATCGAGGACCGCAAGAACCGCCCCGCCAGCGATCAGGCCGGATTGCTTGGCAATGACGACTGGAGCGCGGTGTTTCTCTGGAAGGACGGCGTCGAGGTGCCGGAGATCGCCGCCCTCTGTCCCCGTACGCTACAGGTTCTGTCGGACCTGCCCCTTTGCCGGATACCGGGGCGCTCGCCCTCCATCCTGTTCTCGCGTCTGAAGGCGGGGGCGAAAATCCCGCCGCATACGGGACTGATCAACACGCGCCTGATCTGCCACCTGCCTCTGGTCGTGCCGGACGGATGCTATTTCCGCGTAGGAAATGAGGAGCGCCAATGGCGCGAAGGGCAGGCATGGGCTTTTGACGACACCATCGAACACGAGGCGCGCAACGACAGCGCACAGGACCGCACCATCCTGATTTTTGATGTCTGGAAGCCAGAAATCACCCCAGCCGAGCGCCAGAAGATCTGCGACCTGTTCGCCACCATAGACGCAGCGGGTGGCTCCAACATCAAGCTGGGCGTCTGAACGAAAAATGGCCCCGACGCTGTCTGCATCGGGGCCATTTCCAATATTGAACCTTACCGGCTGTCGTTACAGCGAGGCGTAGATGCTCTGGAACAGGGTGGCACCGTCGGCGCTGCCCAGTTCGGCTTCAAAGGCGCGGTCGGGGTGGGGCATCATGCCGATGACATTGCCCGCTTCGTTCATGATGCCGGCGATGTCGTTGACCGAACCATTGGGGTTGTCGACATAGCGGAAGACGACCTGACCGTTGTCCTCGATACGCTTCAGCGTTTCGGCATCGGCGAAATAGTTACCGTCGCCATTGCCTTGGGTCATGATGACTTCGGACTGGTCGCCGTACAGCTTGGTGAAGCGGGTGTTCGGGTTGGCAACCTGCAAGCTGATCGGCTTGCAGATGTATTTCAGGCCCTTGTTCCGCAGCAGCGCGCCCGGCAGCAGACCGGCTTCGCACAGGATCTGGAAACCGTTGCAGATGCCGACCACGGTCACGCCATCTTCGGCGGCCTTCTTGATCGCAGGCATGATGGCCGACTGTGCCGCCATGGCCCCGCAACGCAGATAGTCACCGTAGGAGAAACCTCCCGGAATGACGATCAGGTCGAGGTCCTTGGGCAGTTCGGTCTCGGCATGCCAGACCATGGAAACTTGCTCGCCCGTGGAGCGTTCGACGGCGACCTTACAGTCGCGGTCGCAGTTGGAACCGGGGTATACGATGACGGCTGCGCTCATGGGCGGCCTCCTAGCACTCTTCTCGAAGAATGTCAGTCAAAGGTCAGGGGTTTTTCGCGACAGTTTTGCGACCGCTCACATAGGCCGCAACCCAGATCGCCAGCCCGCCCAGTGACAGGCCCGCCGCGACATAGCCGGTCGAGGCCCAGCCCCAACCTGCCGCAATCGCCATCCCGCCCAGCAGTGGCCCAATGGCATTGGCCAGATTGAAGGCTGAGTGGTTCAGGGCTGCAGCCAGGGTCTGGGCGTCACCGGCCACATCCATCAGGCGCGTTTGCAGGATCGAGCCGAGGCCGCCGCCGATGCCGATCATCATGATGCACGGCAGCAGGGTCCAGAGGTGGTTCAGCGCCGTCGGATAAAGGCACAGCGCAAAGGCGCTCCAGATCAGCAGACCCGCAGCGGCCTTCATTCCGAATCTGTCCGCAGCCCAGCCGCCGATCAGATTGCCCGCCATCATGCCGATGCCGAACACCGCAAACAGCCACGGCAGCATCGATGCCGACAGGCCCGTAACGGCTTGGGAGGCCGAGGCGATATAGGCATAGACGCAGAACATGCCGCCAAAGCCGATGGCACCCACGCCTAGCGTCAGCCACACCAGACTGCGCTTCAAAGCGCCCAGTTCACGCATGGGAACAGCCTCAGGATCACCCTTGTCGCGTGGCGCGAACAGGCCAATCAGCGCCATGGTGGTGATGGCGCACAGGGCGACGATGGCAAAGGTCCAGCGCCAACCGAAATTTTGGCTGACCAGATTGACGACAGGCACGCCCAGAACCGTCGCGACCGTCAGACCCAGCAGGGTCGTGGCGACCGCTCGCGAGCGGATTTCCAGCGGCACAATGCTGGCCACCAACAGAGCTGCCACACCGAAATAGGCCCCGTGCGGAATACCGCTGAGGAAGCGGAACACCAGCATCAGCTCATAGGTCGGTGCCATGGCACTGAGCAGATTGCCGATGGCGAATAGCCCCATCAGGCCGATCAACAGAAGCCAGCGCGGCATACGCGCGCCCATCACCGCCAGAACCGGCGCACCGATCACCACGCCAGCGGCATAGGCGCTGATGACGTGGCCTGCGGTCGGTTCGTCCACGCCCAGCCCTTTGGCAAACTCCGGCAAGACACTCATGGAGGCGAACTCGGTCACGCCGATGGCAAAGCCACCCATGGCCAGAGCGATAAGGATCAACGCCAGATTTTGAGGCGTTTGGAGGCGGGATGGGGGAATTGGGTCGGAAGACATGAAGGCCGGCGTAAAGGGAGGAGCAGGGGCATATGGTCCTCCTCGCGCCAGTTACAATGCGTCGGAGCCATCCGATTGGGGTTGAATCCGCTCCAGCCCTTCGCGAACCTTGGGATGCGATACGGCCAGACCCAGTTTCTGGGCCACATAGACCTCCAGAATCATTCGCGTCATGTCGTCCTCGACCGTCAGCCAGCGGGCCTCGACGGGTGGGTTCTGATGCGGCCCAAAGGGGACGGATCGACTGCGAAAGTTGGAGAAATCGGCACCGGCCGGATTGCTGCCGATCAGGATAGAAATCGACCCGCGAAATGACGGGTAAAGCAGCTCCGCCTCATTCACGTGGGGCGGAGCGCCGGTCAGGATCGGTTCGTCCTGAATATAGAAAACATAGAGCGCCTTATCGACGGGCAGAAAGCCGCGAACGACGGGCATTCGCGGCCTTGCCATCAGATCGGCATACAGGCCCGGCAGGGCTGCCATGACCTCGGGCGAGGGCATTTCCCTTATTCGCCCTTGTTCTCGTAGATGCCGGTGATCGACGCCTTGGCGAGGGTGTGGAAGTGCAGGTTGAACCCGTACACGGCACCGGAGTTGTCGGCGTTGACGTCCAGACGGTCGGTGTCCACGGCAAAGACGGTGAAGATATAGCGGTGCGGGCCATGGCCTGCGGGCGGGGCAGCGCCGCCAAAGCCCGGCTGGCCAAAGTCGGTACGGCCTTGAATGGCACCCGACGGCAGCTTGCCGCCATCCGGCGCACCCGCACCGGTTTCCAACTCGGTCACGTCTGCCGGAATATTGGCTACGGTCCAGTGCCAGAAGCCCGAGCCGGTCGGCGCGTCGGGGTCATAGCAGGTGATGGCGAAGGACTTGGTGCCTTCCGGCGCGCCCGACCACTTCAGGTGCGGCGAGACATTGCCCTTGGCATAGACCTGCGCGTCCGGCAGCTGACCGCCGTCGGTCAGGTCGTTGGAAGTCAGGGTAAAGGTCATGGGTCAATCCCTCCGCAAAAACAGGCCCGTCCAGTGACACCTAAATGGCCTGTCGGTTAGGCCCGAGGCAAGGGCAATCGTTCACTCAAAACGTCTGTCGGATGGAAATGCTTTCGATCATTTCGGCCAGACGCTGCACGTCGCGGGAATCGAAGCCTGCGGTGTTGACGGTGGTCCGCTTGCCGTCATGGTATTTCAGCCTGAGCAAGCTGTGGATGGCTGCTGTCGAATGGCTGATTGTGGCCTCAGACACGTTCCGCAATGACGTTGAACGCTCGGTGCCCGAAGAGCTGCGGATGATGACTTCATCCATGCCGATCACCATGCGGCGGCGGGCCAGCTTGGTACCGATCGCCAGATTGGCGGCGGGCAGGGCCAGCCACGCCAAACCGAACCCCAGCCAAAGCATAAGACCCTCGCCGTGAAAGGACGACAAAACCTCACGCGGGGCACGGATCAGCGCGACGCCCAGCAACAGCACCGTCAGCACAAACAGCCCGTGACAAGCCATGCTGAGGACCCCGAACGGGATGTAGCGATAAAGGATATGGGGGCGAACAACATCGCCGGGGCGCAAAGGCTTCATCAGTCCTCCCAATCCCGAGCAAACTGTAGGGAAGGGCGGAAAGCTGCAAGCGTGGCCGTTTTTATAGCTGTGTCAAAGACTTGGGTCAGCCAAAGGCCGGATGGTAACGAACCGCGCCGCCAAGCCCTTGCCTTGGTTCGTGCCAGACCAGAACCTGAAAATATTCGGGCGGCGGGCCGGGATAGGTGAAGCGCGCATCCTGCTTGAAGCCGAAGCGACCATAATAGGCGGGATCGCCCATCACCACACAGCCATTGGCCCCGATCACCCGCAGCTGCTCTAATCCATTCTCGATCAGCGCCTGGCCGATGCCACGGCCTTGCAGGTCCGGATGGACCGATACTGGACCCAGCCCGAACCAGCCGGACTGTTCGCACCATTCGACGGGAGAAAAGGCGGCATGGCCGACAATCCGGCCGTCCAACTCCGCCACAATGGAAATGGTCAGGGCCTTGGCATCGCGCAAAGCGTCGATGATGCGTGGCTCGGACCCGTCACTGTGGGGATGCCCCTGAAACGCCAACTGCGTCAGGGAAAAGATTGCGGCCCGATCCGCAGGGGACTCGGGCCGCAAAATCATCAGGCGATCTCGATCTTGTAGGATTCGATGACCGTATTGGCCAAAAGCGTCTCGCACATGCGCTTCACTTCGGCTTCCTTGTCCGCAACGTCGTCGGCCAGATCGAACTCGATCAGCTTGCCGACGCGGGCGTTGGCGACACCGCCCCAACCCAGACCTTGCAGAGCGCCTTCGACGGCCTTGCCCTGAACATCCAGCACGCCCGGCTTGAGGAAGACGTGAACCTTAACCTTGGCCATTAATGCAGCCCCCCCTGAATAACAGTCGGCATGTCTTTCATGATGCCGAGACGGCGAGCCACTTCGGTGTAGCTCTCGATGACATTGCCCATGTCGCGGCGGAAGCGGTCCTTGTCCAGCTTCTCGCCCGTGGCGGTATCCCACAGGCGGCACGAGTCAGGGCTGATTTCGTCGGCGAGGATGACGCGCGAGAAGTCGTTCTCGTAGATGCGGCCAAACTCGATCTTGAAGTCGACGAGGGTGATGCCGACAGCCGCGAACATGCCCGACAGGAAGTCGTTCACGCGGATGGCGGTGGCCAGAATGTCGTCCAGTTCCTGGGTGGTGGCCCAGCCGAAGGCGGTGATGTGCTCTTCGGAGATCATCGGATCGTTGAGTTCGTCTTTTTTGTAATAGAACTCGATGATCGAACGCGGCAGCGGCGTGCCTTCTTCGAGGCCCAGACGCTTGGCGATCGAGCCAGCGGCGATGTTGCGGACCACGACCTCCAGCGGCACGATCTCGACTTCGCGGATCAGCTGCTCGCGCAGGTTCAGGCGCTTGATGAAGTGATTGGTGACGCCGATCTGGTTCAGGCGGCTCATCACAAACTCGCTGATGCGGTTGTTGATGACGCCCTTGCCTTCCAGCTGGGCCTTCTTTTCGCCGTTGAAGGCGGTCGCATCATCCTTGAAGTACTGGATCAGCGTGCCGGGCTCCGGACCCTCGTAAAGGATCTTGGCCTTGCCCTCGTAGAGCATTTTGCGCTTGGTGTTCATCACTGGCGTTCCCGAACGGGGAGGTAACGGTGGCCTTCAAAACGAAAAACGCGCAGGCCCGTGAACGGGCAGCGCGGTCCTTGAGTCGATGGCGGCTTTATAGAACCGAGTGCCCTTTAACCGAACGCGGGCTGTGACACAAATATCCATACACGGCGAACGCGCACACAACCGTGTTTAACGGTTATTGACCTTGGGGCATTTGGGAGGCCATAGAGCGCCATGCGGGAATGAATGTCTCCCGTGAACTGGAGTTACGACGCGATGACGACCTTCGAAGATCGGGAACAGGCCTACGAGGCCAAATACGCCCTCGATCAGGAACAGGAATTCAAGGCCATCGCCCGTCGCAACAAGTTGCTGGGCCTGTGGGCCGCTGAAAAGATGGGCCTTTCCGCCGAGAGCGCCGATCAGTACGCCGCCGCTGTTGTGCGCGCTGATTTCGAGCAGCCGGGCGAAGAGGACGTGTTCCGCAAGATTGCCGGCGACTTCAAGGGCGCTGGCCTGACCGTTTCGGACACCGAAGTCCGCAGCAAGATGGACGAACTGGCTTCGATCGCCCGCGAGCAAATCCGCGCTGGCCAATAAGCCTTTTTATATCCAATAAAAATCGAGGCCCGCGACCGGAGGGGAAGGTCGCGGGCCTCTTTTTTACCGGCCTGCCTCAATTGGGGGAAATGCTGTTGAGGACAGACATGCGCACTGCCAGCGCGACAGTATAACTCGCAAACCGGCGGTCGGTTTCACTTACGGCATCAAAACCGTATCGACGACGTGAACCACGCCATTGGTGCGGGCTTGGTCGGCTAGGGTGATGGTCGATTTGCCGCCCTTGGCGTCGGTGATTTCCCAACGACCATTGCCCGCGTCGCGCAGGGTCAGCTTGCCACCCTGAATGGTGGTCAGGGTCGCCACGCCGTTGTTGGCAGCAGCTTGCGAGGCCAGATCGGCGGCGGTCACACGGCCCGGTACCACGTGATAGGTCAGGATCTTGGTCAGATCGGCCTTCTTGGCCGGCTGCATCAGGGCATCACGGTCAGCGGCCGGAATCTTGTCAAAGGCGGCGTTGTTCGGGGCGAAAACCGTGAACGGGCCCGGACCCGACAGGCGATCCTTCAGGCCAGCCGACTGGACGGCGGCGGTCAGGGTGGTGAACTCCGGCGCGCTGCTGGCGGCGGTGATGATGTCAGCCGTCGGGGCAGCGGTGGTGGTCGTGGTGGTCGCGGCCGGATCCGAAGCCGGTGCCGAACCGGTCTGGGCCGGCTGGTTATTATTGTTACCGCAGGCGGCCAGCGTCAGGGCGGCGGCGGAGGCGATAAGCACGGCGGAGGTTTTACGCAGAGCGATCATGATGTGTCTCTCCCTAAAAGCGTCGCGCGGCGGCGACTGAGGAGAGATTACGGTTCAGAACGGCAAAGGATGCAGTCAGGGCCGATTTTGTGATCAGCCGCCGGTCGTTCCGACATCCTGAGAGCCGAAAAGCGCCGCGCGCCATGCTGCCGATTTCTCGGCGAGGGGGCGAGCGTGTGCCGGACTGCTGGACGGCAGATCGACGAGACGTGTCCGCTCGGGCAGGTCCTTCAGGATACGGCGGCCGATCTTGGCCGCCGCCGCACCATTAAACGCCACCGTATGCAGTTGCGGCAAACCCGATACCAAGCCCACAAGGTCCGCCGCTTCCGGCGACCGGATGGCGGCGTCCAGACTGCCTGACCGTTCGGCGGATGCCAAAACGTCCCACAGGCCAAAGCCCTTGGCCTTCAATGCCGCGACCCTTTCGGAATAGGGCATGGACGGCAGATCAACGCCCACCAACTGGCCCATAACAGGCCAGAAGGCATTGCGCGGATGGGCATAATATTGACCCGCTGCCAGTGACGCGACGCCCGGCAGGCTGCCGAGGATCAGCACCCTTGTTTCGGGCGTCACCTCGGGCGCAAAGCCGATGGAGCGGGCAGGGGCGTCGGCCATAGCTTATTCCGCGAAGACGACCGTCTTTTCCCCGTGGATCAGGACGCGGTCGTGCAGATAGTGGGACACAGCGCGGGCCAAAACGCGGCGCTCGATGTCGCGACCCTTGCGGATCAGGTCCTCGGGCGCGTCGCGGTGGCTGATGCGTTCCACATCCTGTTCAATGATGGGGCCTTCGTCCAGATCGGCGGTGACGAAGTGAGCGGTAGCCCCGATCAGTTTCACGCCGCGTGCATGGGCCTGATGATAGGGCTTGGCTCCCTTGAAGCCCGGCAGGAAGGAGTGGTGGATGTTGATGCAGCGTCCGGCCAGCTTGCCCGCCAGATCATCCGACAGGATTTGCATATAGCGGGCCAGCACCACCAGCTCCGTGCCGGTTTCCTCGATCAGGGCCAGCAGTTGCTTCTCCTGCTCGGCCTTGTCGCCCTTCATCGGCAGGTGGTGGAAGGGCAGGTCGCCCAGATCGACGTGGCCGATCATCTCGCGCGGGTGGTTCGAGACGATGGCGGTGATGTCCATCTCCATCTCGCCCGTGCGCCAGCGGTAAAGCAGGTCCGCCAGACAGTGATCGAATTTGGATGTCAGGATCATCACCTTGCGCGGTTCGGGCCCACGCATGGTCCAGTCCATCTCCAGCCGCTCGGCCAGCGAGGTGAAATCGGCCCGCGCCGCGTCCGGCGTGTCGCCTTCGGCCAGATCGAACGCCACGCGCATGAAGAAGGTCCCGGTGCTGGGCTCACCGAACTGCTGGGCATCGATGATGTTGGCGTCACGTTCCAGCAGGAAGGTCGAGACAGCCGAAACCAGACCGCGACGGTCAGGGCAGGAAAGCGTGAGGATCATGGGACTTCGAGAACAGGAGGCGAATGGGGAGGGAAGGAAGCCTAAGGCGGTCGTGCGCTAGTTTCTAAGCCAGCCGACCACGGAATCCCGCGGCCTGGCGGCATAAGGGGCGACGGGCGCAACCGAATGCATCTGGGGCACGCGGAACAGCGACAGGGTGTTGAAGCGCGGGATGAAGCCCTTGGTCACATCGCCCTTGTCGTCATGGAACAGCAACTGGCCACCCCAGTCGGCCCGCCAGTCGCGCGTAAAGCCCAGCGTATAGGCGGTCAGGCGGTCGCTGGCCTCGGTGCCAATATCGTTGTGTAGGCCGATAAAGTCACCGGGCCGATAGCGTGTGAGCTGACCATCGGCCTTACGCACCTGCGGCTGGTTGGTGACATAGGCACCAAAGGCCACAAACTCGGCGTTCAGGAATTCGGTCAGGCGGTGGACGGGGTGGCCCGGATCGCGCTTGGCCAAATAGGCCGTGATCAACGGATAGGCCGTATAGAGGAAGCCATATCCATGCCCCGCACGCTCCAGCATCGCGTTGATGCGTGCAGCCAAGGCGTCGGCACCCGTCGCCGCCTCTTGCGCGGACACCGTCACCGGACGCCCGTCCTCGCCCTCAAAGGCGGTGTCGAAGGCGAGGGTTTCGAACATTCCTGCAATGTGGTCGGCCACACGGGGTTCGAAAATGTCAGGGATTTGCACCATGCCGTCGCGCGCATAGCTGGCGCGCGCCGTATTGGCGTCAACCGTCGGATTGATGCGGATGGCCGGAATTGTCACGCCTGTCTCCCCCAAGAGGACACCGTGATAGCCAATCAAGCTTGCAAGAAAAAGGGGAGGCCCTTTCGAGCCTCCCCCTTTCATTCGGATATCGAACCGGATCAGCCTTCGCCGAAAACGCGGTTGAAGATCACATCGACATTCTTGGTGTGGTAGCCAAGGTCGAACAGGGCCTCCAGCTCGGCGTCGGGCAGGGTGACGCGGGCGTCGGCCTTGAGGAAGTCGATGAAACGGCCTTCTCCGCGCCAGACCTTCATGGCGTTTTCCTGAACCGCGGCATAGGCGTCTTCACGGCTGATGCCCGCTTGGGTCAGGGCCAGCATGACGCGCTGCGAGAAGACCAGACCGCCCAGACGGTCGAGGTTCTTCTGCATGTTCTCCGGATAGATGTTCATGCGCTCGACCACGCCGGCCAGACGGTGCAGGGCGAAGTCGAGGTGGATGGTGGCGTCCGGACCGATGCCGCGCTCAACCGACGAGTGGCTGATATCGCGCTCGTGCCACAGGGCGACGTTTTCCATAGCCGGAACGACCGACGAGCGGACGAGGCGGGCCAGACCCGTCAGGTTCTCGGTCAGGATCGGGTTGCGCTTGTGCGGCATGGCCGACGAGCCCTTTTGACCCTTGTCGAAGAACTCTTCGGCTTCCAGCACCTCGGTGCGCTGCAGGTGGCGAATTTCGGTGGCCAGACGCTCGATCGACGAGGCGATCACGCCAAGGGCGGCGAAGTAGGCGGCGTGGCGGTCGCGCGGGATGACCTGCGTCGAGACCGGCTCGACCTGCAGACCCATCTGCTCGGCCACATAGGCTTCCACTTCCGGCGAGACGTTGGCGAAGGTGCCGACCGCACCCGAGATGGCGCAGGTGGCGATTTCTTCACGGGCGGTCACGAGACGGCGACGGGCGCGCTGCCACTCGGCGTGATAGCCAGCCAGCTTGAGGCCGAAGGTGACGGGTTCTGCGTGGATGCCGTGCGAGCGACCGACGCAGACGGTGTACTTATGTTCCTTGGCTCGGGTTTCCAGCGCGCTTAGGACGCGATCAACGCCCGCCAGCAGCAGGTCCGACGAGCGGGCCAGTTGCACGGCGAAGCAGGTGTCCAGAACGTCCGACGAGGTCATGCCCTGGTGCAGGAAGCGGGCTTCGTCGCCGACGATTTCCGCCACGTGCGTCAGGAAGGCGATGACGTCGTGCTTGGTGGTGCGTTCGATCTCGTCGATGCGGTCGGCATCGAAGGTGGCATCCTTGCCCTTGGCCCAGATGGCTTCAGCAGCCTCGGTCGGGATCACACCCAACTCGGCCATCTTCGTGGCGGCGTGGGCTTCGATCTCGAACCAGATCTTGTACTTCGTGTCCTGGGACCAGATGGCGACGGCTTCGGGGCGGGTGTAGCGCGTGATCATGGTTGCGCTCATTCCTTCCCAAAGCCCGTTGAGTCAAGGCGCACAAAGCCCTGTTATGCAGAGGTCATGAAACCTTCATAGAAGAAGGGGGTTTACTCCCCCATCGCCTGTCCTACCTAAAGGCGTATCAGGAGGACGACCTCCCCCGCATTGGGCATTCACGTCGGGACGACCCGGCATGCCATGCATAGGGAGTCTGTCGTGGCCTGGGTTTTCCTTATTCTTGCCGGTCTGTTCGAAATCGTCTGGGCGTTTCTGATGAAAAGCTCGGAAGGGTTCACCAAGCTGTGGCCCTCGATCGGCACCATCGGTTTCATGATCGTCAGCTTCGGCTTGCTGGCGGTGGCGATTAAGTCGCTGCCGCTGGGCACGGCCTATGCCATCTGGACAGGGATCGGCGCGGTCGGGGCCTTTGTCGTCGGCATAGCTGTATTGGGCGAGGCGGCGACCCCCATGCGTATCGCGGGGGCCCTGCTGATCGTGTCGGGACTGGTTGTGTTGAAGCTCTCGTCGAGCCATTAAGACGACGCCGTTAGCCAAGGGGGAGAAGGCATGGAACTGACAATCGGACCGCGCCTGTATTCGACGTGGTCGCTGCGCCCTTGGCTGGTGCTGAAAAGGGCAGGGGCGCAGTTCACGACCCGCGATGCGCGATACGACACGCCGGACGGTAAGGCCGAACTGAATCTTATTTCACCGACAGGCTTGGTGCCTTTGCTGACGGTCGAAGGCGAGACCTTCTGGGACAGTCTGGCCATCGCGGAATGGGCGGCGGAAACCTATCCCGAGGCCCGTCTGTGGCCGACGGACAAGACCGCGCGTACCTATGCTCGCTCTGTTACGGCAGAGATGCATTCAGGCTTTACGCCCCTGCGGACCCACTGTGGTTTCGGCGGCGAGCATCTTCTGGTCGGGAAGGGCACCGCCGTGCCGAACATCACGCCCGAGGTCGAGGCAAATCTGCGCCGCTTGGTGACGATCTTCACCCAGATGCGCGGTCGCTATGGAAAGAGCGGCCCGTGGCTGTTCGGGGAATGGTCGATTGCCGACGCCTTTTTCACGCCGGTGGCCTCGCGCGTGCGGCACTATCAGATCGATCTGGCGGGCTATGGCGACGCCGATGGCATAGCCGCCGAATATGTTGCCAGCCTGCTCGGCCAGCCCGACTTCCTTGAATGGGAAGCTGTGGCGCTGGCTTAGTTTTCGCCGCTTCAGAGAACGATGTTTTAAATTATTGAGCGCAATGTCATTTGCATTGGCAGCAGGTGATCTATGCGCACAATCGACCGTGGAACAAACTGGCGTAGACGTAGCCGCATTTATGGCGTGGCTGCTATCGTGCTGGGCGCGGCCTGGGCCTTGATCCAGAGCGGTATCAGCTAAGGGTCTAGTTGGCCGTCGGGATCTGTTCCACCGTCGCGGTCTGGGTCGGCTGCGGGGCAGGCGGCTGATAGTCAAGCGACACGGGAATGGCGCGCGCGCCCGACACAACGGCATCCAGCGTATTCACCGGACCACCCATCAGCCGCTTGTAGATCCAATAGGCGGCCACGACCTTTTCGACATAGTCGCGGGCCTGCGGCACATCGATCGTCTCGATCAGCAATAGCGGATCGGCGTCCGTGCCCAGCTTGCGCATGGCGGCAATCATCGGGCCGGGTCCGGCATTATAGGAGGCGACCGTCTTCAGAATGTCGCCACCAAAGCTTTCTATGGACATCAGGCGGTTCAGATACTGCTGGCCCAGCTTCATATTGTGGGACGCATCCAGCAGTCGCTGCGGCTGGCGCACATAGGACTGGTCGCCCGTCATATAGGCGGCCGTCGAGGGCATGACCTGCATCAGACCATAGGCACCGGCGCTGGAACGGACGCCCGGATTGAACGCCGACTCCTTGCGGATCAGGGCGTAAACCAGCGCCTGATCGACGGTATAGCCGCCCTCGGGGAACAGCACCGGCATAGGATAGTCATTGGCATCGATCACGGTCGCGGCGCGTTCGGCTGCACGACCCGGAGCCACCATATTATAGAGGCCCGCCCAGAGCTGGCGGGCCTGCAGATCGCGCGAACGGCGCAGGCCGTCACGGGCCGCGCTGGCGGCATCGGCTCGACGGCCAACCTCGTAAAGGGCCAGGGTGCGGCGGGCGGTTTCGTCGCTATGGACGAAGTCGCTCAGCGCACGGCTGTCGATCGCAGGCGTGGCCTCAACCGGACGCGGCGAGCTGGCCACAGCATAGTAGGAACGCGGGCCTTCATTCTCGATGGGCAGGGGCAGGCCCAGCTGATGCAGGGCGATCTGGCCATAGAAGGTCGCGGGCCAGCGTGCGGCCTGTTGCAACAGGGGCTGCACACGATCCTGACGCGCGGTCGCCGACGCGGCGCGCGACGCCCAATAGGCAGCACCGGCGCGCACCCACGGGTCTTCGGTCGGGTCTTCCAACACGTGTAGGAAGGCTTCGTAGGACTCGTTGTACTGGCCCATCCGCCAAGCGGCCAAGGCCGAGGTCCACCAGTCGCCCAGTTCGATGCCGGTCGTATAGGCCCCCTGTAGGTCGTCATTGTTCAGCATAACGCGGGCGGCGCGGGACGGATCGGTGGCCGTGGCGCGGGTCACGCTGTCCCACGTGCGGGTCAGAAAGCCACCGGGGCGCGGCGGCGGGGCGACACCGTCGGGCAGGCGGCGCATGGCCAGATTATAAACCCGCTCGGCCATCGGCAGGTCCGAATAGCTATTCAGCCAGCCGACCAGTTCGTCATAGGTCGCGACGTGGTTTGCGTGGAACAGGCGCTCGAACTCGAGCTGGCCCAGAAGAATACGGTCGCGAACCTGTTGGGCGCTGGAGCGGGCCGTTTCCAGATCGCCCCGACGCAGGGCGTCAAAGGCGGTGGTATAGGTCAGCCGGTCTTCGCGGCTGAGGGCCGAGGGTTGGGACTGGTCGTCATAGGCCTCAACCGCAGGCGGGGCCTCATAGGCTTCCATCGCAAAGGCTTCCGACGGGGCCAAAGCGACAGGCGCTGCCATTGCAGCCAGCCAGAGAAAGAAAGATCGGGACGCGGGTGATCGAGAGGCGCACTGCGCTCTGTAATCAAACTTCATGAGCGCGGAGGCCCCCTTCATCGGCGTGCTGATAGGTCATTTCGGACCGTTCAGAATGCTCTGCGGATTGGTCACCTGATCAGAAAACATAGCCCGCATTTGGGCGATCGCTCAACTTTTAACGTTAAAGTCGTGCCGCGACCGCCAGCATGTCACGCCAAACAGCGCCCTTGGCGAGGGGCTGTTGCAACAGGAAACCGGGATGGAAGGTCGTCATGACCGGAAGAGTTTCATGGCCGTGCGGCGTCCATTCCTGCCACCGTCCCTGAAGGCGTAACAGGCTCTCTTGGCTGGACAAAATTCCGCGAACAGCTACCGCGCCGATCAGCAGCACGGCCTTAGGTTGGATCAGCTGGACGGCGCGCTCGATGAAGGGCAGACACACGGCCTGTTCTTCGGGCGTCGGCGGACGGTTGCCGGGCGGCTGCCAGAAGACGGTCTGGGTCAGATAGGTCTTCTCGGCCACGCCCGCCGCGCCAAGGATTCGCTCCAGCAGACGTGCAGAGGGACCAGAGAACGGCTGGTTGCGGTCGTCGTCCTCGCCCGTCGGGGCGTCGGCAATCACCAACAGATCGGCGTCGGCAGCGCCGCGACCGAACAGCGCATTCTTCGCCCCCATCATTTTCAGGCCGCATCCGTCAAAGGCGGCAACCGCGCCGATCAGCTCGTCCAGCGTATTGGCCTGCGCCGCTAGCTGGCGGGCAAGGGGCACGCCCGCATCCACGCGCGTCTGGCCCGCAGGGGCGCGAACAGGCTGAACCGCCGCGAGTTTTTGTACCGCTGCGGGTGTCGGAAGCGGTTGAATAACCGTATGATCGATAGGCTCGTCCAGATAGCAGGCATCGACGCCTGCTTCGTGCCAAAAGGCGAGCAGGGCTTCGTAAGCAGCCAAGTCCGAAGAGTGAGCGTTCATATCAATCTAGCCAATAAGCCTTGACCGCCCCTGCGTCACGTCTTGATAAGGCTGTAACACGACAAGAATACGGATTCCGGGGATCACATGACCGAACACGTCACCGAAGGCGGCGCAAAGAACGCCTGGCAAGAGGCTGTCATCGACAACCTGCCGCCGCTGGAGGCCCTGTCGGGCGTCGAGCGCGAAGTCATGGAATATGACGTCGTCATCGTCGGCGGCGGCCCTGCCGGCCTGTCTGCCGCGATCCGACTGAAGCAGCGCGCCGAAAAAGACGGCAAGGAAATCAACGTCGCCGTTCTGGAAAAGTCTGCCGAAATCGGTGGCCACATCCTGTCGGGCGCGGTGATCGATCCGAAGGCGCTGAACGAACTGTTCCCGAACTGGAAGGAACTGGGCGCGCCGCTGGAAACGCCGGTCAAGGAAGACAAATTCCTGGTGCTGGGCCCGGCAGGCGAGATGTCGCTGCCGATGTTCGCCATGCCGCCCTTCATGCACAACCACGGTTGCTACATTGCCTCGCTGGGCAATCTGACCCGCTGGCTGGGCGAGCAGGCCGAGGCTCTGGGCGTCGAAGTCTATCCGGGCATGGCTGCCAGCCACGTCGTCTGGGGCGATGACGGTCAGGTGAAGGGCGTCGTCGCCGGCGTGTTCGGCATCGACCGCGAAGGCAAGCCGACCGGCGACTTCCAGCCGGGCATCGAGCTGCACGGCAAATACGTCTTCATCGCCGAGGGCGTCCGTGGCTCGCTGGCCAAGACCATCATGGCCAAGCACAACCTGTGCGACGACGCCGAGCCGCAAAAGTTCGGCATCGGCATCAAGGAGCTGTGGCAGATTCCGGCCGAGAAGCACCAGCCGGGTCTGGTCCAGCACACGACCGGTTGGCCGCTGGATGACAAGACGGGCGGCGGCTCGTTCCTGTACCACTTTGGCGACCGCTATGTGTCGGTCGGCTTCGTCACCCACCTGAACTACAAGAACCCGTACCTGTCGCCGTTCGACGAGTTCCAGCGCTTCAAGCACCACGACGCCGTGGCCAAGCACCTCGAAGGCGGCACCCGTATCTCGTACGGCGCGCGCGCCATCACCGAGGGCGGCTTCCAGTCGGTTCCGAAGCTGGCCTTCCCGGGCGGCGCGCTGATCGGCTGCTCGGCCGGTTTCGTGAACGTGCCGCGCATCAAGGGCAGCCACAACGCCATGAAGACCGGCATGCTGGCCGCCGATGCGGCCTATGACGCCGTGATCTCGGGCCGTGGCGGCGACGTTCTGGAAGCCTATGAAGAGGCCTACAAGACGTCGTGGGTCTATAAGGAACTGAAGATCGTCCGTAACGCCAAGCCGCTGCTGTCGAAGTTCGGCACCATGCTGGGCGGCGCGATCGGTATGTTCGACCTGTGGGTGAACCACCTGACGGGTGGCTTCTCCTTCTTCGGCACGATGAAGCACGGCAAGACCGATGCGGCCTCGCTGGAACCGGCATCGATGCACAAGCCGATTGCCTATCCGAAGCCGGACGGCAAGCTGTCGTTCGACAAGCTGTCGTCGGTGTTCATTTCGAACACCAACCACGCCGAGGACCAGCCCGCCCACCTGAAGCTGCTGGACCCGTCCGTGCCGATCAACGTCAACCTGCCCAAGTACGGCGAGCCCGCTCGTCTGTACTGCCCGGCGGGCGTGTACGAGGTTCTGTACGACGAGGACGGCGTGTCCAATCCGCGCTTCCAGATCAACGCCCAGAACTGCGTCCACTGCAAAACCTGCGACATCAAGGACCCGTCGCAGAACATTGTCTGGACCACGCCGGAAGGCGCGGGTGGCCCGAACTATCCGAACATGTAATCACGCATGTAAGGCCCTGTAGGGTTTGAATGTTTTGAAGAAGGCGTTGCGGTGATCGCGACGCCTTCTTTTTTGTGCGCGAAGGCGGGCGGGCCTTGCCGAGACGGCGGAAACAGTGAAGGGTCCGCCCTATGAAGCCGATCCGTCCCTTGCTGCTGACCACCTCGATCGCTGCCCTGATCATGGGCACGCCCGCGCTTGCACAGGAAACGCCTGTCCCCGAGGCCGAGACCACTCAGGCTCCGGCCCAAAGCGATACCAGCGAACCTGTCATCGAGGTTGCGCCTGCCGAGCCGGACGCCGCAGAGGATGCCGTGGAAGGCGAGGACGGCGAGGCCGCGGAAACCGAGCTGCCGCCAGAGCCGATCATTGCCATTCCCGCCGAGTGGGCCCCTGTGCCTGTCGATCGCGAAGGGCGTTCGGCCTATGGCCACTATCTGGCGGCCCGCGCCGCGCTGGCACAGGGCGAGACGGGCGAGGGCGCCCGCGTCCTGCAACAAGCCTATAATCTGACGCCGGAACAGCCGCGCCTGCGCGAACAGGCTTTCACCGCCGCGCTTCTGGCCGGTGATCTGGCCTTTGCGGGTCGTATCACGCCCGAGGCCGAGGGAACCTCTCCGGTGATCGTCGAGGCCGGAAAGCTGGTCAACGGCATCGAGACCTATTTGAAGGACGGCGCGCGCAGGGCCAACCGTCTGTTTGCCGAAAATCCGGTCGAGCTGCCGCACGACCGCGCCGCCGTCTATGCGCAGGTCTGGATCGCCGCCGAGGCAGGCGACTGGAACCGCGCTCTGGCCGCCCCGCCAGCCGATTTCGACCCGATCAGCGTACTTGTCGCCCGCAGCAACCGTGCGCGCCTGCTGGAAATCCGTCGCCGCTATGAAGAGGCCGAGGCCGAGTGGAAGGAACTGGTCGCCCATGCGCAGGCTGGCGCGCTGTTCCGTCTGGCCTATGGCGAGTTCTTGGAGCGCCGTGGTCGTAAGGAAGAGGCACTGGCCCTCTATGAGGCGGCCATCTCTGCCCAACAGGCCGAGGCCCGCATCTTTGTGGCGCGTGATCGCGTCAAGAGCGGTGGTCGCCCGCCCGCCGTACCGCGCTATCGCGAGGGACTGGCCATGGCGCTGCGTACCGCCGCCGACCAGATGATCGCCCAAAGCGCCGAAGAGTTCGCCGCCGTCTATCTGCGTCTGGCCCAGCAGGTCGTCCCCAGTGTCCAGAACCAGTTCATGATCGGCCAGTCGCTGATCAACGCCGGTTTTGCGTCGGCCGGACGTGATGCGCTGGCCGAAATCCCGCAGTCGGACGTGAACCTCTACGCCAATGCCCGTGCCCAACGTGGCGTCAGCTTTGAAAAGCAGGACATGGACGAAGAGGCGCTGGCCGAGTTCCGTCTGGCCGTCGAGGCCGTACCGAACGAGCCGTCGCTGACCTATGCACTGGCGGGCCAACTGGTGAAGATGGACCGCGATGCCGAGGCGCTGGAACTGCTGAATGGTCCGGTGCTGAACGTCGCCAATCAGGGCTATGAGGTCCACTTCCTGCGCGGGGCCGTGCTGGAGGCGCTGGGCCGCAGCGACGAGGCCGAGGCCGAACTGGTCCGCGCCTATCAACTGGCACCCAATGATCCGACCGTTCTGAACTATCTCGGCTATATGTGGGTCGATACCGGACACAAGGTTGTCGAGGGCACAGAGCTGATCACCCGTGCGGTCAATGCAGACCCCAATGACGGCCACTTCCAGGACTCGCTGGGCTGGGCGCGGTTCAAGCAGGGCCAGTACGAGCAGGCCGTCGAGAACATCGAACAGGCCGTGGCCAAGGAACCGGCCAATGCCGAGATCAACGACCATCTGGGCGATGTCTATTACGCGCTGGGCCGCCACCGCGAGGCGGGCTTCCAGTGGCAGCGCGTCCTGACGCTGGATGTCGATGCCAAGCGCCGCGCCGAGGTCGAGGCCAAGCTGCGTGATCGCCTGAACCAGCGCCCCTATGGTGAGGAAGGCCATTCGGCTGCCTCCGAAGACGTCGCCGCCGTAACGAATGACTGATAACCTGACGATCCTGGCTCCGGCCAAGGTGAACCTTTATCTCCACGTCGCAGCGGTGAAGCCGGATGGCTATCACCCGCTGGACAGCCTTGTGGCCTTTGCCGACGTCGGTGACCGCGTCACCGTCAGCCGCGCGCCCAGCTTCGACTTCACGGTCGAAGGGCCGTTCGGCGGTTCGGTGGGCAATGACGCCGACAATCTGGTGGTCAAGGTCCTGTTGGCGCTGGCTGCGCACCTTGGACAGGATGATTTGCCCCTGTCGGTGGTACTGGACAAGCGACTGCCGATTGCCGCGGGTCTGGGCGGTGGTTCGGCGGATGCGGGCGCTGTTCTACGCGGGGCCAATTTGCTGCTTGATCTGGGCCTTTCCGACGATGTGCTGGAGAAGATCGCCCGCGCCGCAGGGGCGGATGGTCCCATGTGCTATCGCGCGCGTCCGGCGCTGGTGTCGGGCGTGGGCGAGGTTCTGGAGGCCGCAGATGACCTGCCGCCACTCCATGCCGTTCTGCTGAACCCCGGCCTGCCGTCCCCGACTGGGGCCGTCTATAAGGCCTATGACACGACGGGGCAGGGCGATGCTGACCGTCCGGCACCGCCCGCCGACTGGTCGGTGTCCTCGGTCATCGACTGGCTGGGCCATCAGCGCAATGACCTTGAAGCTCCGGCCCTGTCGGTCACGCCTGCCATTCAGGAAGCCTTGGACGCCATGGCTGCCGTTCCGACCTGCCGTTTGACCCGCATGTCGGGATCGGGAGCGACCGTATTTGGCCTGTTTGACAGTGCCGAGGTGGCTCTGGATGCCGCACTGTCGCTGGACCGTACGGGGTGGTGGGTGCGGCCCACGGTGCTGGGCACGCCAAAACTCATCTGATCGCGGGGCAAGTTAACGGCTGGGTGACATCGTTCTGTTATCTGAAGCCCCATGCTGGTTCTATCGTCCGAACAGACCGATGCCTTTCATCTGACTCTGGCGAACCTGTCCGATAGCGACAGGCTGCGTCTGGGTGAGCTGATGCCCGAGGCGACCGTGAAGGTCGTCGAGGCCGCGCCGCATTGGGATTTCGAACTGTGCGCCAAGGCCGTGGACGAGCTTATAGGCACTACACCGGACGATCCCGCCACCGCAGCGCTGCGTCGCGGCTTTATCGCCATGTGGTGTCTGGAGCTGCCGCGTCGGGTCGCGGCCTATCGCCTGCCGCGCGATGTGCTGGACAACTATCCCCACTGGCTGGGCCGCACGGCCCAGTATCTGAGCGAAGAAAAGCCGTTTTACGACCGCGACCACTGGGCCAAGGATGTGCGCTTTGCCACGGCCATGAGTGTGCCGGGCAGCCGTACCCACCTGATCGACCTGTCGTCTCCGGTCGGTCCGCGCCAGACGATCGAGCACGTATTGGGCGGACACGGCTATTCCGCACCCTTTCGCTGGCTGGCGGCGGGCGGCTGGGGCCAGTGGGTCGAGGCTCACACCGAAAGCCGAGATCTGTCCGATTTCAACCCCGCGGGTTGGGACCGGACGTGGATGGCCGCCGCCGGTATCGTCGAGGCCTATTCGGGTCTGCGCGGTGCCATCGGTTCCAGCTGGTTCTATGATCCGCCGCTGAAAACCATCAGCCCGCGTCTGGCCTATCTTCGCGAGATGCCGCTGAAGAACGGGGCCTTCTTGGTCCATCAGGGACCGGGCGAAATCCACAGCGAGCGCGCGGCGGCGTCATCGCCGACCCGACGCGCCATGATCGAGAACGGCACCTATGTCCCGCGTTCGTGGCTGGTGGTTTGGCCTCGCAGGGCGCTGCTGAAATGGGCGGCCAGCGAGCGCCGCCGTCAGTCGACGCTGGAGCAGATCATCGACCAGGCCGAGGAAACCGGCAGGATCGCCAGCCCCGCCTGACGGGCGGTCTGGATCACCCTGACCAGATCCTGTTCCGTGCAGCCATAGGGAGTCGGATCACGCTCGACATCATGCCCGTAGGCCATCAGCCAGCCATTGGCGGACGCTGTCTCGGCCATGATGGCCTCAAGGTCATAGTGGGGCAGGCGGCGGCTCTCCAACCCGATGGCCTTCAGGTTGTTGCGATCTGCGCCGGATGCGTTGTGGCCATCGGTCACGCCGCGCGACGTCAAAAACTGCTGCCCCAGATAGCGTTTGGCCCCCACACAGGCATCCCCGAACGGATAGGCAAAGTGGCGCATGCGATAGCCATCCAGCCGCTCGGCCACCCATTCGGCGTTTTTCTGGATTTCCAACGCCAGTTCCGCACGGCTCAGCCCCAAGGTGCTGGCGTGTGAAAAGGTATGGCAGCCGATGTCGTGGCCGGCCTGAAGGACTTCCTGAAGGTCGCGTTCCGAAAACTGGACCTTGCCGATATTGGTCCCGTCACACAGCCCGCCCGCGACGTAATAGGTCGCCTTGATACCAAAGTCGGCAAGAACCGGACCGGCCACCTCCCATGCACTTTTGGGGAAGTCGTCGAAGCTGAGGCTCAGCACACCGCCCTTGACGCAAATGCCCGCAGGATCGCGATACAGATAGCGCGCGGCACGTCGGCGGAACTGGTCGAGGCGATGTTTCATAACGCTGATCCTTTACGGCAAAGCCTGTTGCCGGAAAATGAAGGCGCGCTTGCCTTGCCGCGTCGAGGCGAGGGGCTTATGGTCCGCGCCTCCCGAAATCGGACTGAATGTCGACCCGTGGCCGCAACTGAACCTCTTTCGTTTCAGGACCTGATCCTGACCCTTCACGCTTATTGGAGCGAGCAAGGCTGTGCTATCCTGCAGCCCTATGACATCGAGGTGGGCGCAGGAACGCTGCACCCTTCGACGGTCCTGCGTGCTCTGGGTAAGAAGCCGTGGAAGGCTGCCTATGTTCAGCCGTCGCGCCGTCCGGGTGATGGCCGCTACGGTGAAAACCCGAACCGCCTGCAGCACTATTACCAGTATCAGGTCATCCTGAAGCCGAACCCCGACAACCTGCAGGAGCTGTATCTCAACTCCCTGCGCGCCATCGGTATCGACCCCAGCCTGCACGACATCCGCTTCGTCGAGGACGACTGGGAAAACCCGACCGTCGGCGCATGGGGTCTGGGCTGGGAAGTCTGGTGTGACGGCATGGAAGTCACCCAGTTCACCTATTTCCAAGGCGTGGGCGGCATCGAGGTCGACGTCGTCTCGGGCGAGCTGACCTACGGTCTGGAACGTCTGGCTATGTATGTTCAGGGCGTCGACAACGTCTATGACCTGAAGTTCAACAAGGAAGGCCTGACCTACGGCGAAGTCTTCCTCGAGAACGAGCGCCAGCAGTCGGAAGCCAACTTCCACGGCTATGACGTGGCGGGCCTGAAGCGCCGCTTCGAGGATATGGAAGCCGAGGCCTCGCGCCTTCTGTCCATGACCGGCCCGCAAGGCCAGCCGCTGGTCCTGCCAGCCTATGATCAGGTTCTGAAAGCCTCGCACCTGTTCAATCTGATGGACGCACGCGGTGCCATCGCCGTGGCCGAGCGCCAATCCTACATCGGCCGCATCCGCGACCTGTGTAAGGCCTGCGCCACCGCCCAAGTCGAACAAGAGCGCCGCGAAGAAGCGGCAGCCGAAGCGAAAAACGCCTGATCATGTCCCAGCTTCTTATTGAAATCTTCTCGGAAGAAATCCCGGCTCGCATGCAGCAGGGCGGTGCGCGTGATCTGGAGCGCATGGCCTCTGACGCCTTCAAAAAGGCAGGCCTGACGTGGGACAGCCTGACCACCTATGGCGGCCCGCGCCGCCTGACGCTGGTGGTCGAGGGTCTGCCGACCGCGACGCCTGACCTGAATGAAGAACTGAAAGGTCCGAAGACCTCGGCTCCGGCACAGGCGCTGGAAGGCTTCCTGCGCAAGACCGGCCTGACGCAGGACCAACTGGTCGAGCGGGATGGCGTCTATTACGCGCAAGTCTCGCAAAAGGGCCGCGCCACGACCGAGGTCGTTGCCGAAACTCTGGACCACATCTTCCACACCATGTCGTGGCCGAAGTCCCAGCGCTGGGGCTCGGGCAGCTTCCGCTGGGTGCGTCCGATCCACCGCATCATCGCCCTGTTTGACGGCGCGGTGATCCCCTATGCGCTGGACCTCGGAAGCACCATCGGTGGTGAGGGCAAGAAGATCATTGCCTCGAACGTGACCGAAGGCCACCGCTTCATGGGGGCGGGCCAGCCGTTCGAAGTCACAGACTTCGCCGACTACCGCACCAAGCTGGAACGCAATTTCGTCGTCCTGTCGTTCGAGGACCGCAAGGCCAAAGTGCTGGAAGGTGCCAAGGCTGTCTGCGCCGCCAAGGGTCTGGAACTGGTCGATGACATCGGCCTTCTGGACGAGGTTGCGGGCCTTGCTGAATGGCCGACCCCGATCCTTGGTGACATGGACCCGCAGTTCCTGTCGCTGCCGCCGGAAGTCGTGCGCCTGTCGATGAAGGTGCACCAGAAGTATTTCGCCGTCCGCCAGCCGGGTGCCGAGGGCCTCGCTCCGCACTATGTCGTCGTCGCCAACGTCGAGGCTGCCGATGGCGGCAAGGCTCTGGCCGCTGGCAACACCAAGGTGCTGTCGGCCCGTCTGAACGATGCCCGCTTCTTCTGGGAAGAAGACCAGAAGGTCGGCTTCGACAAGTGGAACGAAAAGCTCTCGGGCGTCACCTTCCACGCCAAGCTGGGCACGATGGCCGAGCGCGTCGAGCGTATTGCCAAACTGGCTGCGGAAATCGCCCCGCTGGTCGGTGCCGATGCTGCCGAGGCCGAAAAGGCCGCCCGTCTGTCCAAGGCCGATCTGGCCTCGGGCATGGTCGGCGAGTTCCCGGAACTGCAAGGCATCATGGGCGGCTATTACGCCCGTCTCGCTGGCCAACCGGACGCCATCGCCGACGCCATCCGCGATCACTACAAGCCGCAAGGCCCGTCCGACAGCGTGCCGACCGCACCGCTGACGGTCGCTATCGCTCTGGCCGACAAGATCGACACCCTTTCGGGCTTCTTCTCGATCGACGAAAAGCCGACCGGCTCGAAGGACCCCTACGCCCTTCGCCGCGCGGCTCTGGGCGTTACTCGACTGATTTTGGAAGTTGGGCGCCCCGTTCCGCTTGTAGAGATGATCGTGCCAGCCGTAATCGCCGCTCATGCGTCCGCTCACGCAAATGACGGTGTTGCTGTTCAGGACGCTGAATTTAAGTCTATTTCCAGAGACATGCACGATCAGATCGTCACTGATATTCAGCGACGTTATTCCGAAGTGGTGAACGGTTGGAACCCGTATCCTCAAGAGGGGGCGTCGACCTTCTTCGAAACAGTTGAGGAAGTCAGAGCTACATCTAAGGAACTCCTCGCCTTCTTCGCTGACCGTCTGACCGTCCTGCTGCGCGACCAAGGACAGCGTCACGACCTCGTGGTCGCCGTGTTCGCTCTGGGTGATGACGATCTGGTGCGTATCGTGTCGCGCGTCGAGGCCCTGTCGGGCTTCCTCGCCACCGACGACGGTGCCAACCTGCTGGCCGGTTACAAGCGCGCCTCCAACATCCTCAAGGCCGAGGAGAAGAAGGGCGCATTGCCGTCGGGCGAGGTCACCATCGGCATGGCCAACCAGCCCGCCGAGGAAGTGGCTCTCGCCGAAGCGGCCAAGGCTGCCGACGCCGCCGTGGCCAAGGCACTGGAAACCGAGGACTTCGCCGCCGCCATGACGGCACTGGCCGCGCTCCGCGCTCCGGTCGATGCCTTCTTCACCGGCGTCATGGTCAACTCGGAAAACAAAGACGAGCGTGATAACCGACTGAAACTGTTGGTGCAGGTTCGCGAGATCATGGGCCGCGTGGCTGACTTCGGCCAGATCGCAGGCTGATCGCCTAACTGCGTCATGAAAACTACACAGACGGAACGGCACCCTTCGGGGTGCCGTTTTGCGTTTGGTCACAAAAATCCGCCTTCCACGGATAAATTTTCGCTAATTGCTACATCGTGCCACCGATTGTGACTGCTAGGCGGTGGCCTTCGCAGGTGCAGCGCGATAGAGAGGCGCTCGAACCACGGGATTCTCTAACCCCCGTGTGACGACCACGGTTCAGGAACTGAAATATGACCAAGTGGGTGTACGGTTTCGGCGGAGGCTCCGCTGACGGTGACGCATCGATGAAGAACCTTCTCGGCGGCAAAGGTGCGAACCTGGCCGAGATGTCCTCGCTGGGGCTGCCTGTCCCTCCGGGCTTTACCATCACCACGGAAGTCTGCACCTACTACTATGCCAATGGCGAGAGCTATCCGGCTGATCTGGAAGCTCAGGTCAAGGAAGCCCTTGCCAAGGTTGAAGGCGTGGTCGGCAAGACCTTCGGTTCGATCGAGAACCCGCTGCTCGTCTCGGTCCGCTCGGGCGCACGCGCCTCGATGCCGGGCATGATGGACACCGTGCTGAACCTCGGCCTGAACGACCAGACCGTCGAAGGTCTGGCCAAGCTGTCGGGCGACCGCCGCTTTGCTTACGATTCCTATCGTCGCTTCATCACCATGTATTCCAACGTGGTGCTGGGCCTCGGCCACGACCTGTTCGAGGAAGTGCTGGACGACCACAAGGAGCGTCTGCACGTCTCGGTCGATACCGAACTGACCGCCGAGAACTGGGAAAAGGTCGTCGCCGACTATAAGGCGCTGGTCGAGCGCGAGCTGGGCAAGCCCTTCCCGCAAGATCCCAAGGATCAGCTGTGGGGCGCCGTCGGTGCCGTGTTCGAGTCGTGGATGAACGACCGCGCGAAATTCTATCGCCGCATGCACGACATTCCGGAAAGCTGGGGCACTGCCGTCAACGTCCAGTCGATGGTCTTCGGCAACATGGGTGAAACCTCGGCCACGGGCGTGGCCTTCACCCGCAACCCGTCCACCGGTGAGAACAAGCTGTACGGCGAGTTCCTGATCAACGCTCAGGGCGAAGACGTGGTGGCCGGTATCCGCACCCCGCAATCCCTGACCAAGGCTGGCCGCGAGGAAATGGGCGAAACCGCTCCCTCGATGGAAGAAGCCATGCCGGAAGTGTTCGCCCAGTTCGTCGACGTGGTCGGCCGTCTGGAAAGCCACTACCGCGATATGCAGGACATCGAGTTCACGGTCGAGCAGGGCCGTCTGTGGATGCTGCAGACCCGTAACGGCAAGCGCACCGCCAAGTCGGCGCTGAAGATCGCCGTGGAACTGGCTTCTGAGGGCGTGATCTCGCACGAGGAAGCGGTTTCGCGCGTCGAGCCCGCTGCCCTCGACCAACTGCTGCACCCGACCATCGACCCGAAGGCTGTCCGCAACGTGATCGCCAACGGCCTGCCGGCATCGCCGGGCGCGGCCACGGGCAAGATCGTATTCGACGCCGACGAGGCCGAGCGCGCCGCCCAGAACGGCGATGCTGTCATTCTGGTACGTGACGAAACCTCGCCGGAAGACATCCACGGCATGCACGCCGCACGCGGCATCGTGACCGCCCGTGGCGGCATGACCTCGCACGCCGCCGTGGTCGCACGCGGCATGGGCCGTCCGTGCGTCTCGGGCGCTGGTGAAATCCGCATCGACGACAAGTCGGGCACCTTCACCGTGCGTGGCCGCACCTTCAAGGCCGGTGACATCATCACCATCGACGGCGGCAAGGGCGAGGTTCTGGACGGCGCTGTCCAGATGATCGAGCCTGAACTGACCGGCGACTTCCAGACCCTGATGGGCTGGGCCGACGAAGTGCGCCGCCTGAAGGTCCGCGCCAACGCCGAAACCCCGCTGGATGCCAAGACCGCTCGCGGCTTCGGTGCCGAGGGCATCGGCCTGTGCCGCACCGAGCACATGTTCTTCGACGACACCCGTATCGCCGCTGTGCGCGAAATGATCCTGTCGGACGACGAAGCGGGCCGCCGTGCGGCTCTGGCCAAGATCGCGCCGTTCCAGAAGTCGGACTTCGTGGAACTGTTCACCATCATGTCGGGCCTGCCGGTGACGGTGCGCCTGCTCGACCCGCCGCTGCACGAGTTCATCCCGCACACCGAGGCTGAAATCGACGCACTGGCCGCTTCGCAGGGTCTGGACGCGGCCAAGCTGAAGCACCGCGCCAAGGAACTGCACGAAACCAACCCGATGCTGGGCCACCGTGGCTGCCGTCTGGGTGTCGCCTATCCTGAAATCTACGAGATGCAGGTCCGCGCCGTTCTGGAGGCCGCTCTGGAGGTCAAGAAGGCCACCGGTCTGGCTCCGATCCCGGAGATCATGCACCCGCTGGTCGCGCTGGGCCTGGAGATGAAGTACCTGCGCGAGCTGACCGACAACACCGCCAAGGCCGTGTTTGCCGAGGCTGGCGACAGCGTCGAATACCTCGTCGGCACCATGGTCGAGCTGCCTCGCGCAGCTCTGCGTGCTGCTGATCTGGCCGAGCATGCCGAGTTCTTCTCCTTCGGCACTAACGACCTGACCCAGACCACCTTCGGCATCAGCCGCGATGACTCGGGCCGCTTCCTGCAGGCCTATCTGGACAAGGGCATCTTCGAGAACGATCCGTTCGTCCGCCTCGATACGAACGGTGTGGGCGACCTGATTCGCATCGCCGAGGAACGTGGCCATGGCGTCCGTCCGGGCATGAAGATGGGCATTTGTGGCGAACACGGCGGTGATCCGGCCTCGATCGCCTTCTGCGAGGAAGTGGGTCTGGACTACGTGTCCTGCTCGCCGTACCGCGTGCCGATCGCCCGTCTGGCCGCCGCTCAGGCTGCTCTTGTGACCAAGTCGGGCGTAGCGCGTGAAAAAGACCGCTAAGCTTCGTCTCAAGTATTAATAAGAAGGGCGGTCCAACGGGCCGCCTTTTTTATTGCCAAATTCTGACACTTTTGGCCGAACGCTGTATGTGTTCAGTTGCGCACACTATTATTGGTTATGTAAATTCATAGGGAACGCCAGTGAGGGCGAGCCGTTTTGTTGTCCGAGCTGGAACGAGGGGCGTTCTCGCCTTTAGTTCAACTCCAGTTAGGAGACTATAATATGCGTAAGTTTGTTATCGCTGCTGGTGCCGTTGCTGCTGTTGCTTTTGGCGGTGCCGCCGTTGCTCAAACCGCGCCGGCTGCTTACCAGGATGGTCCGGTTTACTACGGTACCCTCGGCTATTCGCAGCTGGATCAATCGGATGGTGACCTCGGTGCCATCACCGGCCGTTTCGGTGCCAAGTTCAACAAGAACTTCGGCGTTGAGGGCGAAGCTTCGTTCGGCGTTCGCGACGACGACTTCACCATCGCTGGCGTCGATGGCTCGATCAAGCACGAGTATGACGCTGCGGCCTATGTCGTAGGTACCCTGCCGATCAACGACCAGTTCGAGCTGTTTGCCCGCGGTGGTTACGGTACGACCAAGATCAAGTCGGAACTGGGCGGCTTCTCGCGTGAAGCTGACGGCACCAGCTGGAACTACGGTGCCGGTGCCAACTTCTACTTCGATGCCCAGAACGGCGTCCGTGGTGACTGGACCCGTCGTGACTTTACCGACAGCGATGCTGGCGAAGTGGACGTCTATTCGCTGTCGTACGTCCGCCGCTTCTAATCGGCTGAATGACTGCCTCCGCCCGCGTGGATCTGTCCGCGGGCGGGGTTTCCTCCCCCAATGACGGATCGGGGCAGGGGAGGCGCTCGCAAAGCGCCCCTCGGACCCAACCATGGAGTATCACTATGCGTAAGATCATCCTGCTGGCAGCCGCTGCTGCCGCTGTTTCGGCTCCGGCCATGGCTCAATCGACCTCGCCGTGGAGCATGGACAATGCCCGTGGCTACGGCTCGCTGGGCTACAGCTACCTCGAAGACGCCTACACCGGTGCTGTCCAAGGCCGCATGGGTATCGAGCTGAACCGTTACCTCGCTGTCGAAACCGAAGTCGGTGTCGGTGTGAAAGACAAGGACTTCTCGATCCTCGGCGCTGAAGGCACCCTGAAGCACGAGTGGGACGCTGCTGGCTATGTCGTCGGCAAGATCCCGGTCGGCCAGAACTTTGAAGTCTTCGCTCGCGGTGGCTACGGCCACACCGAAATGAAGCGCGAGATCGCCGGTGTGACCACCGACGTTGGCGGTGACCACTGGTCGTACGGTGCTGGTGCCGAGTTCAAGATGAACGAGGACAACGGCATCCGCGCCGACTGGACCCGTCGTGACTTCCGCGACGACCGCGAAAGCGGCGACGCCTACAGCGTCTCGTACGTCCGTCGCTTCTAAGATCGTATAACGGTCCAGGAATGCGAAAGGCCCGCCTCGAAAGAGGCGGGCCTTTTTGCATATCCGGTTGATCCAATGAGATCAGATCGTGTGCAGGACTTCCGGGGCGATCGCCCAGCGCAGCGAGCCTTCGCCAAACGGGCGGATGAAGAAGTCGCGATAGCGCTCGAACACTTCGATGATCTTGGACTTCAGGTCCTGGGTCACCGACTCGCCGCGCTGACGCTTCATGGCGGCAACACAGTTGATCACCATGTCCTGATGGGCTGATCCACCCATGCGGTGAAGCACCGTGGCAATATCATGTGCCAGCGGATCTTTAAGCTTCTCCGCCCATGGCGAAGGGTTCTTTTCCATCGTCGTCGTCATTACCGGATCCCAACCCCGATAAATTTTCAGTCCCATAGGGATTGCAAAAAAAACCGAACAGTGCAAGCGCCACGGCGGGCGCTCACAGAAAGCGGCAAGATTATGCCCGCTTTTCAACAACTACGGTGCCGGCAGAATAGCCAGCCCCAAAGCTGCAAATCAGGCCCTTATCCCCAGTTTCGAAACCATCGTTGTGCAGATGGAAGGCGATGATTGACCCTGCGGAAGAGGTGTTGGCGTATTCGTCGAGGATGATCACGTTCTCTTCGGCGCTCGGCTCGCGGCCCAGCACGCGCTTGGCGATCAGGTGATTCATGTTGATGTTGGCCTGGTGCAGCCACAGGCGCTTCAGGCTTTGCGGGTCGATGCCCAGCTTGTCGGCTTCTTCGACGATCATCTCCGAGACCATCGGCACCACTTCCTTGAACACCTTGCGACCCTGCTGGACGAACAGCTTGTCGGTCAGGCCGTCCGACGGGATCGGCTCGGCCGTGTCGGTCGGCAGGTGGGTGCGGTTCAGGAAGCCGAAATTGTTGCGGATGTTGTTCGAGAAGCTGGTCTTGAGCGCGCTGCCCAGAATGTTCCAGCCGCCGGGGTCAGCCTTGGCCTCGTTCTCGATGATGACGGCGGTGGCCACGTCACCGAAGATGAAGTGGCTGTCGCGGTCCTTGAAGTTCAGGTGCGCCGAGCAGATTTCCGGATTGACCATCAGCACGGCCTTGTCGCTGTTGGCGACCAGATCGGCGGCGGTCTTGATGCCGAAGGTTGCCGAGGAGCAGGCCACGTTCATGTCGAAGGCGAAGCCCTCGATGCCCAGCGCCTGCTGGACTTCGATGGCCATCGCCGGATAGGCGCGCTGCATGTTGGATGCGGCACAGATCACGGCACCGATCTCGCTGACCGGCTTGCCCCATTTGGCAATGGCATCCTCGGCAGCCTTTACGGCCATTTCGGCGAGGATGGAGATTTCGTCATTGCTGCGGGCGGGCAGGCGCGGGGCCATGCGCGACGGATCGAGAATGCCTTCCTTGTCCATGACAAAGCGGCTCTTGATGCCCGAAGCCTTTTCGATGAAGGCGCTGGAAGAGTGCGATTTCGGCTCGACCTCACCGGCTTCGATGGCGGCGACATTGGCCGCGTTCCATTGATCGACCCAGGTGTTGTAGGCCAGCACAAGCTCGTCGTTCGAGATCGACTGTTCGGGGGTGTAGAGGCCGGTGGCGGCGATGACGGCTTTATGCACTTCGTTTCTTCCTCACGCTCGCTGGCGCGGTTCGCTTTTGGGGGCGGTTAACCTGTTGTCTCAGGTCATGTCCGGTGTTTGCGGCGAACTTCTGTCCGTCAGGTGAGCGGGCTTATGTAAATGTTTGAGTCTATCAATAAGACGGCGGGAGGCTGCGGTCGAGACTTGCCTTGATGCCGCGCCACCAACGTCGGATACGCCCGCGCGGCGGGGCGGGCAGGGGGGTGTCGCGCGCGGCGATCAGGATGTTGACCAGATCCTCGGCCTCGCAGGGCCAGCCATTCGGCGTGACATAGACCGGATAGTCGATCAGGGCGGCGTGGATCAGCTCATCCAGCGTGATCTGCCGACCGCGTCGCTCGAACGTCATACGGTCCTCGGTCAGGCCCCATCCGGCATAGAAGGGACGGCCATAGACGCTGACGGCCTTGCCCCGCATCAGAGCCTCGAACCCCGAAAGCGAAGTCAGGGTCGCCAGTCGCTCGCAGGCGTTCAGCAGGTCGATGATGTCCATATCATCGGCCACGGCGTCCACTTCCTCCATCGCCGCCGCATCCAGCAGGCCCGGACGGTTGCCGGACGTGACGTCGGGGTGGTTGCGATAGATGAGGAAGGCGTCGGGATAGTCCGCGCGGGCGGCTTTCACGAGGCCGGAGTTGGTACGGATATCGCCGCATCCGGTCAGGATCGACTTGTCGTTCTCGACCTGACCGACGACCAGCAGGATGTCTCTGTCCTTGGGCCAGTCGGCGGGTAGGGCCGCGCCCTTGAGATTGTATTTCGACAGGCCCGCCCCGACGACTTTCTCGCGCAAGGCACGGGCGCGTTCCAACTGGCGCGGTGACAGGGCATTGCCCGCGATCAGGCTTTCCAGACGGCTGGGCGTGCGCGGGTCGTAATAGACGCCCTCATCGTCCAGAGCGACAGACAGCGCCCCAAAGAAGTCGGAGCCCAGTCCGCGCGAACGGATAAAGCCATCCTCCATGCGAACGGTCGGGCCTTCATAGGCATCTGCGGCGGCGCGGATGATCGGGTTTTCCTTGCCCGCCCACCAGATCAGCTTGCCGTTGTTGGCGCGGGCGTCGGCAAGGGCTGAGGATGAACGCCAGAAATAGCGCACCGTCCCCTTGGGGCTGTTCAACAGGCGGCGCACAGGCGGGCGTTTGGCGGGGGCAAAGCCGACAGCAGACCAATGACCGGACAGACGCTCGGCGCGATCACGAAGCGAAATCAGCCGTTCCAGTGCGGCCTCGGCCTCGCACGGCTGGCCCGTCACCGGATCGACATAGCGGGTGTAGCGGATCATGGCGGCGGCCACGACCTGTTCGACCGTGCGCGGCTGTCCACGGCGGCCCGTCAGCACCTTATCCTGCGTCAGGCCCCAGCCGGAATAGAAGGGCGCGCCGAAACAGGTCACGCGCTTGCCCCGTAGCAGGGCCTCGAAGCCCAGAGCCGAGGTCACGACATAGACCGCATCCACCGCATCCAGCAGTTCGGCAGGGCGCACGTCGGTGTCGATAAGTGTGACGTTTGAGAGTTGATCGGCGGGGATGCAACCCTGTTTGCGCCCTGCGGCCACGGCGGGGTGGCGTTTGACGATGATCTGGGCGTCGGGATGATCGGCGCGCGCGGCGGCCAGCATCTCGGCAAAGCGGGCCTCATTGGCCAATCCATAGGCGATGGAGGCATCGCCATAGGTCTGGTCCACCACCAGAACGCGCGGTCGGCCTTGAAGCACGGAAGGGTCGAGCGCCACGCCCATATTGGTCTTGGAAATGCGGCTCTCGACCATGCGCTCGATCAGGGCGCGGGCGCGGGCGGCCATGGCGGCATCACACCACTGCGGCGCGGTATCGATCAGGGCCTCAAGGCGGCTGGGGCGGGTGGCGTCATAATAGATGCCGAGATCATCGACGACGACGCTGAGGCTGGTCGCGCCGCTCTCGCCCAGACCCACCGAGCGCAGGAAGCCGTCCTCCAGCGCCACATAGGGTTTGCCATTCTTAGCCGCCCATTTGCGCCCGACATTGGCCGAGGGTTTCATCCCCCAGCCCATCACTACAGCCACATCGGCGGACGGCAGCTTGCGGATGTCGTAATCGGCCACGAAGGTCGCCAGATGGGGCACCTTCAACACTCCCGGCGCACAGACCCATGCGGTCGGGCGGCGCGTTGCGTTGGCGGGGGCGTTTTCGATCATGGGTTATGTCTAGGCGGGGCTTGGCCGGTGCGCCAGATGGCGCGGGCGTCGACCTGTGGGCAATCAGAGACCGGCGAGCAGGGCCTGCGCCTGTTCCAGATGCAGCCGTTCGACCATTTCGCCGTCCACGCGGATGACGCCGAGGCCCTCGGCCTCCGGCGCGGCAAAGGCGGCGACGACCTTCTGCGCCCACTCCACCTCGGCGGGCGAGGGGCCAAAGGCCGCGTTGGCGGGGGCGATCTGGGACGGGTGGATCAGGCTCTTGCCGTCAAAGCCATAGAGCCGACCCTGTGCGGCCTCGGCGGCAAAGCCTTCCTCGTCCTTGATGCGGTTGAACACGCCGTCGATGGCCAACAGCTTGTTCGCACGGGCGTGAGCGACCAGCGATGAAAGCCACGGCTTGAACGGTTCGCGGTCGGGCGAGGGGCCGGTCTTCATCTCCTTGGCCAGATCGTTCACACCCAGCATCAGGCCCGACAGGATGCCGCCCGCAGAGGCGATATCCTTAAGGTCGATTAGGGCGGCGGGCGTTTCGATCATGGCCCACAGGCGCTGGTCCAGACGCAGCACGTCGCTGATGGCTTTGACCTGCTGGTCGTTCTCGATCTTGGGCGCGACCACCAGATCGACGGGCGCGTCCTTGAGGGCGTTCAGGTCGTCCTCGGCCCATTCGGTGTCCAGCGCATTGATGCGGACGGCCAGCTTGGGTTTGAAGCCACCGGCCTTGGCGGCCTCGATGGCGGCGGCGCGGGCCTCCGCCTTGGCTTCGGGCGCGACGGCATCCTCGAGATCCAGCACCGCCACGTCGCAGTCCAGTGTGCGCGCCTTTTCAATAGCGCGGGCATTGCTGGCGGGCAGGTAGAGGACGCTGCGGACTTTCATGGGCGACTCGCTGGGAAAATCAGGTTCGCCCGACCATAGCGGGCGCTATTCCCAAAGTCTCGCCGCACCCCGCACGCCGGAACTGTCGCCCCAGCGGGCCGGCACGACGGCGGCGTTCCAGATGTCGGAAAAGACGCGGGCGGCGATGGCCTCGTTCAGACCGTCATAAAGCTCTGCGACGTTCGACAGGCCGCCGCCCAGCACGATGATCTCCGGATCGACAAGGTTCACCACGGCCGCCAGTGCCCGTGCCACGCGGTCGCGCAGCAGGTCCAGTTCCGCCTTGGCGGCCTCATCTCCCGTGCGGACGGCCTCGATGATCTGTTCACACGTCCAGTTGCGGTTCGTTGCGGCATGGTGGGCGCGGGCGAAGCCACTGCCGGAAATCCATGTCTCCAGACAGTTCGACTGTCCGCACCAGCAGGCAGGGCCGGGCACTTCGTCAAGGGTCGGCCAGGGCAGGGGATTGTGGCCCATTTCGGCGGCGACGCCGTGGCGGCCTTCCACCAGCTTGCCGTCGATCACCAGCCCTGCGCCGCATCCGGTGCCGAGGATAACGGCATAGACCGATGAATGGCCTTCGCCCGCGCCGTCCACGGCTTCGGACAGGGCCAGACAGTTGGCGTCGTTCGCCAGCCGCACGGGGCGACCCAGATACTGTTGCAGGTCAGCCTGGAACGGGCGGCAGTTCAGATACTGGCTGTTGGCATTGCGGATCAGGCCCGTGAGCGGCGAGGGCGACCCCGGAATGGCGATGCCGATGGAGCGTGTGGCCCCGACCTCGGCCTCGACCTCGGCCACCAGCGCTTTCACGGTTTCGAGCGCGCCGTCATAGTGGCCGGGATTGGGGCGGCGGATACGGGCGGCGAAACCGCCCGCGTCATCGATGGCCGCCGCCTCGATCTTCGTCCCGCCGAAATCGACCCCGATACGCATCAGGCGGCAAAGACCTTGGCCATCAGGCGCTCAAGCCATTCCTGATCGATTGCGTCGAAGGCGGCCTTCTCGGTGGCATCCACGTCCAGTACGGCGATCAGCTTTTTGTCGGCGTCGAACACCGGCACCACGATCTCGCTTTGGGATCGGCTGTCACAGGCGATGTGGCCCTCGAAGGCGTGGACGTCCTCGACCAGCTGGGTCTTGCCCTGAAGCGCCGCCGCACCGCAGACACCGCGCGTGAACGGAATGCGCAGGCAGCCAAGCGTGCCTTGATACGGGCCGACGACCAGCTCGTTTTCCTTCAGGGGATCGACCACATAGAAGCCGGTCCAGAAGAAGGCCTCGAATGCGTCCGACAGCATGGACGACACCGTCGCCATCTTGGCCGTCAGATTGGTCTCGCCATCCAGTACCGCCAGGATTTCAGCCTCGACCTCGGCATAGCGTTCGGCCTTGTCGGCGGGGCGGTCGTCACGGGCGATGTAGGACATGCGAATTTTAATCCTGTGGTGGAGGCGCAAACATAGGGACGCGAAGCCTAAGGCGAAATGCCGGGCCTGTATTTTTTCATGCCCGAGCGCGGCCGGGGCGGGTTGTGCTGAGAATTGGAAAAACAGCGTAATCTCAAGGACTTAATCTAAGCTTAGCTATTTTTCGTGAATGGCGTCGCTCCTTCCTCCTCGTTTTGAGTACAGATTATGAAGATGCTTACTGTCGCTGCGGCTTGCGCAGCCCTGCTTGCCACGCCGGCTGTTGCCCAAGAGTCGGGCCGTTATATTCAAGCCAACCTGGGCGGTGTTGTCGGTGGCGAGTTCGATTCCAACTTTATGAACCAAGACGCCGACAACGGCTATCTGGTCAGCGTTGCCTATGGTCAGTCGATCGCACCGAAGTGGTCGATTGAAGGCGAACTGGTTTACGCTGATGCCGAACTGGAAGGCAGCCGCATCAAGCTCATGGGTATCTCGCCCATGTCCATGGTGCTTGATTACGACATGACCACCCTGGGTCTGATGGCCAACGCCAACTACGAAATCTATCGCTCGGGCAAGAACGCAGCCTACGTCGGCGCTGGCGTTGGCTTCGGCGAAGTCGAGTACAAGCCTAAAGGCAGCGATTACGGTTCGTCGGACGACACCGGCATCATGTGGCAGCTCAAGGCCGGTGCGACCCGCGAACTGAACGAAAAGACCACCCTCGACATCGGCTACCGCTATCTGGTGGCACCGGAAGTCGGCTCGGTGGGCGAAGCTGGCAAGTTCCACACCCTGACCGTCGGTCTGCGCCGCGCCTTCTAAGGCCGGTTGACCGCGTGATTGAAGGGCCGGTTCCGAAAGGGGCCGGCTCTTTGTTTATGGACCTAGTCGTCCATAGCCCGAATACCTGCAGCTTCCAGCTCGTCGATATGGGCTTTCATCGACGCAATCTGCGCCTCGGGATGGCCGTGCCAGCCCACAACCTCGCCGATAATCCGCAACGGGGCGCGGGACCGGAAAGACTGGCTGGGATTGCCAGGGAATTTCTGGTCGGTCAGATTGGGATCATCCTCGTGATCGCCGGTAGGTTCGACGACATAGATCCTTCCAGCACCCTCTCCCTTGGCCAGTTCGGCACCCCAGATGGCGGCGTCCAGCGTGCCGCTGAAATAGTTGTGGCCCGCCGCATGGCCTGCGCCATAGTTTGACGCATTACCGGCCACGATCAGCGCACCGACCTGCAAATCTGCCCGCGTGCCATGGAAAAACGCCTGCCTGAAGGGCGTGGGGGACATTTGTTGCGTCATGGTTTTCGCTCCGTGCCAGAGCGGGCAGGCAATAGGAAAAACCGTCGTTCTACCAGTTCTTGAAACTGTCTGGTTTGCCACCATCTAAGGTCAAACGGACCGGTATCTTGGGGGTTTGCGACGCGCAGCCCTTGGGCGAATGTTTATCTACATTACAACCTGTTGATAAATAACGCCGATTAACCAGTCGGTAGGAATTGGCACCTAGAGAGACGCTTCCTTTCAACTCTAGGTATATTTACCGATATGAAAATGACTGTTTTGGCTTCGGCTGCCGCTCTCGCCCTGATGGCTTCTCCGGCTCTCGCTCAATCGGGCAACTATATTCAAGGCAACCTGGGCCTGAACTTTGCTGGTCAGTCGGACCTGAACCTGGTTCTGGACGGCGATAGCTACAAGGAAGACCTGGACCTCGAAACCGGCGTGTTCGCCAGCGCTGCTTTCGGCCACAAGTTCGCGAACAAGTGGTCGGTTGAGGGCGAGTTCGTCTATCTGGACACCGACGTGGACGTCGGCACCTTCGAAGATATCCTGTCGGACTACTTCGAAGAAGACGTGAAGCTGGACATCGGCACCAAGGTTTACGGCGTCATGGCCAACGCCAACTATGAGTTCTATCGCTCGGCCAACACCGCCCTCTATGCCGGTGCGGGCATCGGCTATGGCAAGGTCGAGTACAAGCTGGCCGTGCCGGATGCAGACTTCGCCGGTTCGGCCGACGACAACGGCTTCATGTGGCAGGTGAAGGCCGGCCTGATCTACGACATCAACGAAAAGACAGCTTTTGACTTCGGCTACCGCTACCTGTCGGCCCCGACCGGCAAGGACGGTATTGATGGTGACTCGCTGTCGGTTGACACCTCGGCCCACGTGCTGAGCGCTGGCATGCGCTTCAACTTCTGATTTCGGGCCTGACCTGAAATGAAAAAGCCCCGACGGCCAAGTGGCGGTCGGGGCTTTGTTTATGGAGCTTATCCCAGCTTCGCTTCGATCCGTTTCAGGCTGTCGCGTATCTCGGTCAGCAGATCGATCGTGCCGATGTCACTCTTGGCCGGCCCATCCGATGCCGCCAGAGCGTCGCGGCGGGCGAGGATCAGATCGCGCACCTGACGGGCGTTTTCCACGCCGATCAGATCGGCCTCGGACTTGCCGGTTGCAGCATTGCGCTGTCCCGCCGTTTCGATGCGAAGGCCCAGCAGGCCGAACTTGGCCAGCAGCGGCCCTTCCGAAATCGAAATGTCCTGGATCTTGTCCAGCGGGATGGTCAGTTCGCGTTTGAAGAACACGCCCTTGCCGACCACCACGCTGCGCTCGGTCAGTTCCAGCCGCAGGTGTTCGTAATAGCGTTTGGCCCACCAGGTGCCGACGAAGGCCCACACCGGCAGGGCCAGAATGCCGACGACGGTGACTGCCAGCGTCAGGGCACCTGACAGGAAATAATAGATCTGCAGCTTTGAGCTGAAGCTGAAATTCGTGGATGTCGTCATCTGTCCCTCCGGCCTTTAGCCGACAGGACCACAGCCGTGCCCCAGCCACAAGCTTGAGCGAGCAAATATCGCAGCCAAGTCTATGACTTAACGAGAGGGGAGGGTGGTAGGCGTGGAGGGACTCGAACCCCCAACCAGACCGTTATGAGCGCGCTGTACTAGCATTGAGAAGCCGCTTTTCTTTTAAAACTGTGGTGAGAACGCGGGGTTTTCGCGTCTTACGGGGACTTTAGCGTTGGGTAGTCGTTGGGTGGCGACTTCTGCGGTTTCTCGAAGCCCGGATGGGCTATGATGGCCATAGTGCTTTATGATCATTGCTTCGCTTGTGCCAATGAAACCTCCGACTCTCCAAGCAGGCTCTCCAGCTTGCATTTTCCAAGTCGCACAGGTGTGTCGCAAGGTGTAGGGGATGATGCCTTCAGGTAAGTTAGCGTTTTGGATCAATGTGTTAAAAGCATTTTTGACTGATTTTACGGAACTGCCTTCGAATTCTACAACGTTCTGAGCCCCCAGGGCTCTCCACCTACGTAAGTGTGCCTGAAGTCGGCGCGGAATAGGGGTGGTGGGCTGTCGCTTGTTCGTCGCGACTTTTCCCGCTGGCTTTCTGTAGAAGAGGCCCGCTTCAAGGTCGATGAAACTCCGACCTGGCGCTGCGGTGAATGATGCTGCGAGAATGTCGCCTGGCCGTGATCCTGTGTAGAGCCCGAAAAGAATGAAGCGGACCAAATGGCGTAGTGGTCGCCTTTCAGTCGGTATCCCTTTCTGAATTTCTCTGGTGTTGCGGCAGACGCGGATTAGGTGCGCTACTTCTTCGCGAGTTAGCCAACGTTCTCTTGGAGCCCCAGCAGGAGGCAAGGTCACACGTACATCGGCGTGATGAAGGCCTTCTTTGTGATGGTAGTTGATTGCGGCTTGTAGATCCTGAAGCTCTCGCCTAGCGGCTCCAGGGGTCTTGGTTGCGGTAAACTGTTCGCAGGTGCCGCGCGTAACTTCTGAGAGGCTTTTGTCACCCCACCATTTTGCAAGCCTCTCACAGCGTCCTGCGGCTTTCTGGGCGGTGGCCAATTTAGGGACGACTTGTTGGAGATAGAGCGTAAGAACATCGCCGATGGGGATGTCTTCGATGCACCTTCTGCGTCTTGGGACTGCGTGACTTTCTACTATGAACTGCGCAAGCTTTGTCGCAGCCGTTGCGCGGTCATTACGGCCGCATCCCGTGCTAATTTGGCGTCCGTTATAGAGGATGTAGTAGGCCCCTTTTTCTGCACTTCTTCCCGATTTTTGGGGTCTGGGCTTGCGATACCATAGTCTAGGCGGCTGGGTGTCACGCGGCATTTTTCTAACATCCTCTCTACTTCTACGCGCGAAGTTAGTAATTCTCCGCCTATGTCCCAAGCTACGAGAAGTCCGTCTTCAACTTTTTTCTTTAGCTTATTGCGAGTTATGCTTCCATCTGGAAAAAATAATTCGGCAACAGTCTTAAGAGATAGAGGAGTGTCTCTATCAATATTGTATTTTGTATTCCCATTGCTTTTAATGGTCATGAGCTAGCGGCCGTATGCATTACGTAGCTGGGCTAGATGTTCAGACCATTCTTCGTGCATCAGAAGTTCGGAGAGCCCCGTGCGTAGGTCGTGGACGCATTGGTCGCTCAACCATGCGGTTCCGCCATTAACTATTGATAGGAAGGTTTTCTCACCTTCTCTATATGGAGTGCGGACCTCATAATTTTTGCATTTGCGAACTTTTGATAGGCCGCTGGCGGCAAGGCATTCGCTTAAGTCTGCGATCTGGCCATAACCATTCAGTGACAGCTGCAAGCTTAAATCACTGTTTCCCAATATCAGGCCGCAGCTAAGATCGCCTCTCTCGGTTTGTCGTGCGCTGACAGACACAAGTTCGGTAGAAAAGTGGAATGAGCTCAGCGAGCTATTGAATATCGATCCAAGTAGCGGGGTTTCTTCGTGATCGACAATAGCTCTAGTTGCCAGCTTTGTGAGCTGGCTCTTAACGCTGGCCAGAGCTTTTTCGATATCGCTATCTGGAATTTTGGTTGGTTCATCGATTGCGATGCCGCCATCGCGAAGAGACACGTGCAGGGCGCGTGCGACGTATAGATCCTTTACAGGCCAGGGATGCGATAAGAACTTGGCCTTCTCTACCGCTAACGCCCTTTGGATCGAGCTTGGATCGATTTCATCGCCATCGCTGACGCTATTAGTAGCTTTCGAAGCAACATAGCGTAGAACCGGCGATGCTGAAGTGAAGAGGCCGGCGAGAAGAATCAAGGCGTCGTAAACTGCGCTCCATAGCGAGGCGTCAAAAGTTGCCTGATGCGAAGGAATTCTATCGATGTCCTCCTGGATCTGCTCAGCGATGAAGAGCCATTCGGATCGTCGATAAGGCGAATGGGAGGCTAGCTTTTCATTGATTTGCCGGATCGTGCGTAGAGGATCCGTATTCAGCTCGTCGACCTCAGTCGCAAGGTCTCCGCGTGCAGCAGGGCCTTCCAGTAGCCGATCGACGACTTGGGCAAGGGTGATCTTTTGGCCTGATTGTGCAGACCATTCACGCTGTATCGCTTCAAGATTGGCTCTGGTCGCAGGAGCCAGCCGGATCGAAAAAGGGGTAAATCCACGCATGCTGTAAGAGGCCATAACAGATAGAGTGTTGTCAATGCTTGTAGTCTAAACTTCTAAACAACACCCCCCCGTTGGTGCTGGTTAGCACGTGGGCTTGAAGGGCCACTCAGTTATTGCGCGGGGGGGGGGCGACGGCCGCGGGCTGGGTTTCTACCGGGCGCACTTTTGTCCTT
>NZ_CAMZFB010000019.1 GCF_947305955.1 uncultured Brevundimonas sp.
CAAGGCCAAGGGCAACCCGCTGGAAAACATCGCTGATGCTGCCAAGGGCGCTGATCCTGCGGTGAAGTTCAACGGTTACATCGACGGCTACAACAAGCTGATCGAAGAAAACTGGGGCGTTTACAAGAATTTCGAACGTTACAAAGAACTGCACATCCCGTCGGCAAATATTTCCGAGACCATCAGTTTTCCGGAGAACATCTCTACGCTCGAACAGGCGCTGACCAAGATCAAGGAAGCCCGCGCCTTGGGTGGCAACAGCACCACCGCCGCAGCTGACGCGGCCGCCGACAAGGTGATCGCTTCGGCCGAAGCCCTACTGGCGCAGTGGAAGGAACTGGCCCCCTATTATTCGTCGCGCGCCTACCGTGACGACAGTCTGGCCAAGGGCAAGGCCGCCCATGACAGCCTGATGGCGAACTACACGGCCACCCTCGCCGCGATCGACGAGCTTGACGCCGCCATCGCCCAATTCCAGCGGGACGTCGCACAAAAGCGCATCGCCGATTACCGCAAGTCTGGCCACAACACCGAAGCCGACGTCGTTGAAGCTATGCACCTGGCCGATCTGTTCACTACGGCGGTGATTGATGAAAAGACTGCCGATGCCGATGCCCAGCTGCCGAAATTCCAGGCCGCTGTGACCAAGCTTCGCCAGACCGAAGCCGCAATGGCCGCAGATGCTGCCAACAAGGCGCGCATCGGCAGGCTGGTTGATAAGCTAGAGCAGTTGATCGGCAACTGGCGCGACTACAAGCAGAGCGGCAGTGACTTCAACCGTGAGCGGGTGGTCGCCTACTACAACTACGCGATCCGCGAGATGAACGACATCGAACTGCCGGACTGATAAAGCTCCGCTTCATCAAACCCCCGATGCCGCTCGCATCGGGGGTTTTTTGATGGGCTACTGGCATCATCGGCAAACAGGCCTAAAAGAGGTGGTCGCTTGTTGGAGGGGTCCTATGCGACGGGTAACCCTTGCGGCCGTGCTGGCCGCCCTGATGTCGAGTCCTGCCATGTCCGATACGCCGATCACCAATCACGCCCCTTGGGATCAGGATTTCCTGCCGCCCGCGCCGCAGTGGAACGGTGCCTCGCGCGCCCTGCTGCGTCCGGCCAGCGATCCGTGGGCCTCGGGCTTTGAACAGGACGCCGAGCTGAACTTCAGCCCGAACTACGTCGACACCCGCGCATGGTTCGACCGTCTGGACGCCGCCTCCGACCTGATCCGCATCGAGAGCTTCGGCACCTCGCCGGAAGGCCGCGATATCTACGCCGTCATCGCCTCCAAGGACGGCGCGCCGTTCGATCCGGCCAAGCCCACCGTCCTCATTCAGGCGGGCATCCACCCCGGCGAGATCGACGGCAAGGACGCGGGCATGATGCTGCTGCGCGACATCGCCTTCTACGGCAAGGACCACCTGCTGGACGGTGCCAACCTGATCCTGGTCCCGATCCTCAGCGTGGACGGCCACGAGCGCGCCTCGGCCTATTCGCGCCCGAACCAGCGCGGCCCGCGCATTCAGGGCTGGCGCAACACCGGCACCAACCAGAACCTGAACCGTGACTATCTCAAGCTGGACCAGCCCGAGATGCGCGCCGCCCGCGGCCTGATCCTCAAATACAACCCCGACATCTACGTCGACGTCCACGTCACCGACGGCATGGACTATCAGTACGATGTCACCTTCGGCTTCACCGGCGAGGACGACACCTTCACCCGCTCGCCCGCCATTGCGAAATGGCTGAACGACAGCTTCAAGCCGCCGCTTTACAAGGCGCTGGAAGACAACGGCCACATCCCCGGCGAGCTGGTCTTCGGCATCGACGACGATGACCCCCGCGCAGGTCTGAACGATGGCGGTCTGGGCGAGCGTTTCTCCAACGGCTGGGGCGACGCCGCCCACATCCCGACCATCCTGATCGAGAACCACAGCCTGAAGCCGCACGACCAGCGCGTGCTGGGCACCTATGTGTTCATCGAGGAAACCCTGAAGGTCATGGCCGAAAAGGTCGCCGAGGTGCGCGCCGCCATCGCCGCCGACCGCGCCCTGCGCCCCGAGGTCGTGCCCGCCAATTTCGTACAGGTCGAAGAGCCGACCGAATATGTCCCGTTCAAGGGCATCAAATACGAGATGTATGAAAGCGCCGCCTCGGGCCGCAAGGAAATCCGCTGGCTGGGCGAGCCCGATCCGGAACTGTGGTCGATGCCGTGGTACGGCTCGCGCCCGACGCTGCAACTGAAGCGCCCGAAAGCCTACTGGGTGCCTGCCTATCGCACCGACATCATCGAGCGCCTACAAGCCTCGGGTGTCGAGATGACCCGCGTGGATGAAACGACCGCCGTCGATGTCACCATGCTGCGCGTCCAGAACCCGCGCCTAACCACCCATCCGAACGAAGGCCACGTCGAGGTCGCCATCGACAGCGTCACCGAGGAAGCCACCCGCTGGACCTTCGCACCCGGTTCGGTCCGCGTCTCTACCGACCAGCCGCTGGGCGATCTGGTCATGCTGGCGCTCGAGCCCCAGTCCCGCGAAAGCTATTTCGCATGGGGCATGTTCCTCGAGGTCCTCAGTCGCGTTGAATATATCGAACCCTATGCCATCGCGCCTCTGGCCGACCGCATGCTGGCTGCCGATCCGGCCCTGAAGGCCGCGTTCGAGGCCAAGCTGGCCGCCGAGCCGGACTTTGCCGCCGATGCGCACGCACGACTGGCGTGGTTCTATGAACGCACGCCCTTCTACGACCAGCGCTACCTGCTCTACCCCGTGGCCCGCGAGAACTGATGATCGGATCGACCATTCAGGCTGCGGCCCTTTGGGGCGGAATACTGATCCTGCTGCTGTTTGTCCTGTCGGGCATGGCAGCGGGACGGCGCCGCCAACTGCGTATCCCCTATGGCGACGGCGGACAGAGCGATCTGTCCGTCGCCGTCCGCGCCTTCGGCAATGCGACCGAATATATTCCGGCGGGCCTGTGCGGCCTGATCCTTCTGGCCTTCCTCGACACCCCGCCCGCCCTGATCCATCTGGTCGGTGCCCTGATGTTCGCAGGCCGCGTCATCCACGCGCTGGCCGTCCTCTACCTGCCGGGCCTGTCCCTCGCCCGCGCCGCCGGCATGACCCTGACATGGCTCTCCATGCTCATCGCCGGCATCAGCCTGATCGCGTGGTCGGTGCTCTGACAACCCACGCTCCTCACCGCTAACCCTCTTGCACTGTTGCGGAGAACGGGCGTGTCGGCCATATCCGGTGCATGTCCGCATCGACGCCCTCCGCCTCGCCCGATCCTTCCATGCTGCATGATCTGGTCACCGCCGCCCTCAAGGCCGGTGCCGACGCAGCCGAAGCCGCCACCGCCCGCCGCGCCTCTCTGGCCGTCGGCGTCCGCAATGGCGCGCTGGAAGATGTCGAGCGCGAGGAATCCACCGACTTGGGTCTGCGCGTTTTCGTGGGCAAGCGTCAGGCGACGGTGTCGTCCTCCGACCTGTCCGAGCCGACCCGTGGCCGCCTTGTCGAGCGGGCCATCGCCATGGCCCGTCTGGCCCCCGAAGACCCCTATGCTTCGCTGGCTCCGGAAGAGCTTCTGGCACGCGGCCCGCATCCCGAACTGGACCTGTTCGACGCCAGCGAACGCTCCGCCGAACAGCTTGAAGCCGCCGCCGTCGCCGCCGAACAGGCCGCCATGGCCGTTGAAGGCGTATCGCGTTCCGAAGGCGGCGATTCCTCGTGGTCTTCGACCGAATGGCACCTCGTCACCTCGCACGGCTTTGTCGGCCAGTATCGCGGCAGCATGTTCTCGCTGGGTGCGGGCGTGATCGCTGAAAAGGACGGCGCGATGGAACGCGGCGGTGAAAGCCGATCCCTGCGCCACTTCGCCGACCTGCCCTCCGCCGAAGAGATCGGCCAAAAGGCGGGCGAGCGCGCCGTCGCCCGCGTCGGGGCCCGAAAGATCGCCTCGACCACCGCCCCCGTCATTTTCGAGAACCGCATCGCCACCCAGGTCCTGTCGCCCCTGCTGGGTGCCATTGCCGGTACCGCCATCGCCCGTGGCTCGTCCTTCCTGAAGGACAAGCTGGGCGAGATGGTCCTGCCGTCGGGCGTCGATCTGGTGGATGACCCACACATCGTGCGCGGCCTCGGCTCCACCCCGTTCGATGACGAAGGCGTGCGCGTTGAAAAGCGCAATCTGGTCGAGGATGGCCGCCTGACGACGTGGCTGCTGAACACGGCATCGGCGGCGCAACTGGGCCTGACGTCTACAGGTCACGCCTCGCGCGGTCTGGTCGGCCCGTCGGGCGTGTCGGCCCACAACGTCCACCTGACGCCGGGCGAAGGCTCGCTGGACGACCTGATGGCATCGGCAGGCACCGGCTTGCTGATCACCTCCATGTTCGGCCCGTCCCTGAACGGCAACACGGGCGACTGGTCCGCCGGGGTTTCGGGCTTCTGGTTCGAGAACGGCCAGCGCGCCTATCCGGTCAGCGAAGTGACCGTGGCGGGCAATCTGGTCGATCTCTACGCCCGCCTGCAGCGCGCGGGCGACATCGAATGGCGCAGCGCCTTCAACAGCCCGTCGCTGCTGTTCGACAAGGTGGCGATTGCCGGTAAATGACGTCTCTTGACCAAGACCTTGCCCTGATCCGTCAGGCCGCCTTCGACGCAGGCCAGATGGCGCTCGACTACCGCGATGGAGGGCTGAAGGTCTGGTCCAAGGAAAACGCTTCGCCGGTCACCGACGCCGATCTGGCGGTCGATAGTTTCCTGAAAGAACGCCTGCTTTCGGCAAGACCGGACTATGGCTGGCTGTCGGAGGAAACCGCCGACAGCACCGACCGCCTGTCCAAGAAGCGCATCTTCGTGGTCGATCCCATCGACGGCACCTCGGCCTTCATGCGTAACAAGCCGTGGTGGTGCACCCCCATCGCCGTGGTCGAGGACGGCGAACCCGTCGCCGCCGCCATCTATGCCCCCGCTCTGGGCGAGATGTTCGAGGCAACGCTGGGCGGCGGGGCCCGCCTTCAAGGCCGCCCCATCACCGCCTCCGACACCCGCGAGCTGGAAGAGGCCGAGCTTTTGGCCGACGCCCGTCTGATGGAAGCACGCGAGTGGGACGAGCCATGGCCCCACATGAACTTTTCCAAGCGCAACGCCCGGGCCTATCGGATGGCCTTGGTGGCGGCGGGGGCCTTCGATGCCGCCATCGCCATCAGCCCAAAGTGGGACTGGGATGTTTGCGCAGGATCGCTTATCGCACAGGAGGCTGGCGCGGTCGTCAGTGACCATAAAGGACAGAAATGGCGATTTAATCGCCACGATCCGCGACAAACGAGCATGATTTGCGCTGCACCGGCATTGCACCCGTTGATAATCCGGCGGACTGCGCCTATCCCGCTCACCTTCTGACCCCTCACCTGTGCAATGGGCCCCACTCCATGGCTGACAAGCTCGAACCTCAACTGCTTCACCTCGTCATCGGTGGCGAAATGCGTCACCCGTCGGAGCCGACCTTCCGCGATCTGAAGGAAGTCGAATTCGTCGGCGCTTTCGGCTCGTACGAAGAAGCCAAGGCCGCCTGGAAAGCTCGCGCCCAGGCTACCGTCGACAACGCCCACATGCGTTTCTTCATCCTGCACGCGCACAAGCTGATCGACCCGCGCGGCGACGCATAAGCGTTCACAACTCGATTGTGATTCCTTCAAGGGCGGCCGGAACTAGGGTTTCGGCCGCCCTTGGCGTATCATGGCCCTCCGCGCGGAGAGACCGTCATGAACGTCATGTCTGAATCGACCCAAACCATCCTCAGCATCGTGTCGATGGTCGCGATATTGCTGCTGTGGGTGGTCATCCTGCTCAACAAGCGCCGCAACGATGACTGGATCACCCGTCGCCTGATTGAACGGCAGGAAGAGATCGAGCGGCAGGCGGGCATGAACAACGCCCCGCCCGAAAAGCCCGAGCGCGAACCGACCGGCCCGTGGGGCTGATCCCTATTCCCGACGCAGGCAGCGTTCGAAAAACAGGTGGCCCCACCATTTGGCGCGATAGTCGCGCGTGATCCGGCACGGATCATAGTCAGGGCCTGACATCCATTCGATCAGACCAACGCCCTTTGGCTCGTACCGGTCGGCATAGGTTTCCAGCACCTCGTCCAGAACCCCCGTCTTGCCCTCGCGGTTGTGCAGGGTACGACGACCCAATTCCGACTTGGCCTTGGCCATCGGCTCGCCCTTGGCCAGATGGCGATACAGCGCCGCCATCAGCCCCGCACGGTCGGCCCCCGACTTGCAGTGGATCAACACCGGATATTCGATAGTCCGGAACAGATGCTCTGCATTGCGCACCCGTTCCACATCCGGCGCCTCGCGCGAATCCAGCGGCGCATTGATCATCACCAGTCCCAACCGCTGACACGCCTCGCGCTCCAGCCAGTAAAACGGCTCATCCCGCGCCCCGCGCAGATTGATGACGGTGCGGATGCCCTGACGTTTCCACCACGCCAGCTGGCGCGGCGAGGGCTGGTTGCTGCGAACGAAATGCTCATCCAGCCAATGGGCATTGGTGAAACTCAGACGGATAAAGCCGTGATCGCCCCAGAAATATGACCAGTGTGCCTTGAAACGGGCAAAGGACGAAGACAGATCAGGGCCAGACATAAGCGTCAGAATACCTGTGGAAACGATTTGATCCATCTGTTTGAGACGGCTTCGTTTCTGCCAAGACGCTTGACTTGAAGGCCCAGCCGTTCGACCGAGATAATATGACAAGTCCCGCCCCTGCATCCGAGCCGGATACCCCGCTCGTACAGCTTTTGAAGCGTCTGTGGCGCGACTACCTGTCCCAGCACAAGGTGGCCTTCTTCGCGTCCCTGCTGCTCGCTGTGCTGTCGGGTGCCCTGACGGCGGGGCTGCTGCGCTTTCTGGAGCCGTCCATCGACCTGCTGTTCAAGCCGCACACGGGTCCGGTCCGCTTCCTCGGCCTGTTCGACGTCCAGCCGCAATGGCTGATCGCCCTGATTCCGGCTGTCATCATCGCCCTGTCGATCATGCGTTCTTTGGCCATGGCCGGTCAGGCCGCCGTGGTGAACCGCCTTGGTCACGGCATCGTCGGTGATATCCAGAAGCAGCTGTTCTCGCGCATGATCAATGCCGACCTGTCGCGGCTGCGCAACCAGCATTCGGGCACCTTCGTCTCGTCGGTCCTGTTCGACGCCAACCTCGTGCGCGAAGCCTTCACCAACGGCATCGTCAACTATACCCAGAACGTGCTGATCATCGTCGGCGTCATGGTGGCCATGGGCTTTATCGACCTGCCCCTGACCCTGATCGTCCTGCTGGGCGTCCCCGCCGTCAGCCTTGTCATGCGCAAATTCGGCAAGAAGTCGCGCAAGGCCGCCAAGGGCGCCATGGTCGAGACCGAGGTCCTGTCCTCGGCCCTGATGGAAAACCTCGACGGCGTGCGCGTCATCAAGATCGAAAACCGCGAGAAAGCCGAAGAGGCCAACATCGCCGACGTCATCGACCGCCGCCAGCGCCACGTTATCAAGGGGGCCGACAGCCGCGCCTTTGCGGGTCCCGCCTCCGACATCATCGCCTATTCCATCGTCGCCGCCGTTATCGGCTATGCCGGCTGGAGCGCCAGCAAGGGCCAGATGTCGGTCGGTGGCTTTGCCGCCTTTATCGGCATGCTGATGCTGGCGGGCCAGTCCCTGCGTCAGCTTTCCAACCTGACCACCGTCATGTCCGAAGGCATGACCGCGGCGCGCCGCCTGTTCCAAGCCCTCGATATCCAGCCGGAAATCCGCGAACAGTCCAATCCGGCCACCCTCGCCCCCGGTCCGGTCGAGATCGTTTTCGAGGACGTCTCCTTTGCCTATCGCACCGCCACGGGCGATGTGCCGACCCTTCGCGGCGTGAACCTTCAGGTTTCGCCGGGCGAGACCATCGCCCTTGTCGGCCCGTCAGGTGGTGGCAAGTCCACCATCCTCAGCCTGCTGCCGCGGTTCTATGACGTCACGGGCGGGCGCATCACGGCCAATGGCGTCGACCTGCGCGATCTCAGCCTGTCGTCCCTGCGCGACCATATCGCTCTGGTGACGCAGGAACCCTTCCTGTTCGACGACACCATCGCCGCCAACATCGCCTATGGCCGCGAGAACGCCACCGAAGAACAGATCATCGAGGCTGCCCGCGCCGCCGCCGCGCATGATTTCATCAGCGCCCTGCCCAATGGCTACCAGACCCGCGTGGGCGAGGCCGGTGCCCGCCTATCCGGTGGCCAGCGCCAGCGTATCGCCATCGCCCGTGCCTTCCTGAAGAACGCGCCCATCCTGCTGCTGGACGAAGCGACCAGCGCGCTGGACACCGAAAGCGAAGCCCTCGTCCAACAGGCGCTGGATCGCCTGATGGAAGGCCGCGCCACCCTTATGATCGCCCACCGCCTGTCTACCGTTCGCAACGCCGACCGCATCTATGTGGTCGAGGCAGGCCGGATCATAGAACAGGGCCAGCACAATGAACTGGTGGCAGCGGGCGGTCTCTATGCCCGCCTCGCCCGCCAGCAGTCGCTGGACGCGCCGATCGGCGTCACCTTCTCCCAACTCCCTGACGAAACCGGCGCATGAGACCCCTGCGTAACCCCCTGATCCAACGCACCGCCGCCTTTCTGCTCTCGGAGTGGTTCCGCTTTTGCTACGCCACCATCCGATGGGAGCACGAGAACAGCCACCTTGCCGAAGAGATTTGGGACAAGGGCGGCGGTGTTCTGATCGCCTTCTGGCACTCTCGCCTCGGCCTTGCGGTCGCCTCATGGCCGCAGGACCGCGCCCAGCCCGCACGGGGCATGGTGTCGCTGTCGGCGGATGGCGAGTTCATTGCCAAGGCCATGGCCCGTCTAGGCATCCCCGCCGTGCGCGGTTCCTCGTCCAACAAGGACAAGAAGGAAGCGGCCAAGGGCGGGACACAGGCGCTGCGCGACGGTCTGAAATATCTGAAGTCGGGCGGCGGGCTGGCGCTGACCCCCGATGGCCCGCGCGGTCCGGCCCGCTCCATGGCAGAGGGCCTTCCGGTACTGGCCCGCATGTCGGGCGCGCCGGTCCTGATGCTGGGCCTGTCCTGCAAGCCTGCAATCCGTCTGAACAGTTGGGACCGCGCCCTGCTGCCCCTGCCGTTCAGCAAGGGCGCTATCGTCTGGGACCGTGTCGACTTCCCCGAAGGCGGCGATGTCCATGAGGTGGCCGCGCAATGGCGCGAACGCCTGACCGCTGTCGAGGCCCGCGCCGACGAGATCACCGGACTGGAGCGCATCTGAATGAGCTTCAGTCCCGCCCTGCTGGCCTATCGTCTGGGCACACGTCTGCTGGAGCCGCTGGCCCCGCGCCTGCTGGACAGCCGCGTCAAGAAAGGCAAGGAAAGCCCGACCCGCGTTGACGAGCGCCTTGGCTTGCCCGGCCTGTCGCGCCCGAACGGCCCCTTGATCTGGATCCATGGTGTCAGCGTCGGCGAGGCCCTGTCCATCCTGCCTCTGGCCGAACGTATCCGCAAAGATCGTCCCGACGTGACGGTTCTGGTCACCACCGGAACCCTGACCTCGGCCGAGGTCATCGCCCCGCGCCTGCCGCAGGGCGTGATCCACCAGTTCGCGCCGGTTGATGGCCCCAATGCTGTGGCCTGCTTCCTTGATCACTGGCGGCCCGATCTGGGCATCTTCGTCGAGAGCGAGCTGTGGCCGAACCTGATCATGGCCTCACGCCAGCGGAACATTCCGCTGGCGCTCGTCAGCGCCCGCATCACCACCCATACGCTTGAGGGCTGGCAAAAGGCCCCCGCCATGGCGCGGACCCTGATGTCGGCCTTTGCCCACGTCTGGCCTCAGGACGAGGAAGGGGCCGAACGTCTGGCCTCCATGGGCGCGCGCGTGGACGGGCGGGTGAACCTGAAGCTGTCGGGCGAGCCCCTGCCCTATGACAAGGCCGAGTTCTCGCGCCTGTCGGGCTTGATCGGTGATCGTCCGGTCGTCGTCATCGCCTCCACCCATGAAAACGAGGAGCGCGCCCTCGCCAAGGCGCTCAAGGGCCTCGCGCCTCGTCTGTTGCTGATTGTCGTGCCCCGTCACCCCGAACGTGCGACCGGCATCATCGACGAGCTGGAACAGGACAGCTGGAAGCTGACCCGCCGCAGCATGGGCGGTGACATCGAAAACGGTATCGACATCTATCTGGCCGATACGCTGGGCGAGCTGGGCCTGTTCATGCGTCTGGCCGATGTCGTGGTGCTGGGCGGCTCGTTCGCTCCGGCGCTTGGCGGTGGCAGCGTGGGCGGTCACAATCCGCTGGAGCCCGCCCGCCTCGGCAAGCCGACCTTCTGCGGCCCCGACGCCGCCAACTGGCAGCAGGTCAACCGTATGCTCAAGCACTCGGGTGGTCTGGTCAGCGTCCTGTCACCGGACGAGCTGCGCGATCTGATTGCGCCGCTGCTGGCCGATCCGGAAGCGGCCCGTGCCATGGGAGAGCGCGCCCGACGCGCCGCCAATGAAGCCTCTGCCGGTCTCGACCGCCTGTGGCAGGCCCTGCAAACCCATCTGCCGCCCGCCCCCAAGCCCGAGCGGAGACGCCCGAGATGAAGCTGAACACGCCGCGCTGGTGGTATTCGCGCAACCGCAACCACGCCCCCATCACCCGTATGGCCCTGAAACCGCTGTCATGGGTCTGGGCAGGCGTGACAGCGCGCAAGATCGCCCGCACCCAAGGCTATGAAGCCGATATTCCGGTCATCTCTGTCGGCAATCTGACGGTGGGCGGCTCGGGCAAGACCCCTATCGCCCGCGAAATCCTGCGGCTGCTGCGCGAGGAAGGCTATAGCCCCGCGGCTCTGTCGCGTGGCTATGGCGGCAAGCTGGAAGGTCCGGTCGTCGTCGATGCTTCCGTCCACTCGGCCGAGGACGTGGGCGACGAGCCGCTTATGCTGGCCCGCGACGGCCTTGCCCTGATCAGCCGCGACCGCGTCGAGGGAGCCAAGGCCGCCAAGGCCGCAGGGGCCAGCCATATCGTGCTGGATGATGGCCATCAGAATCCCTCCCTGATCAAAACCGTCAGCCTCATCATCGTCGATGGCGAGACCCGTAACGGGGAATGGCCCTTTGGCGACGGCTCGGTCTTTCCATCTGGCCCGATGCGTGAACCCTTGGCCAAGGGGCTGGCCCGCGCCGATGCGGTCATCATCCTTTTGCCGACCGATATGGAACAGGCCGACCCCGAACTGGTCGAGGTGTTCGGCGACCTGCCCGTCTTCACCGCCCGTCTCATGCCCGACCAGCCCCCGCCCCCAGGCCCTCAGGTCGGCTTTGCAGGCATTGCCAAGCCATGGAAGGTCGAGCGTTCGCTGGTGGCTGCGGGTTGTGACCTTCGTGATTTCATACCCTTAGCCGATCACGCCAAGCTGACACCGGCCCAGTACGACTTCATCCGTTCGCGTGCCGAGGTCTTCAACGCCGGCCTGGTCACGACCGAAAAGGACTGGGTCCGCCTCTCGCCGGAACAGCGCGCAAGTATTCAAGCTTGGCCGGTAAATGCCCGCTTCGATCACCCTCGCGCCTTTACCGATTGGCTCGCTGTCATGAATGTGATCGGGCAAACTTAAATTTACAATTTACCGTATCCGTTAGGCACTAATACGCTCTCATTTCGCTATATTGGGATACCCCCAAGCCATTCTGAGAGTTGACCTCATGAAAATCGCAGTGCTCGACGATGATCCGGTCCAACTGCAGACGATTTCTCAAATCATTGAGAAGGCAGGCTTTCGTCCGACGACCTTCTCGCGCGGCCATGCCCTGATCTCGGCCCTTCGTCGCGACACCTTCGATCTTCTCATTGTGGATTGGAATGTCCCCGACCGTTCAGGAATCGAGGTCGTGGGCTGGGTTCGCAGCAATCTGACGCCGCCCCCGCCCACCCTGCTGATCACCAGCCGAGTCGAGGATGCCGACATCGTCGCTGCCCTCAACGCGGGTGCTGACGACTATTTGGCCAAACCCATCTCCCCGACGGTTCTGGAAGCCCGCGTGCGCGCCCTGCTGCGCCGCGCCTATGAGCACCTCGGCGCTCCGGCAGAACGTGAAGTCATCGACGACTTCGTGTTCAACGCCAGCACCACCACCGTCGTGCGCAACGGCGAGTCCATCGCCATGACGCCCAAGGAGTTCGCGCTCGCCCGCCTCCTGTTCCGCAACCTGCATCGCGCCCTGTCTCGCACCTATCTGCTGGAAACGATCTGGGGCAACGAGCCGCACCTGAACAGCCGCTCGCTCGACATGCACATCTCGCGCGTCCGCTCCAAACTCAATCTACGCCCGCAGGCCGGCTATCGCCTGACGCCCGTCTATAGCTACGGCTATCGTCTCGAGCGCGCCAACACCGACGACACTGCGGCAGAGGGCACCGATGCGGCAGGCAACACCTTGCCGCCGGAAGAAGTCCACTGAAGGTGACTTAAGTGACCCAGAAGAATTCACGTCTCGCATTCACCGGCCTGACCGCCGCTCTCGGCCTGTCTGTCGGGCTGGCTCTGGTTGCTGACAGCGCCGGTGCCCAGTCGCGCCCCCGCGCCCTGCCGAACGTCAGCCAGCGACTGGCCGAGCCGCCGCTGGTGTACCGCGTGAACGAAGGCGACACCCTCATCGACGTCGCCCGCAAATATCTGCGTCACCCGCTCGATTACCGTTACCTGCAGCGTGACAACAATATCGCCAACCCCCGCGCCATCCCGATTGGCCGGATGATCAATATCGATACGGCCCTTCTGCGCACACGCGCCGATCCGGCCCGCCTCGACAGCTATCGCGGCGATGTTCAGGTGATCCGCAACGGGCAATCGGTTCCGCTGTCGGTTGGAATGGAGCTGCGCGAGAACGATTCCATCGCGACCGGCGGCAACTCCTTTGTGCGCATCACCTTCTCGGATGACAGCCGCTCGGTCATGCCGTCCAACAGCCGCCTGCGCCTGGAGCGCCTGCGCCGCTTCGTCATCAACAACCAGCCGGACCACCGCCTGGTCGTCGAGAACGGCCGCGTCGAAAACCGCGTCACCCCGCGTCAAAGCCCCGGTGCCTTCCGTGTCACCACGCCGACTGCCATTTCGGCCGTTCGCGGCACGGACTTCCGCGTGGCCTATGACGCCGCCTCGCGCATCAGCGCCACCTCAGTGCTTGAAGGGGCGGTGGCCGTGGCCCCCGATGCCGGTCGCGATGCCGATGCCGCCCTCGTGCGCGACGGTAGCGGTGTTAGCACCGCCGAGGGCCAGACCAGTCTGACCGCCAGCGCCCTACTTCCGGCACCGGCCTTGGTCAGCGAAGATTCCCTACAAACGGCTCAAACCCTGTCCTTCCGCACGACGACGCAAGGCAATGCCTCCATCGTGCGCGGCTGGATCGGACAGGACGCCGGTTTGACCGATCCGGTTGCCGAGCTTGAGGCTCCGGCTTCGGACGGCGTGCTGAGGCTCACGGACCTTCCCGAGGGACGCTGGTATCTGCGGCTGTCGGCGGTGGATACCAATCTGATCGAAGGTCGCACCCGCACCTATGATTTCATTCGTGCGCTCAACACCATCGAGGGTCTGGAAAGCAGCAGCGAACTGAAGGGCCGCGAGCGTATCTTCCGCTTCGGCTGGTCCGCTGCGGGCGAAGGCAATGCCCAGTTCCGCTTCCAGCTGTTCGCGACGGATGAGAACGGAACGCCTGTGGGCGAGCCGATGGTCGACACCCCGGGCCTGACGGAAAGCTTCTTCACCCTCAGCAACCTTCCCGCCGGCAACTATAGCTGGCGTGTGGAAAGCGCGCGTTATCGGTTCGGTCACCGTCTGTCGGCATGGTCAAAGCCTGAACTTCTGACCATCAGCCGCTAACAGGGCGAGGCTTTGAAGCCACCGACGACTGCCATATCGCGCGACTTCGCGGACAAGCGCCTTTCCCGAAAGGTGCTGGCCGAGTGGATGCTGACCTCCCTGGTCAGCATCGTGCTCGTCGTCTGGTTGGCTGTCGGTCAGACCGCCGAACGTGGCAACGACGTCTTTTACGACCGCGTGCAACAGCTCAACGCCGGCCCTGCCCATCCCGACATTGTCGTCGTCGGCATCGATGACCGCAGCCTGCGCGAGCTGGGCGCATGGCCGTGGCCCCGCGCGCGCCATGCCGAACTGATCGACCAACTGGCGCTGATGAATGTCCAGTTGATCGCCTACGACATGCTGTTCATCGAGCCGACACCGGACGACCAGATTCTGGCCGATGCCATCAGTCGGGCGGGCAATGTCTATCTGCCCGCCTCCGTCGACCAGCCGGGTCTGGATGGTGAGCCGTCCTCGGTCACCCTGCCGCCCGAGCCCCTAGCCCAAAGCGCCGCAGGGATCGGCCACCCTGTCCTGACACCCGACAAGGACGGCACGGTCCGCCAGCTTCCCCTGTGGGTCTACGCGGGCCGACAGGAACTGCCGCATCTGGGCCTGATCGCCCTGTCGGAACGTCCCAACGCCCCCACGGTCCGAAGTGAAGGCGTACCGGCTAGCAGGATCGATACCGGCATCTATCCGATGGGCCAGCGCCTGATCCGCTTTCCGTCCGGTCACTCGCCCTACACCACCGTATCCTTCGTCGATGTCCTGCGCGGAGAGGTCCATCCCGACTTCCTACGCAACAAGATGGTCGTGGTCGGGGCCACAGCCCAAGGGATGGGCGACCGTTACGCCATCCCGTCGACGCCGGATGGCTCGCTCACCCCCGGTGTGAACATTGTCGCGGCCCTCATGCAGGATGTTCTGGCCGGACCGCCCGTGCACGAAATGGGACCTGCCCTACGCGGTGCCGTATCGATCATTCCCCTGATGATCCTGCTGGTTGGCTTCCTGCTTCTGACGCCATCGGCCAATACTGTATTGGGCCTTTTTCTGATTTTCGGTTCGCTGATCACCTCGGCGCTGCTGCTGCGCGCTGGTATCTGGTGGCCACCGGCTGCGGCCTGTATCGGCGTCATCTTCGCCTGGCCGTTGTGGAGTTGGCGTCGTCTGGCTGCCGCCTACCGCTATATGCGTGGCGAACTGTCCGACCTTCGGGCCGACGCCGCCACCCACACCCTGTCCGCCCTCGCCAGCGACAGCGACTGGCGCTCAGGCGATCAGGTGTCCCGTCAGGTGATGGCCCTCAGCTCGGCCCTCAAACAGTTCCGCAACTTCAACCGCTACATCACCCAGTCGGTCAGCAGCCTGCCCGATGCCGCGCTGGTGGCGGATTCCAGCGGTCAGGTCCTGATCGCCAACCGCCGCGCCGAGGCCCTGTTCCAGAACCGCCCTCTGGTTGGTGCATCGCTGGATGATCTGATGGTGTCACTGGGGGCCCGCGATTGGCGCAAGCTGATCGACGCCCCCGAAGGGCAGGAAAACGAAGTCCTTCTGCCCGATCAAAGAACGCTGGAGATCGCGGTCGCCGGTCTGATCGACAGCAACCAGCAGTCGGCGGGCCTGATCGTCCGTATTGCTGATGTCACCCGTCTGCATGCCGCCGAGCGCGAGCGCCAGATGACGCTGCAACTGCTCGGCCATGACATGCGTGCCCCGCAGGTCTCCATCCTAACCCTACTGTCGGGCAGCGAACGCCCTGCCAATGCGGACGAGCAGATCCGCCGCAACGCCCGCCAGACCCTCAGCCTCGCCGAGGGCTATGTCCAGCTATCGCGGGCCGAGAACCAGACTCTGGACTTCATGGTGGTCAATCTGGCCGATCTGGTGACCGAGGCCGCTGATACCCTGTGGCCCCAGTCTGCGGCCAAGGGCATCGAACTGATCACCCCTGTCGACGATACCGAATATCTGATCGAGGCCGATGCGGCGCTGATGCGGCGGGTAATCATCAATCTGATCGACAATGCCATCCGCCACACCCCGACCGGCGGGCTTGTGGCATGCCGCCTCAGCATCCATCAAGACCAGATCCTGCTGATCATCTGCGATCAGGGCGAAGGCATTGCCGAAGACATCAAGGCCCGCCTGTTCCAGCCCTTTGCCGGCGGCAATGTATCGGGTGCCGGTCTGGGGCTGGCCTTCGTGCACAAGGTGATCCAGCGCCACGGCGGTTCGATCACCATCACCCCGCCGCAGGGCATAGAAGAACCGACTTCTGGGACGTCCTTCTATATCACCCTGCCCATGGTTGCGGACGAGCCGGAAGTGGACTGATCAGTCCTCGCTGGGGGCGATATGGCCCTCAACGAGAGCCTTGGCCCCCGTATCCGCCAACATGCGAAGCAATGCATCCGGCGTCTGTTCTTCGTCCGCACGCGCCGAGACGATTACGACGCGCGGCTGGGCCTCATCGACCTTGAAGGCCGAAATCGACAGGACGTGCAGCCATTCGCCACGACGGGCACCCCGGATGCGGGGCGTCTCCAGCCATTCGCCGTCACGGGCCAGATTGTCGGTAGCCGTACCGATATCCACCGAGCGCACAGCCAGCGTCGCGGTCAGATGCCAGCCGTCGCCTTCCTGAATGCCATGATGGCGCTTGAGCGACTCCATGACCGCATCCGCCGCCTTGCCACCCGTTTCTGACACCACAGAGACGCTATCCAAGCGTGACGGTGTCGTCGGCGCTGTGTCCACCCTGAGCTCATAGCCCGCCGCACAGGAAGCCAGCGCAAGAGCTGACGAGGCGATGGCAAGCTTAACAGCAAAGGAGCGAGCGAAACGGGCGCGGGAATGCATCATGAAATCAGTATTTTTCCTTGTCGCCTTAGTGATCCAGGCTCGACAGTATGCGAAGCATAATTGTCACCAAACATAAAATCACGCAAATGCGATCTGCTCTGCGTGCGGCCTGCATCTTGTGGCGCGTCTTACTTGCCCATTCAGCGCAGCAATATCAAGCAGCAACCATGGGTTATATTTGAACAACCATATATCAACCCAGGGTATCTATGGTTAAGTTCAAACTCTCACCCCATTTCATAGGGTAAGATAGCCGAGAAGAAGGCGGGGTAGCGCGGCAACGGGTTCCTCCCCGCCTCATCTCGGTATCAAGGGATGGACGAATGCACTTATCCAGACGCGGTCTGATCATCGGTGGTTCCGCCGTTTTGGCTGGGTGTGCCACAGGTTCAGGGCCCGTCACACCACCGCCCGCGCCACGCTCGCCGCTGGCCACGCGTCCCTACTCCGCACCGTCTTATGCCGCAGCGACGCGCACCGCAGTTCCCGTTGCCGAGATCGATCCCTACAAACTGGTCCGTCCCGAACTGCTGGCGCGGGCAAGGGCGGCCATGGAGACGCACGGCCACCGCATCACCCAACGCGACCGGATGTATGTTGTCGATTTCCAGAAATTCTCCGGCACTGAACGCCTGTTCGAGATCGACCTGATGGGCGGCTGGGTCACCGCCTATCGCACCAGCCACGGTCGCGGTTCCGATCCGGCCCACACCGGCTATGCCGAACGCTTTTCCAACCAGCCCGACAGCCACATGTCATCGATCGGCAGCTATGTGACGGCAGGGCCGTCATGGGGCCCGCAACAGGGACCCAACGTCCTGCTGGACGGTCTGGAATATTCCAATAACCTCGCCCGCGAACGCGCCATCATCGTCCATGGCGCGGACTATGCCGATCCGGCCTTCCTGGCGCGCGAAGGCAAGCTTGGCCGCTCCTACGGCTGTTTCTCGTGCAGCCACGCCGACCTCGTCGCCTTGCGCGAGCGTATGGGCGATGGCCGTCTGCTTTTCGCGATGAACTAAAGAAAAAGGGGAAGGCCGAAACCTTCCCCTTCAATCTTATGCGCGGCCCAGTGCACGCCAGCCGATGTCGCTGCGATAGAAGCCGCCCGGCCAGTCGATTTTGGCGATGGCCTCATAGGCACGCTCGCGGGCCTCGGCCACGTCCTTGCCATAGGCGCAGACGTTCAGCACGCGACCGCCCGCCGCCACCAACTGGCCGTCATCGCGGCGCTTGGTGCCAGCGTGGAAAACCTGAACGTTCGGGCCGAAGTCCTGCTCGGCACCACGAATGATCGAACCTTCCAGCGGGCTGTCCGGATAGCCCTTGGCCGCCATCACCACGGTGATAACGACACCCGGCTTGAACTGCGGAGCCGGAGCCAGCGACAGATCGCCCTTGGCACAGGCCAGCAGCAGCGGAACGATGTCGCCGTCAAAGCGCATCATCAGCACCTGACATTCCGGATCACCGAAACGGGCGTTGAACTCGACGACCTTCGGGCCTTCGCTGGTCGCCATCAGACCGGCATAGAGGACGCCCTTATAGGGGGTGCCTTCATCGGCCATGCGCTGGATGGTCGGCTGGACGATGCGGTCATTGGCGTCGCGGACGAACTCGGGCGTAAAGACCGGCGCGGGCGAATAGGCCCCCATGCCGCCCGTGTTGGGACCGGCATCGCCGTCAAAGGCACGCTTGTGGTCCTGTGCACCGCCGAACAGCACGGCACGCTTGCCATCGGACAGGGCGAACAGGCTGCCCTCCTCGCCGTCCATGAACTCTTCGATCACCACGCGCGAGCCGGCGCTGCCGAAACGGCCGCCCAGCATGCGCTCGATCTCGACCTCGGCATCCTTGCGGTCGGGGCTGATGGCGACGCCCTTGCCCGCGGCCAGACCATCGGCCTTGATGACATAGGGGGCGCTATAGTTGGCCAGCGCCGCCTTGGCTTCCTCGACATCCTCATAAACGCCATAGCCAGCGGTCGGGATGTTGTGACGGGCCAGAAACGCCTTGGAAAAGGCCTTGGAGGTTTCCAGCTGCGCCGCCTTGGCCGACGGGCCAAAGCACGGAATTCCCAGACGCTCCAGCTGGTCTGCCAGACCTTCGGCCAGCGCGGCCTCCGGCCCCACGACCACCAGATCGGCCGAGATTTCCTGCGCCAGTGCCACCAGCGCGTTGACATCGGTCGCCTTTACATCGCCGCGCAGCTCGCCCAGCTGCGCCATGCCGGGGTTACCGGGCGCAATGACGAGCCGCGAAGCGCGCGGCGACTGGGCGATTTTCCAGGCCAGGGCGTGCTCGCGCCCTCCCGAACCGACGAGCAAGATATTCATAACGCCGCAATGATGGACCGATTGAGTCAGGTCAAGATTAACGTGCAGGAATATACTGCGGCAAAGCGGCCAGATCTTCCGCGCTTAGCTCGGTCACAAGGTTCTTGTGGCGACCCGCCTCATCGACCTTGACCTGACCGATGGGCAGCAGGACTTCCAGATTATCGGCATGGTCCAGCTCGACAACCAAATGGGTCACATTGCCCGCGGAGTCGGTCACCAGATGCTCGATATCGCCAAGGTCACGACCATCCAGCGCGACCAGATCGGCGTGTTCCAGCTGCCTGCGGGTCAGGCCCAGCGCAGTCGCCGCCTCGGTTTCGGCCACCTTGGCCTCGCTGCGCTTCACCTTTTCGGGAGGCAGGTCCGGTGCAGGCGAGCGCACCACGTCATCGGTCCGGCTATCACAGGCGACCAGCATCAAGCCCGCCGCCGCAATCGTCACAAAACCACCCAGCCTCATCGTCCTGCTCCTTCAAGGAAACGGCCCAGCTTCACAAAACAACGGAACCACAAACTGACCGTTCCCGACAGTTCGCGGAAAGGCTAGTGTCGTTCCTATGGATTCCGACGATTACGCCTTCGAAGGCGCGGCCCCCGAAGCCGCCCCCGTACGCGACAACAACCCGCCCCTGTCGATCTCGGAGCTGAGCTTCGCGCTCAAGCGCACGCTTGAGGACCGCTTTGGCCACGTCCGTATCCGGGGCGAGATTTCCAAGGTCACGCGCCACTCGTCGGGGCACTGCTATCTGACGCTGAAAGACGACAAGGCCGCCATCGACGGCGTGATCTGGAAGGGCGTTGTCCGTACGCTCGGTGCCCAGCCCGAAACGGGGCTTGAGGTTATCGTCACCGGCAAGATCACCTCCTATCCGGCTCGGTCGTCCTATCAGATCGTGATCGAAAGCATGGAGCCTGCGGGGGCCGGTGCGCTTCTGGCGCAGTTGGAACGCATCAAGGCCCGTCTGCGCGAAGAGGGGCTGTTCGAGCCGTCGCGCAAAAAGCCCCTGCCCGCCTTCCCCGCCACCATCGGCGTCATCACCAGCCCGACCGGCGCGGTCATCCGCGACATCCTGCACCGTATCAGCGACCGCTGGCCCTGCCGCGTCATCGTCTGGCCGGTCATCGTTCAGGGCGATGCCGCCGCCAAACAGGTGTCCAACGCCATCCGCGGCTTTGACGCCATGACGCCCGATGGCCCCATCCCGCGCCCCGACCTGCTGATCGTCGCGCGCGGCGGTGGCTCGGTCGAGGACCTGTGGGGCTTCAACGACGAACAGCTGGCCCGCACTGTGGCCGACGCTACCATTCCGATCATCTCGGCGGTCGGCCACGAGACCGACACCACCCTGATCGACTTCGTGTCCGACCGACGCGCGCCGACACCGACGGGGGCCGCCGAAATCGCCACGCCGGTTCTGGCCGAACTGCAGTGGGGCCTGTCGGATCTGGAGACCCGCCTTCGCCGCTCGGGCGCACGCCTGCTGGATGACCGCCGCACGCGCCTGATGGCCGTGGCGCGCGGCCTGCCCAGCCGCCCCGAAGACCTTCTGGCCCTGCCGCAACAGCGGCTTGATCTGGCGTCCAGCCGTCTGGGCTCGGCACTGCACCGCAACGCCAGTGTGCATGAGCAGCGCCTGACCCGCGTTTCGGCCCGCCTGTCTCCGGCCATCCTGCACCGCCCGATCGAACGCCGCAGCGACCGCCTGTCGGCGCTGGACACCCGCTTCCGGCCTGCCGTCGAGCGCCGTCTGCAACGCGACGGCGAACGTCTGGCCGCCCTGTCGCGGGCACTGAACAACCTCGACCCGTCGCGTCCGAAACCCGGCTTTGCCCGCGTCGAGGATGCCTCGGGCCAGTGGATCACCTCGGCGCACAAACTGTCCGAGGGCCAACAGGTCGCTCTGGTGTTCGGCGACGGCAGCCGCCCCGCCGTCATCGGCGAAGGGGGCAACACCGATACACCGCCTCCTGCACCTCAGGCCGCGCCCAAACCTGCGTCCAGACCCGCGCCCAAGCCCAAGACCCCGCCCGCCGACCAAGGAAGCCTGTTTTAGGGGCAGCCTGTTCTAGAGGCAGCCTGCTTTAAGGGCGGGCCTCCAGAGGCCGTGCGCGATCCAGTATCGACTTGATGCGATCGGTATCCACGGCCTCGATCACCACCTCGTGCCCGTCGACGACCGAGCGCACCGTCTCGGCCCTGAACAGCGAGTTAATGATTGCCTCCTCGGTCGCCTCGGCCACCGCCACGAACAGCGGCGACATGCGGTCATTTGGCCACTCCTCATAGGCGGCCTGCCCCTCGAGCCTCGCTGCCGTGCGGCGCACGCCCTCATGCGTCGAAAAGGCGATGGCATAGTCGCCCGAGCCGTTGGAATAGGCCGCGCCCGTCCGTGCCAGTCCGGCAAAGGCCCGCTCGGCCAGCCGTTCCAGATTGCGGTCCGACAGCGGGGCATCGGTCGCCACCACGATCATGATTGAGCCGTCCGGCTTTTCGGCCTCAACCGCATCCTTCAGATAATAGCGGCCGATCTCCTGCCCCACAGGCACGCCGTCGATGGTCAGCACCCCGCCATAGTTGGACTGCACCAGAACCCCCACGGTGAAGCCGCCGAGGCTTTGCGGCAGACGGCGCGATGAAGTGCCGATCCCGCCCTTGAAGCCAAAGGCTATGGTGCCTGTCCCTGCGCCCACCACGCCCTCGGCGACCGGACCGCTGGCGGCATTCTCGATAGCCTCGATCACATGTTCAGGCCGCACATGCAGGCCGCGAATGTCGTTCAGACCGCCGTCGTTGGTCTCCCCTACCACCGCATTGACCGAGCGGATGTCCTCATGCCCCGGCTGGGCCAGCGTCCAGCGCACCACGCCCTCCATGGCCGCACCGACCGACAGGGTATTGGTCAGGACAATGGGGCTTTCGATCTCGCCCAGTTCACGGATCTGCGTCGCCCCTGCCAGCTTGCCATAGCCATTGGCGACCTTGAGCCCCGCCGGAACCTTGTCCCTGAACAGGTCGCCACCGTGCGGCAGGATGGCGGTCACACCGGTGCGGACACTGTCGCCATGATTGAGCGTCACCTGCCCCACGCGCACGCCGTCTACATCGGTGATGGCATTTAGCGGGCCGGTCGGCAGCACCCCCGGTGCGCGGCCCCAATCACGGATAGAGGGCCCCCTGTCCTGAGCCGCCACGCCCGTCGCCGTGGCCAAAGATGCCACGGCCATTAATGTTGCCAGCTTCACAGTCCCCTCCACACAAGACACTCTGGATACAGTGCCGCTGATTCGGCGCGCGAACTATCACCTCAAGCCCCCACTGCCCCTCATGAGCCAAACCTCGCAGATCACCATCGCCACCCTTCACTATGGTGATGGCGAGTTCGCCGTTCTTAAAGCTGGCTCTCATGTACGGTGCGCGGTTTCGGGTGTGCCCATTCCCTTGCCTGCCTTGCGCTACTGGTCGGTAGAGCGGCAGGAGGCCTATGCCAGCCCCGTCGAGGTGCTGAAGGCCCAGTGCCCAGACAAGGCGGCCTAATGACGACGCCGCTCGGCACACTTCATATCCTGTTGGTGGATGACAACGCCAATATGCGCGCCATCACCACCGCCATGCTGCGGTCGTTGGGGGTAGGGCGCATCAGCGAGGCCGATGACGGCAGCCGCGCCGCGCAGATTCTTCACGAAAGCCAGATCGACATCGCCATCGTCGATTTCAAAATGCTGCCGGTCGACGGGATCGCCTTCACCCGTCTGGTTCGGGACGAGGCCAACAGCCCCAATCCCTATCTGCCGATCATCATGATGACCGGCCATTCCGACCAGTCGCGCGTGGTCGAGGCCCGCGACGCCGGCGTGAACGAGTTTGTCGCCAAGCCGGTGCAGATCAACGCCCTGATCAAGCGGATCGAGGCCATCATCCTGAAGCCTCGACCCTTTGTCCGTTCGGAAACCTTCTTCGGGCCGGACCGTCGCCGCACCGTGGTGCTGGAATATGCGGGCCCGTTCCGTCGCTCGACGGACCCGCGCGCAGCCTAGGCCGCCTTCAGCGCATCATAGACCTTCTGCGGCCAGCGTTTGTGGACCCAGAACCAGTCTTCCGGTTCTTCGCGGACACGGTCCTCGACAAAGCGGTTCACCGCCTGAATACCGGCAAGGGTATCAGCCTGTTTGTCGCCGGTATTGGGCACTTCGATCGGTTCATGCACGGTCACGCGGAACCGCGCCCCTTTCAGACGCACAACCGACAGCGGTACCATGACCGTTCCGAACTTGGCCGCCAGACGCGCCGCACCGGGCGAGGCGTTCACAGGCTGGCCAAAGAACTCGACCTCGGGGCCTTCGTTATATTTCTGGTCCACCAGCAGGGCGATGGAATCCCCGCGCTTCATGCCGGACACCAGCTCGCGCGTGCCGTCACCCTTGGGCGCGAACAGGCGAATGCCATAGCGCGCGCGGGCGTCACGGATTTGCTGATCGACATAGGGGTTGTTGGCCGCGCGATAGGTCACCTGACACGGCACGCCCGCATACATGATGACCGAAGCCATGACCTCGAAATTGGCGATATGGCCCGAGATGAAGACGACGGGCTTGCCGCTGTCGCGCACGGTATGAAGGCGCTCCAGGCCGACCACCTCGACCCGACCGCTTTCCGGCGTCAGGCGATCCATGACCGCCAGCTCGGCAAAGGTGCGGCCCGTCCGGTCCCACTGCTCGCGCGCCACGGCCTCGCGCCACGCATCCGATTGCTCCGGGAAGGCAATCTTCAGATTGCGCATCACCGTCTTCTGGGTCCCCGTCAGCGGCCCCAGCGTCCGCAGAACCGCCCCGCCAAAGGCCGAGGCGGCGTCTACGCCTACCAAACGCAATGCCCCGAACAGGCCTGAAAACGCCAGCGACTGCAGCCGCCACGTCAGGTCCTGTCCGAAGGACACCTTACTCTTGTTCTCACCAGGCAATCGTCAGTCCGCCGTCAACCACAAGCGTCTGTCCTGTGACATAGGACGACGCGGGGCTGCACAAATAGACTGCCGTGCCCGCGATTTCATCAGGCAATCCGATCCTTTTCATCGGAGCCGGTTCAGTGACGGTTTTCAGGATCTCGGGGGTTTCCCACAGATAGCGGGCGAAATCCGTTTTCACGAGACCCGGCGCGATGCAGTTCACGCGCACATTGCTGGGGCCATATTCGACGGCCAGATTGCGGACCAGCTGCATGTCGGCGGCCTTGGAGATGTTATAGGCACCGATCACCGCATTACCGCGCAGGCCGCCAATCGACGAGATCACCAGAATGGCCCCGTCGTTCCGCTCCAGCATTTCCGGCGCGACCATCTGGATCAGCCAGTGGTTGGACACGACGTTGTTCTGCAGGATCTTGCTGAACTGGTCGTCAGAAATACCTGCCATCGGCCCCGCATAGGGGTTGGTCGCCGCATTGCAGACCAGAATGTCGATCTTGCCCCACGTCGCGCGGGTGTCATCCACCAGCCGCTGCAGGTCGTCTTTCGAGGCAATGTTGGCCGGAATCGCGATGGCGCGGCCCTCGCCGTACTTCTGATTGATTGCCACAGCCACTTCCTCGCACGGCTCGGCCTTGCGCGAAGAGATCACCACCTTGGCCCCGTGTTCGGCCAGTCGTTCGGCAATCGCCTTGCCGATACCCTTGGACGAACCGGTTATGACGGCAACCTTGCCCGACAAATCAAACAGTTCCATTCAGTCTCTCTCCCCTTGCGGCTTCGCTTTTTTGGTTGGCACAATGCTAATTGCTAAGCCATACCTTGGTTACCGTGTAAGCTCGCCCATTCCACTAGGAAAGTCACCGCACCGTTTATGCAAAAGATCACCGGCGGACTGCTATTCTTTGGCTGTCTCTTCCTGTCGATGGCAGTGGGGGCGATGCTGTGGCGTGCCGGATTGGGTGCGGGCGCGGGCATTTCGGCAACATTAGCCACGCTGGCCCTTCTGGCGGCGACCTGCGCTCTGGCGTGGAACGTCAACAATACGCGAGCCCTGAAACAGGAACTGGCCAAGATCAAAAAGGCCCACCGCCTGCTGGCCGACGCCATGGAGTCGACGCAGGGCGCGATGACCCAGCTGGCACAGGCCATCGATGAAGGGCCCCTGTCGCGCACCGATGCGCTGACGGGCGAAGTCCGCATGCTGGAAGACATGGTCCAGCAGATGAACGCCTCGCTGGAAGAGCGCCTTTCTCAAGCAGCCACATCCGACCTGCGCCTTCATGTCGTCTCCAATGGCAACGGCAACGGCAATGGCCACGGTAACGGCATGCTGCGCACCGTCCACGATGCGCTCGCCGAGGGCCGCGTGGACCTTTATCTGCAGCCCATCGTCACCCTGCCCCAGCGCCGGACCGTCTTCTACGAAAGCTTCACCCGCCTGCGCGACGCCTCGGGCCGCATCCTGTCGCCTGCCGAATATATGTCGGTCGCCGAGGGCGAGGGTCTGGTCCCCGCCATCGACAACCTGCTGCTGTTCCGCTGCGCCCAGATCGTGCGCCGTCTGGCCCGTCAGGACCGCAAGGTCGGGGTGTTCTGCAACATTTCCCTGTCGTCGCTGGGTGACGAAACCTTCTTCCCCCAGTTCCTCGACTTCCTCAGCCAGAACGGCGACTTGAAGGACGCCCTGATCTTCGAACTGGGTCAGGCAGTGTTCGAGGCGCGCGGCGCCACCGAGGCCCGCAACATGGCCAAGCTGGCCGATCTGGGCTTCCGCTTCTCCATCGACAAGGTGCAGACGCTGGACCTCGATTTCGCCGACCTGCAACGCTCGGACGTGCGCTTCCTCAAAATTTCCGCCGACCTGCTGATTGAGCAGCTGCTGGAGATGGACGGTGCCGTCCCCCTGCCCAGCAAGCCCGACATTCAAGCCGCCGACTTCTCGCCGCTGGTGCGTCGCTATGGCCTCGAACTGATCGCAGAGAAGGTCGAGAGCGAGCGTCAGGTGGTTGATATCCTCGACCTCGATGTGCCGCTGGGCCAAGGCCACCTGTTTGGCGAGCCGCGCGCCATCAAGGAAGCCGTGCTGGCTGAAACCGACCCGCCGTCAGAGTTCGTCCGCTCGACCCTGCAATCCGCCGAGCGCCGCCTGCGCCACTAATCCATCCGGCTTTGCACCCTCGCCATCGGTCGCAGGGATTGCTACATGGCCCGCATGACTTCCCCGATCTCGCTGCCCCGCCTGTCGGCTGTTGCCGATGATTATGATGTCCTGCTCTGCGATGTGTGGGGCGTGATCCATAATGGCCGCGAAAGCTGGCCGGCCGCATGCGAGGCCCTGACCCGTTTCAACGAAAAGGGCGGGCATGTGGTGCTGATCTCTAACTCGCCCCGCCCGTCCAGCGATGTGATCTCGCAGCTGGACGGCCTGAACGTTCCGCGCAGCGCATGGAAGCGTTTCGTCACCTCCGGCGATGCCACCCGTGCAGAATTGGCCAAACGCGCGCCTCAGGCGGCGCTGGCCATTGGCCCTGACCGCGACGCCACCACCTATGAAGGCACCGGCCTGAAGCTGGTGGACAATGTGAACGCCGCGGATTTCATCTCGGTGACGGGTCTGGTCGATGACGCCACCGAAACGCCCGAGGATTACCGCGATGTTCTGACCGCCGGTGCCGCCAAGGGACTGGACCTGATCTGCGCCAATCCCGACCGCGTCGTCCAGAAGGGCGACAACCTGATCTATTGCGCCGGTGCACTGGCCGACCTTTACGAAGATCTGGGCGGCAAGGTCATCATGTCGGGCAAGCCCTTTGCCCCCATCTATGAGCTGGCCCTGATCGAGGCCGAATCCCTTCTGGGTCATCCGGTCGACCGTTCGCGCGTGCTGTGCATCGGCGACGGCGTGATCACGGATGTTTTAGGTGCCGAAAGCCAGAAGCTGGACTGTCTGTTTATTGCCCAAGGAATTCATGGCGATAAGGCCAAGGGCGATGATGGACAACTGGATGCGGGTCGCGCTGGCGATCTTCTGAAGGCGGAAAATACAACCGCCCGTTACGCCGCGCTCGACTTGGCGTGGTAACCCGTCGAACAAGTCTCGCCAAACAGGTTCACCTAACGTAAAGCAGCGCTCATGAGCAATCTGGTCCAAGGCCACCCGTCGGGCGGCTATATCCTCGAAGAGCTTCACGTCGGCATGGCCGCCGAAAAGCTCGTGCCGGTTACCGAAGAGCGCATCCAGCTGTTTGCTGACGCTTCTGACGACTATAATCCGGTCCACCTTGACGAGGCCTTTGCCTCGAAGACTGCCTATCGTGGCCGTATCGCCCACGGTCTGCTGAGCGCATCCTTCGGCTCGGCTGTGGTGGGTACGGTCCTGCCGGGTGCAGGTTCGATCTACATCTCGCAGTCGCTGGCCTTCCACTATCCGGTCCGCATCGGCGACATGGTCCGCATCCTGATCTCGGTCATTTCGGTTGATCCGGAATCGGCCCGTGTCGAGCTGAACTGCGAAGGCTTTGTCGGTGACAAGCTGATCATGGACGGCATCGCCACCGTGCGCGTGCCGCGCCGCCGCAAGCCCTCGGCCCGCTAAACACCGACAGGGCACAGGGTATGGGTATCGAAGTCATCCGCGACTGGCGCGGCCTGTCTGACGCCCAGAAGGGCGCAGCCGTTGCAGTGGGTGCATTTGACGGTGTGCATCGCGGCCATCAGGCGGTCATCGCCTCGGCCCGCGAGGCCGCAGCTCGCCTAGGCGTGCCGCTGGGCGTCGTCAGCTTCCATCCCCATCCCCGCCGCCTGTTCCAGCCGGACGTCGCCCCGTTTGGCCTGATGACACCGGACCAGATGGCCCGCGCCCTCGATGAACTGGGCGTGGACCGTCTGTACCTGCTGCCATTCGACCGCGAGATGGCCGGACTGTCGGACGAAGAGTTCGCCCTTCAGGTCCTGTCCGAGGGTCTGGGCATCAAACACGCTGCCGTCGGTTTCGACTTCACCTTCGGCAAGGGCCGCTCGGGCTCTCCCGACCTGCTGACGAAATACGGCCAGTCGCTGGGCTTCAGCGTCTCGGTGACCGAGCGCAAGGACGACGCTGACGGCCTGAAGCTGTCCTCGTCCGCCGTGCGAGAGGCTCTGAAAGCCGGTGACATGGATCGCGCCACCGCCATCCTTGGCCGTCCCTTTGCCATCGAGGGCGAGGTGATCCACGGTGACAAGCGCGGCCGCACCATCGGCGTGCCGACCGCCAATATCGCCATGCCGGGCTATATGCGCCCCGCCTACGGCGTCTATGCCACGCGTACCCGCCTGCCCGACGGGCGGGTGATCAAGGGCGTGGCCAATCTGGGCATCCGCCCGATGTACGAGATCGAAGACCCGCTGGTCGAAGTCTGGCTGTTCGACTTCAACGAGAGCCTCTACGGGCAGGTGGTCGAGACCGAACTGGTCGCCTTCCTGCGCGGCGAGATGAAGTTCGACAGCCTCGACGCCCTCAAGGTCCAGATCGAGGACGACGCCGCCAAGGCCCGCGCCATCCTCGGCTAAAGCGGCTTTAGCCCTGCGCTTGCAGCGCGGCCTGACGGATCAGACCCACCATATTGTTCAGGCCGTTGGCGCGTTGCACGGTCAGGGCCGACGGCAGGCCCAGCCGCTCCAGCGCGGCCTTGACGTCAAAGCCCAGAATCTCGTCCGGCGTGCGGCCCGAATACAGGCGCAGCAACAGGGCGATATTGCCCTTGGACAGGGCGCTGTCGGAATCGGCGTCAAAGAACAGGCGACCATCCTCGAGGCGGGTGTTCAGCCACACCTGCGCGGCACAGCCCGGTACCTTGTTGGCGTCGATCCGCGCCTCTTCCGGCAGGGGGGCCAGATCCTTGCCCAGATCGATCACATATTCGATCCGGCCTTCCCAATCGCCCAGCAGGTCGAACTCCTCGATCAGCTCATCAAGTACGGATTGGATGGATTCAGAAGTAGGAGTGGTCATGCCGCTGTCCTTACTCCCCCATCCACGGGCTCGACAACGGTCGATTTCAGTCGAACTTCTCCACATACGCGAGCGCATTTGGGTTCGTGCGGACCGACAGCTATCCTGTAGACTTGATTCTGCACCGCCCGCTGGTGTGACGTCGCCGCTTACAGGACAAGAAGCCCGATTTTGAACGTCCCGTTCACGCCAACCGCAGCCGCTACCCTTGTCCGGCCTGACCCCGCTCAGGCTCGGAACCGCGCTGTCTGGCACCTTCTTTGGGGGATCACAGCCGCAGCCCTGACGGCAGTGGCTTTGTTCTCGGGCGCGAACGTCACGGTCTTTCTGGCGCTGATCATCCTCGCCCTGCCCGCAGTTGGCCTGTTTGCCATTCAGGAAATCTCGCCCGCGCCGTCGCACTGGCCCCAGCCTGTGCCGCCGATGCCGCTGTGGACGCTGTTTCCGTGGTGCCTGTGCCCCATCATCGCCATGGCCCTGACCGGCGGGCTGACCGGACCGATAGGCCCCCTGACCTTTGCCCCTGTGGTGGGCGGTCTAGCCCTGCGGACACCGGGGGAAGAGCGCCCCCTCTTCTATGGCTTGGCGGCGTCGGCGGTGGCGGCCTTTATTGGCGGCGTGGCCCATGCGTGGCTGCCCCCGACGGCCAGCCTTCCGCTGCTGACCACCGGATCGGGCCTGATCGTCATTCTGTTCGGACTGGTCGCGGCGCTGAACACCCGTCCGTCCGGCACCGTCGTGCCCTTGGCCATGGCGCGGATGGAGTCCGCCCTTGCCGATCAGCCGGGCCTGACGCTGGTTCTGGCTCCGAACGGGCGGGCTATGGCGGCCTATGGCGCAGCCCCGCCCGCCATGGATGTGGACGCCCTGTTCGTCGAGCGTGACAGCGAAGGCGGCCTGATCGAAGCCGTCCACCCGCCGGACCGTCCCGCCGTCCGCGCCGCCTTGTCCCGCGCCCAAGCCGGACAGCCCGCTCAGGTCCGCTTTACCCCCCGCGCCGCATTGGACCGCCGCGTCCTTCTGGTGGTGCGCCGTATGCAGGGTGATAGCCGCCGCATCGCGGCCCTGATGCTGGACGCCACCTTGCAACACGCCCGCGAGAGCGAGCTGGACCAGGCCCGCGCCGAGGCCGAGGAACAGGTTCAGGCCCGCTCGCGCTTCATCGCCCACCTCAGCCACGAACTGCGGACCCCGCTGAATGCCGTGCTGGGCTTCTCGGACATGATGAAGCAGCAGCTGGTCGGCCCCCTGTCGGATCGCTATGTCGACTACGCCACCTCCATCCACACCGCGGGCAGCCACCTGCTGGATGTGATCGGCAATGTGCTGGACGTGTCGCGGATCGACGCCGACCGCTATGAGCTGAACTGCGAAGACCTCGACGCCCGCGATCTGGCCGATGCCTCCATGGCGCTGGTCCGTGTGCAGGCCGATGAAAAGGCCATCGAACTGTCCGCCGACTTGCCGGACGAGGCGCTGACGGTCCATGTCGACCGCCGCGCCTTCAAACAGATCCTCGTCAATCTGCTGAGCAATGCGGTGAAGTTCACGCCCGCCCACGGCCAGATCACCCTCAGCGCCCAGCGGGAACAGGATCAACTGGTGGTAAAGGTGACCGACACGGGCGTCGGCATCGCGCCCGAAGATCTCGCCCGCCTTGGCCGCCCGTTCGAGCAGGCCGGCGATGCCAAGCAAAAAGCCCAAGGCACGGGCCTTGGGCTCTCACTGGCGCGCTCGCTGGCAGAACTGCACGGCGGCACCCTGTCGCTGGAAAGCACGCTGGGCGAAGGCACGACCGCCACCCTGCGCCTTCCGGCCTTCTAGGGTTTAGTCGCGGGCGACCTGAAACCCGGCGAACGACTGTTTCACCGGCATCAGCTCAATAGAGTTGATGTTCAGGTGCGGCGGCAGATTGGCCACCCAGAACAGGGTCTCGGCGATATCCTCGCCCGTCATCGGATCGACACCGGCATAAAGGGTATCGGACGCAGCCTTGTCGCCACCGGTACGGACCAGGGTGAACTCCGTCTCGGCCATGCCCGGCTCGATCGAGGTCACGCGCACGCCTGTGCCATGAAGGTCCGAACGCAGGCCCAGCGAGAACTGGCGCACGAAAGCCTTGGTGCCGCCATAGGCATTGCCGCCACGGTACGGATAGGTCGCCGCCACCGACGAGATGTTGATGATCGCGCCCTTGCGCTCGATCAGGCGCGGCAGCATGCGGTGGGTGATGGTCATCAGGCCGGTGATGTTGGTGTCCACCATCTGCTGCCATTGGGCGAGGTCCGCTTCCTGTGCAGGTCCGGTGCCCAATGCCAGACCGGCATTGTTGATCAGCAGATCGATATCCCGGAAAGCTTCCGGCAGACCGGCCAGCGCCGCATCGATGGCCGCGGCATCACGGATATCGAAGGCGCAGGGATGAACGACATCCGCGCCCAGTTCCGATACCAGCGCCTCAAGGCGCTCCGCGCGGCGGCCGGTGGCGATCACCTTCCAGCCATCGGCGGCGAAGCGGCGGGCGGCGGCCAGTCCAAAGCCTGCGGTCGCGCCGGTAATCAGTACTGTACGGCTCATGCCGTTTCCCCTTCTTGCTTGGCTTTCAGTGCAGCCTGACGGGCCTTTTCACGCTCTTCGGCGGCGCGGATGCGGGCCTGTTCTGCGGCGCGCACGGCGTCGGTACCGATGTGGGCGCTGCCGCGTTGCTTGGCCAGTTCGATCTGGCGCTGGCGCTCGGCATAGGCGGCGCGGCGTTCCTCGTCGCGCTCGTCCCAGCAGTGGTCGCACGAGATACCCTCGACGAACTTGGGCGACTTCTTACCTTCCGGGCTGACCGGCATCCGGCAGGCGCGGCATAGGGTGTGCTCGCCCAACTTCAGCCCGTGACCGACCGAGACGCGCTCGTCAAAGACGAAGCATTCGCCCTTCCACAGGCTTTCCGGCTCGGGGATTTCCTCGAGGTATTTGAGGATACCGCCCTCGAGGTGGTGCACCTCGGGGATGCCTTCGGACCTCAGATAGGCGGTCGACTTCTCGCAACGGATACCGCCCGTGCAGAACATGGCCACCTTGGTCGGCTTGTCGCGCGTGACCAGGGCGCGGCCTTCGCGCTCGAACCATTCGGCGAACTCGCGGAAGGTCTTGGTGTTGGGCTGTATGGCGTTCTGGAAGGTGCCGATCTCGACCTCGTAGTCGTTACGGGTGTCGATCACGATGGTGTCGGGATCGGAGATCAGCGCATTCCAGTCCTGCGGCTTCACATAGGTGCCGACGCCGTTCACCGGATCGAGATTGGGCAGGCCCATGGTCACGATCTCGGCCTTGATGCGGACCTTCATGCGATAGAAGGGCATCTCCATCGCGCCGGAATATTTCAGCTCCAGCCGATCAAAACCCGGCTCGGCATGGATGCCGTCCACGACGCGCTTGATGGCGTCATGCGGTCCGGCGATGGTGCCGTTGATGCCTTCGTGCGCCACCAGAAGCGTGCCGCGCACCTCGTCGCCGCACAGGGCAATCAGGCGCTCGCGCAGGGCGGCAGTATCGGCCACCGGCGCGAAACGGTACAGCGCGGCAACCAGAACGGGATAATCTTGGAAGGAGGTATCTGTCACGCGGCCTCTATAAGCGTTTTGGGCACTAAAACCCATACTGTCTGACACCGAAGCTTGCCTTAGACGTTAGGCCAGTGTGGACTGTGTTTGCGTGCGTGCGCGGGGTCCGCGCAACGTCCCTTTCGATAGGTGCCTTCAAGTTGACAGTGGCCAAGTCGTCTCCCCTCGCCCCGCTCCGGCACCCGCTGTTTCGGGCCATCTGGATCACCAGCCTGATCACCAATTTCGGTGGGCTGATCCAGTCGGTGGGCGCGTCGTGGATGATGACCTCCATCTCCACCACCCAGATGACGGCTCTGGTCCAGGCCTCGGTCAGTCTGCCGATCATGCTGCTATCGCTGACGGCGGGGGCGCTGGCCGACACCATGGACCGCCGCAAGATCATGCTTGTGGCCCAGACCTTTATGGTGCTGATCTCGGCCTGTCTGGCGCTGCTGGCATGGCAGGGCCTGCTGACACCATGGATCTTGCTCAGCTTCACCTTCCTGATCGGTTGCGGCGTCGCCTTCAACGGACCTGCGTGGCAGGCGTCGGTGGGCGACATCGTCCCACGTGAAGATCTGGCCGCCGCCGTCACGCTGAACTCCATGGGCTTCAATCTGGCCCGAAGCCTTGGCCCCGCGCTGGGCGGTGTGGTCGTCGCCATCGGCAGTGCCGCCGCCGCTTTTGCCGTGAACGCCGTATCATATATCGGACTTCTGGTGGTGCTGTTCCGGTGGAAGCCCAACCGCCCCCAGCACACCCTTCCGCGCGAAGGCCTGCTGGCGGCCATGGGCGGTGGCCTGCGTTATGCCCTTCTGTCACCGCGCATCGTCGCAGTTCTGGTGCGCGCCATTATCTTCGGCATCGGGGCCAGCGGGCTTCAGGCCCTGATGCCTGTCATCGCCCGTCACGAGGTGGGCGGTGGGCCTCTGATCTATGGCGTGCTGCTGGGATCGTTCGGCGTGGGGGCCGTGGGGGGCGCACTGTTCATTTCCGAACTGCGTGCCCGCTTCAAAACCGAAACCATCGTCCGCACTTGGACGCTGATCTTTGCCGTGGCGTCCATCTGCGTGGGCTTCGCTCCGACAATCTATCTGACGGTTCCGGCGCTGATGCTGGGCGGTGCGGCATGGGTAACGGTGCTGTCGACCTTCAACGTCACCGTCCAGATGTCCGCCCCGCGCTGGGTCGTGGCCCGCGCTCTGGCGCTCTATCAGATGTGCGCGTTTGGTGGCATGGCCGCAGGGTCGTGGCTGTGGGGCAGTATCGCCCAGAACTACAGTATCACCGAGGCACTATGCATCTCGGCGGCGGTTCTGGTGGTCTGCACTGCCATTGGCCTTCGCGCCCCGCTGGCCAATGGCGAGGACCTGAACCTTGCACCGCTCGACCGCTGGCGCGAGCCGACTACGGAACTGCACATCGAACCGCGCAGTGGCCCCATCATCATCTCGATCACCTATCGCATCGATGATGCGGACGTGCCCGAGTTCCTGCGCCTGATGGAAGAGCGCCGCCGGACCCGCCGTCGTGACGGGGCCCACCAGTGGCGTCTGATGCGCGATCTGGCCGATCCCAACCAGTGGACCGAGAAATATCAGGTCGCGACATGGCTGGACTACATCCGCCACAACCAGCGCATGACACAGGAAGACTCGCACATCGGCGACGAAATCCGCGCCCTGCACAGAGGCGAGCACCCGCCCGCCGTCCACCGCATGATCCAGCGCGCCACCGGCAGCGTCTCGCCCCATCTGCATACAGAGCGCAATTTCGGCGAGCCTCTCACCGACCCGACACGGGCATCCTGATCACCGAAAAACAGAAAGGGTCGCCTCCGTCAGGATAGCGACCCTTTCCTTTATGCAGAGAGAGAATGCTTTGCGGGGGCGTCAAAGCAGGCTGAACAACATATGCACGCCGGTTGCCACGCCGACGAGAATGGCAAAGCCGAACAGCAATCCGATCGCCGGATGCATCGGTTTAGAAACTTGGGCCCCACGGTTAAAAGTAACCGCGCGTGGCCTACCCGGGTGTACCAGAGCCATGACGTTTCCTTTCCCTAGGCGGCGATGACCATCGTGGGACACCGTCTCGCTAGGAAAGCGTCTCCCAAAGACCATTCGTTGCATAGGGGCTTTCACACCATCGTGAACGGTGACTTTTCGGGGCTTTTCGGCTAACCCCGCCGGTCAAAGGATTTTCCATGTCAAAACTGACCATTGCCGACGAGGCTGGCCGCCGCCGGACCTTCGCCATCATCGCCCACCCGGACGCCGGTAAGACCACCCTGACCGAGCACATCCTGCTGGCCGGTGGCGCGCTGCGCGCCGCAGGGGCCGTGAAGGCGCGTGGTGAGAACCGCCGCGCCCGCTCGGACTGGATGAAGATCGAAAAGGAACGCGGCATCTCCGTCACCGCCTCGGTGATGACCTTCGAGCACGAAGGCAAGATGTTCAACCTGCTCGATACCCCGGGCCACGAAGACTTCTCCGAAGACACCTACCGCACCCTGACCGCCGCCGACTGCGCCATCATGGTGCTGGACGCCGCCAAGGGTATCGAGCCGCAGACGCTGAAGCTGTTCGAGGTCTGCCGCCTGCGCGACATTCCGATCATCACCTTCATCAACAAGCTGGACCGCGAAGCGCAGGACCCGATGGCCCTGCTGGACGAAATTGCCTCGCGCCTGCAACTGGACCCCGCCCCGATCTGGTGGCCCGCCGGTTCGGGCAACCGCCTGCGCGGTCTGGTCGAGGTCGGCACCGGCCGCTTCCAGCCCTATACCAAGAAGGCCGCAGGTTCGGATGAAGATCCCGAACATCCGCAAGCCATCCCGCTGTCCGACGCCACCCAGTATTTCGAACAGGGCGAGCAGGACGAGGTGACCGAAGCTCTGGAACTGGTCGAGGCCGGTTACCCGCAATTCGACCGCCAGTCTTTCCTCGAAGGCCACATGACCCCGATCCTGTGGGGCTCGGCGCTTCGTCACTTCGGCATCGAGGACCTGCTGCGCGCCATCGGTGAATGGGCCCCCGCGCCCAAGGTCATGAAGGCCCGCAAGGAAGCCCCGCCGGAAACCCGCAACGCCCCCGCCCCCGAAGCCATCGAAGTCGAGCCGGGCCAAAACGAAGTCACCGGCTTCGTCTTCAAGGTTCAGGCCAATATGGACCCGAACCACCGCGACCGTATCGCCATGTTCCGCATGGCATCGGGCACCTTCAAGCGCGGCATGAAGCTGAAGGTCCAGAACACGGGCAAGCAGTTGTCGGTCAACGCGCCGATGATGTTCTTCGCCTCGGACCGCGAACTGGCCGAGGAAGCCTATGCGGGCGACGTGATCGGCATCCCGAACCACGGTGTGCTGCGCGTGGGTGACAGCCTGTCGGAAAGCGGCCTCGTGCGCTTTGCGGGCCTGCCCAACTTCGCGCCGGAAATCCTGCAACGCGTACGCGTGAAAGACCCGCTGAAGGCCAAACACCTGAAGAAGGCGCTGGAAGGTCTGGCCGAGGAAGGCGTGACCCAGCTGTTCCGCCCCGACATCGGCGCTGACTTTATCGTCGGTGCCGTCGGCCAGCTTCAGTTCGAGGTCATGGCCGACCGTCTCGGTGCCGAATACAACCTCGACGTCATCTTCGAGCCGAGCCCTTACGCCGAGGCCCGCTGGGTCGTGGGTGATAAGGCCGACCTTGAGGACTTCGCCTCGAAATACCGCCCGCAGATGGCGACCGATATCGACCAGAATCCGGTCTTCCTGGCCAAGTCGTCGTGGGAAACCGGCTATGTCGGGGAGCGCTTCCCGAAGGTCACCTTCTCCAAGACGCTGGAACGCGGCTGATGATTTAGGGGAGGCTCCGGCCTCCCCTTTTCTATGGTTTACAACCGTAAAGCTTGTCGCCCGCGATACCCTATGCCCTCCTCCAAGGAACACCGATGTGGAGCCGCATAGATGAACCCGCTGCGACTGACCTACGCCCTCGTCATGGCAATGGTTTTAGGCCTTGTGGCCGCGTCGCAGGCGCTTGCAGACTGGCATCGCGTCGAAACGCCCAACTTCATCGTCTATGGCGAAGGCAATGCGCGTTCCATCGTGCGCGAGGCCGAGGAGCTGGAACGACTGGACCGGATGATGCGGCAGGTAATGAATGTCGCTCCCAGCTCCGATAATCCCAAGCTGTCGGTCTATATTCTGCCCGACCGAAAAGCATTCCAGGTCATATCCCCGGAAGCTGGCCGGAACACCGGAGGGGAATACGCCGCAACTGAATTTGGCATCACAGCCATCCTGTTGCGCGGCACGGACAACCACGTCCTATTCCATGAATATGCACACCATTTCATGCTGCATTATTTCCCGTCGCGCTATCCGGCATGGTTCATCGAAGGTTTTGCCGAGTATTTCGCGACAGCCGATGTGCGCGATGCCCAGAGCGTGAAGCTGGGCTATTACGCGCCGGGGCGTTTGGCCGCGCTGAACCACCAACGCTGGATCAGCATGGAGACCCTGCTGACGGCCACCCCGCGCGACCTCGGTGCCGACGACCGTGCCAACTATTACGCCCTGTCGTGGCTGCTGACCCATTATCTGGTGTCGGACCGCACCCGCCTGCAAAAGTTCGGAGCCTATCTGGACGGCATAAAACACGGCCAGAGTTGGGACAGCGCCCTTCGACAGCATCTGGACATGACGCCCGACGAGCTGAGGGCGGCCTTGCGTGGCTATCTCGGCGGGTCGATGCCCTATGGCCGCTATGACCTCGCCCGCACCACCGTTCCCTCACAGGTCACAACATTGTCGGCGTCGGCCAGCGACTTTCTGCTGATATCGGCGGCGCTACAGCGTGCCGTCAGTAACGCCCGCGCGCAGGCGCTTTTGACCGAGGCGCGGGACAAGGCACCGCTTCATCCGAACGATCCTCTGGCCCTCGCGACCCTGGGCAATCTGGAGCAGGTCTGGGGTGACGATGACCGCGCAGAGCAAGCCATCACGCGTCTGCTTCAGATCGACCCGAACCATGTCGATGGCCTGCGTTTCATGGCCCAGCTTCTTATCGACAGGGCGCGCGCTGCCTCTGTCCCCGCCGAGAAATCAGCCTTCCTCGCCCAAGCCCAGCGCCATCTGGTCAAGGCCATGGACGTCGATCCGACCGATTTTCGCATCTATCGCCAGCTTGCCATCATACGCAGTTTCGCCGCCGATTATCCGGCAGCCGGCGATGTCGATACGCTGGTCGTGGCCCTGTCCTATGCGCCGCAGGTGTCCGGGTTGCGGGTGCGGACGGCCCAAGCTATGCGCCGTCTGGGCATGAACGACGAGGCTGAAGTTGTCATGGGCGTGCTGCGGAACCATCCACACGGCGACGCTCCCGAACCGCCTTCCGAACCCGCGCCTCAATAAACGCCCGAAAATCGGCGGCAGTGCGCGGTGGATGGGGTACAACGACAGAATGTTGTTCGACCTGCCCAGTGATGATGTCCTGTACGACGCCCTTGTCGCGCGCGATGACCGCTATGACGGACGGGTGTTTGTCTGTGTGCATTCGACCGGCATCTTCTGTCGACTGACCTGTCCGGCGCGAAAGCCCCTGCGCGAAAACTGCACCTTCAGGGAAACCGTGGGCGAGTGCATCGAGGCGGGCTTCCGCGCCTGTAAACGCTGCCATCCGGTACAGGCGGCGGCGCAGAACGATCCCATCGTGACCGCCCTGTTGGCGCGGCTGGATGCCGAGCCACACCGCCGCTGGTCCGAACCCGATATCGCGCGCTTGGGTTATGATCTGTCGACTGTGCGCCGCGCTTTCAAACGGCATTTCGGCACGACATTTCTGGAGATGGCCCGTCAGCGCCGCCTGCGCGAAGGGTTCGAGACACTGGCCTTGGGAGGATCGGTTTTGACCGCGCAACTGGATGCCAGCTTTGAATCGCCGTCCGCCTTCCGCGCCGCCTTCGCCAAGCTGATGGGGTGTGCGCCTGCGGACCTCAAGACCGATGGCCACATGCGCGCGACGTGGATCCCCACGGCGCTGGGCGACATGATCGCGGTCAGCAGCGCCACCCATCTGCACCTGCTGGAATTCACCGACCGCAAGGGCCTGCCTGCCGAACTGAAGAAACTTCAGGCGGCCACGCCAGGCGGATTGGGCATTGGCCGCTTTGGCCCCGCCGAACAGGCCGAGGCGGAACTGGCCGACTATTTCGCCGCCCGCTCGGCACGGTTCGAGACGCCCTTGGCCATGCATGGCACCGACTTCTACAAACGGGTGTGGCAGGCGCTACAGACCATTCCGGCGGGAGAAACCCGATCCTATGGCGACATCGCCCGCCAGATCGGCCAGCCCACCGCCGTCCGCGCCGTGGCTCGCGCCAATGGGTCCAACCAGATCGCCCTGATGATCCCCTGCCACCGCGTCATCGGGGCGGATGGGTCGTTGACGGGCTATGCAGGCGGCCTGTGGCGCAAGCAACGGCTGATCGAGATCGAGCGAGCCTTGAAACAGAAGGCTGCCTAGGGCGCGGGTGCCTTTGGCTGGAAAAACGGCAGGAAGAACTGCACCAGCGGCCCGATACACAGGGCAAAGGCCACGGTCCCCACACCGACCACGCCGCCCAAAATCCAGCCAATCGCCAGCACGATCACCTCGACCAGCATCCGCGACACGCGAATGGACCAACCGAGCTTGCGGTTCAGTCCGACCATTAGCCCGTCACGCGGCCCCGTCCCCATGCCCGCGCCGATATAGGCCGCCGAGCCGATACCCGTCAGGACCAGCCCGCCCGCCAAGCCCGCCGCACGCAGGGGCCAGCCTTGGAACTCGGGCATCAGCCACAGGAACAGGTCCATGGTCAGGCCGATCACCAGAATATTCATAATGGTGCCGACACCGGGTTTCTGGCGCAGCGGAATCCACAGCAGCATCACCACCACACCCGACAGGATGCTGAGAATGCCGAGGCTCAAACCCGTGCGGCCCGCCAAACCCTGATGGAAGACATTCCATGGATCGAGGCCCAGATGGGCGCGCACCATCAGCGCGGCCCCGAGGCCAAAAACCGACAATCCCAAGATCAGCTGTATGAAGCGGCGTATCCACATACTGCCGTCATGCCCGATCCCCTGCCGCTATGCGAGCGCCAAACAGGGACTTTGCCTCCAGCCCGAAGGTCATGGCGAACATCAGCGCCGAGATGCTGCATGAAAGCATCAACGCCGCCCCCGCCGACCGATCCAACGCCAGACCGAAACTCATCGGCGCAATCGCCTGAACAAAGCGGGCGGGCAGCAGGACAGCGGCCTGCCTCTGCCCATAGTTGACCTTGCCGAACACGTGCAGTGGCAGGATGCCCGACGCCACCGACAACAGGCCATTGCCCGCCCCCTGCCCGATGGCAATCGCGATGCTGGCCGCCTTTCCGCCCACGAGCGCGATGATCACCCCCAACGGATAAAGCAGGGTCGCCATTCGCACGATCCGCACCGGCGAGGCCTTTGGCGGCGAGAACAAGGCCCCCACCCGCATGGCAATCGCGGACAGTGCCATGGTGCTGGCCGCCATTGCGGCTATCGCAGGCTCCAGCCCCAGTGCCATCAGAAGGCGCGGCAACTGGGCGGCGCAGGCGGTGGCGATCCACCACGCCCCCGCAAACAGTACCGCTAGCTGCCACATCCGGCGGTCCCACCGCACACGGTCAGCGGGCTTGTCCGAGCGTTCCCCCTTGCCGTCCGGCATCAGGGCATAGAGCGGGATACAGACCAGCAGATGCGTCGCCACCCAGAACCATAGCGCCCCGCGCCACCCCATCACTTCCATTAGAAACAGGCTCAGCGGCCAGCCGATGGCCCCACCGCATGCCCCGATCAGCGAGACCGCCGTAATGGCCCGCCGCGCCTCCAATCCATAAACCGCGACCAGCAGGGCATTGGCCGGGGCGTAAAAGCCGATCCCCATGCCGAAACCCAACATCACGACCCCTGCCAAGGCGCTCGCGGGTCCGGTGGCCGATGCCAGTAGCGCCAACGCCGCCGCCAGCATGAGCGAGGCACAGCCCAGAACCTCGCGCCCGCCCCGCCTGTCTATCCATCGACCCGCCGCCATGCTGGCAAAGGCCGCAATCAGGAAGGCCGCCGACAGGGCGCTGAACAATCCGGCGGTTGTCGCGCCCGTCGCGCTGGCGATCGGATCGGCCATCACCCCCAGCAGATAATAGGACGATGCGAATGAGATAATCATGCCCGCGCCCAGCGGCGCGATCAGGCGGATCGGAGACGGTACAGTATTCATGCCCGCGCTCCATGCCGCCGATTGCCAAGCCGGTGTTAGCGATCTATCGGTGCGTCTATGTTCCAAAACCTCACAGGCTCTACGACGCAGATATCGCTCACCGCGCTGCGTGCCTTTGAGGCCATGGCCCGCACGGGCAGCGCCACGGCGGCCGCCGCCGAACTGCATGTGACCCACAGCGCCATCAGCCGTCAGGTCAAATCACTGGAACAGCAGTTGGGCACGCGCCTGTTCGAGGGTCCCAAGCACGCCCTGCGCCTGACCCCGCGCGGGGCCAAGCTGGCCGCCGAACTGCATCCGGCCTTTGACCGCATCGCTGCCGCCGTCACCCACGCCAAAGGCCAAAGCGACGAACTGTCTGTGGCCGTCCACCCTAGCCTCGCGGTCAAATGGCTGATCCCGCGTTTGGGTGCATTCCATCAAGCGCATCCCGACATCCACATCCACCTGATCGAACTGCCGACACATGCCGAAACCCATCGCGGGGCCGATGTGGTGATCCGCCTGATGGACGACGACCGGATGGCGGCCAGCGGCGCGATCAAGCTGATGGACAATGCGACAGGTCCGGTGTTCAGCACCAGTTTGAAGCCCGCGGGCGAGCCGCTCGCGGAACTGCCGCGCCTTGCCGCCCGCACCCAGCCCGATGGTTGGGCACGCTGGAGCCGCAATAGCGGAATGGGCCTGCCCCCTTCTGGCCCACCACGCCTCTTGGCGCACCTGCACTTTGTTCTGGATGCGGCCCTTTCAGGATGGGGCTGTGCGGTCCTGCCATGGGTATTGGTGGCCGATGCTGTGCGAGACGGGCGGCTACAGGCACCCTATGGGTTCGCTCCCGATGGCGGCGGCGTCGCCATCATGCTGAGCGGCAGCGAGCCCAGCCGCGCCCAACGCGTTTTCCATCGAAGGTTGCAAGAGGAAGCCAGAGGTCTGCTTCCCGCGCCTGAAAACCTAGGCACTTCTACCCTGACTTGATCAGCTAAGCTCTTTCATCGGCAGTTCAGACATGGTTTGCTCCCCTGTGGTGGCACGCATGCGCCCGGGAGTGTCTATGTTGAGTTTGGCCCTATTCATGGCATTGGCCATTTCGGTGCCCCAGCAACGGGCCGAGCCGCCGAATCCCATTGTCATATCCTATCGCGAGGTGATCCTCTGCGCCGGACTGACCCAGGCCAAGTCCGAACTGGAAGGCGGCGAAACCACCGACGGACGTCGTCTGTACGATGCTGCGCTCTACTGGTCCCTGACCGCCATCCAGCTGGGCGGCGCGACCGGCAGACCCGCCGAAAGGACCGAGGCGGACATGACACAATCGCGAATTCACGCTGTCCGCCAGCTCAACAACCGTGACGCGAAGGCCCTGGCAGACCTCGATAAGTGTCTGAAATCCACACCCTCTCTAGGTTAACCAAGTATCAGTGATATTTTAGGTCGAACCTTCATCTTGGCGCTGCGTTTGCTTGCATTGAAACGGGATCATTCCACGATCCCAATGCGGGACAACCGAGCCAATGTTCGAGTTTGGAAGAGATCTCAGACGCCTTTTTGAAAAGGCACGCGATAGCCAGGATTTGGGCTGGCTGGAACTTGTCGGGTTGAACCTCGTCGAGTCCGAAGCCCGCACCCAGTCCACCGACGCGGGTCGCGTTTCCTGTGCCCGACCCTATGAGGCGTGGATGCGCGCTGCCTCATTATGGCGCGAACATGCACGCCGTTCCGGCTCCCAGGACAGTCTCCAACGCGCCGAACAGGCAGGCCGCGATGCCAGCCGAGCCGCCCAGACCGATGATCAGGCCATGCGGGCCGCCATCGATGTCGGCAACACCTGTATGCTGGCCTTTGACCTCTACGGTGCGCCCTATCGTCTGAACGGCCTGCTGGAGAGCATGAAGCGGCTGCCGGAAGCCCGCAATCCGGAGACCCGTGCCGAGCTTCTGGCCTTGACCGCCCGCTTGAAAGCCCGTCAGGCCCGCATCGCCCAAGACGCGACGGCCATGACCGAGGCCGCCAATCTGTTGGCCGCGGCCATGCAGGACATCCGCCCCAGCGACAACCACATTGTCGAGGATCTAGCACTGGATCGCGCTGCCCTGTCGCTGGAAGCCGGTCTTCTGAGCCGTGATGCCCAACTGCTGGATCGTGCAGGCCGCGAACTGCGCGTGCTGGTCGAAGGGGCCTCGCCGGACGAACGCCCGGTCAGCCGCGCACGCGCACTGGCCCTGTGTGGCACCGGCATGTCCGCCCTTGCCGCCGTCGCCGTGAACGATGACGCTGGTGATCAGGCCAGCACCCTCTACGACGCCGCCGCCGATCAGTTCACCGCCGACCACAGCCCGCTGGACTGGGCGTCCATCGTCCTGCTGAAGGCCGAGAGCGGTCCGGTAAAGCTGTCCGTATTGGCACAGGCCCAGCGCCTGACGGATCGTCCGGGTCTTATTCTGGGCGCGATGATCCGCGAACGGCTGATGGCTCAATCCATCGCCGAGGCCGATGCCAATGAGGACATTCCGGCCCTGACCCGTCTGGAAAGCCAGTTGCGCAAACGCTTGTCCAGCCCGCCCGACGACGCCACCGCCGTCGAATGGGCCAGTGACCAGATTTCGCTGACCCGTCTGGTGATGGTGCTGTCCTCGCACCTGACCTATCCGACGGCGGACCTCGGCATGGCCTTGTTCGAGGCGGCTGACGCGGCCAATCTGGCGGGTGCTCCGGCACTGGCCAAGCGTGCCCGCGACCTGATGCTGGCCGCCAAAAGCCTTTAGAACTTACGGATAAATCCGGCCGCGCACCTTGACCACGCCACATTGGCCACCTAGCTGACCATCACGTCTTAAGGGTGCCTTCAAGTGACCGACCAATCTGCTGATCCCGTCCACGCCTTCATCGACAACGCCGTGAAGGATCACGACGTCGTCCTGTTCATGAAGGGCACGCCGGATTCGCCGCGCTGCGGCTTCTCGGGTCTGGCTGTCCAGATCCTCGACCACATTGGCGTTGCCTTCGTCGGTGTCGATGTGCTGCAGTCCGAACAACTGCGCGACGGTATCAAGGCCTATTCCGATTGGCCGACCATTCCCCAGCTCTACGTCAAGGGCGAGTTCGTGGGTGGTTCGGACATCATGCGCGAAATGTTCAACGCCGGTGAGCTTCAGGCTCTGATGGCCGAAAAGGGCATTGGCCCGGCAGAAGACTGATAAGGGCGGGGGGCCGATCTGATGGCAAGGGCAGTTCTGGAACCGCGTGAAGACCGCGAAATCTTCATCGTACCTCTGGAGATCAAGCCCGAGCACATCGACGAGAACGGCCACGTCAACAATGTCGTCTATGTGGGCTGGTTGCAGGATGTCGGCACCGCCCACTGGAACGCCCGCTTCGACGAGGCGACCCGCACCAAATACTCGTGGGTCGCCCTTCGTCACGAGATCGACTATTTCCGCGGGATCATGCCGGACGCCACCGGCGTAAAAGCCCGCACATGGGTCGGTGATCCCCAAGGCCCGCGCTTTGCCCGCTATGTCCGCATCGAGGACGCCGACGGCAAGGTCTATGCACAGGGCGTCTCCGAATGGTGTCTGGTTGAAGCCAGCACCCTGCGCCCCCAGCGCATCCCTGCCGACATGCTGGCCCCGTTCGCCGCCTAATCTAGATATTCAGATCAGCGTTGTCCGCCGATGACGGCGTCCTCGCGCACGCGCAGGGGGTTGGCGACCAGAAGCTGGCTGCCCGATGGCAGGCCCAGTTCGTTGAATGTCCATTGAACCAGCACACCTTCGTCCGAAGGCTGGGTACAGGTATCCTGATGGGTGCGGACCAGCGTCAGCACAGCACGGCCAGCGCCGCGGCTGATCCGCGGCTGGATGTCGTCTTTGTCGGTGCAGCCATTGCTCGCAACGCGGATAGCCGCAACATCGTCGGTCACCACCGCCGCATAGACCTGCTCGATCGCGCCTGAATCGACAGCCCCATAAATACCGTTGTCCAGCGGCGCGCACGCACCAGCGCCCGCCAGAACGAGAGCGGTCGTCAGAATGGCAAATCGGGATACTGGCTTACGCATGTCTCCCCCGAGCGCGTTGCTGGATTCGGCAGGAAGATGCCTCAAAGCCCGCCTAAAGTGAACAGCGTTCTCCATTAAACCTTGGCAATAAAAAAGGCCCCGCCGGAGCGAGGCCTTTTCCATTTCCGATCTCTGTCCACCAGGGCGGACAGCGGCCGAATATTACGAGGAGTAGTATTCGACGATCAGGTTCGGTTCCATCTTAACCGGGTACGGAACGTCAGCCAGTTCCGGGACGCGCACGTAGCGCACCGAGAAACCGCGATCGCCCAGTTCCAGGTAATCCGGAACGTCACGCTCGGCCGATTGCTGGGCTTCCAGCACCAGAGCCATGTTGCGCGACTTTTCTTTCACTTCGACGACGTCGCCGGCCTTCACACGGTACGAACCGATGTCGACCTTCTTGCCGTTGACGGTCACGTGACCGTGCGACACGAACTGGCGAGCAGCCCAAACGGTCGGAACGAATTTGGCGCGGTAGACGATGGCGTCCAGGCGCGATTCCAGCAGACCGATCAGGTTTTCCGAGGTGTTGCCCTTACGACGGTTGGCTTCAGCGTAGATCGCCGCGAATTGCTTCTCGGTGATGTTGCCGTAGTAACCCTTGAGCTTTTGCTTGGCCTTCAGCTGCAGACCGAAGTCCGAAACCTTCGACTTACGACGCTGGCCGTGTTGGCCCGGGCCGTACGAACGCTTGTTGACCGGCGACTTGGCGCGGCCCCACAGGTTTTCACCCATGGCGCGGTCGATTTTGTACTTGGCGCTATGACGCTTGGACATAGTGTCATCTTTCAACTGTGATGCGGCCCGGTCCCTCCCCTATTGGAGGGACGATCTCAACGGCGGTCCACGCATCGTCCGTGTTTAAACGCACCTCGGGCGCAAACCCGTGGTGTGAAGGGCGCGCTTATGGCCTTGATACCCGCCAGAGTCAATCTTTGCGGGCTTTTGCGCCCCCTCAGCCCTGCTTCCGTCAGCCCTGCTGAAGAGCCAGTGCATAGTCCACGACATCGGACGGCCAATCGGCCGTGTGCTGGCGAAACGCGACCTGGTCCGATGCGAACAGGGCGCGGACGGCTTCCTCATAGCCTGCAAAGTCACCAGCCACCGCCGTCAGGAAACGGTACACCCGTTCCTGCGCGGCCTTGGCGGCTGTGGCACCCGCATCATTTCGGCGCGCCTCTTCGACCAGACGTCGCAAGGCTGCCGATGCGCCCCCCGGCTGGGCCTGAAGCCAGTCCCAGTGGCGGGGCAGCAAGGTTACCTCGCGCGGCACGACGCCCAGCTTCGGGCGCCCCCGTCCCCGCGCCGCAGGTTCTTCTGGGGCATAGCGGGCGGCAATCTCCTCTTGAGTGCCGCGCAGGTCCAGATCGACCACCCGCCCCGTCCGGTCATCAAAC
>NZ_CAMZFB010000020.1 GCF_947305955.1 uncultured Brevundimonas sp.
GGTCGCGCTCGGTCTTGGTGACCTTGGACGCATCGACGATTTCGATCCCCGCATGGGCCATGTCGCGTTTCAGCACGCGCCATTGGCGCTGCTGTTCGGCCATCAGGCTGCCAGCGGCGGCGTTGACCTTTTCCAGCTGTTCGGCAGGCGTCAGGCCGTCGGGCGACACCACACGCACATGCTCGCGGACCTGACCTTTCAGGCCCGCCACGCGCGTCATGAAGAATTCGTCGAGGTTGTTTGCCGAGATCGACAGGAAACGGACCCGCTCCAGCAGGGGGTGCGCCTCGTTGGCGGCTTCCTCCAGCACACGGCCATTGAACTCCAGCCACGACAGTTCGCGGTTGATGAAGCGTTCCGGCGATTCCAGCAGGGCCTGATCAAGCTCCAACTGGGGCGCACGCGACGAGGGGACAACGTCGCCGGCCTTGGTCGTGGTGGGGGTGAAATCGGTCATAACCGATTAGTCGCTCGCGAGTGTGACGTTCGCAAGCGCGTTTGGACTGAAAACCTTAGGAAAGTCCTGCGGTAAAATCGCCTTCGAGCACCTGACGGGCCAAAACGCGCGTCACGGGGCGGTGGTACATGTCCAGACGGTCGACGATCATCTCCGCCGACTGGGCCGAGCGGTCGATACGGCGCACCAGATATTCGATAACGCCTTCGCCAGGCACGATGTTACGCGCGGCGAACGATCGTTTCAGCATGGCGGCCAGAATGACGTCATCGGGCACTTCGACGGCAATGGTCCGCACGGCGTTCAGGCGCGACTTCAGATCGGGCAGGCGCACCATCCACGATGCAGGCGGATCGCGCGACACCATCAAAAGGGCACCGCCGCCCGATTGCGTCAGGTTGATCAGGTGGAACAGGGCCTCGTCATCGGCCCCTTCGGCCTCTTCCAGCAGGACCGGACGGCCTTCCAGTTCCAGCGGGTCGCACCATGCCGCTTCCTCGCCATGCAGGGCGATAGCGCCGACGCGCTCGACCCATGCGGCGGCCATGTGGCTCTTGCCGCTGCCGGCAGGGCCATACAGCGCCATGATGGAGCCCGGCTCGGACGGCCAGTCTTCAAGGGCCTCGGCGGCGACGGCATTGGAGGTGGAGACCTCCAGATCCGCCGCACGACGCGACGTCTCCTGTTTGAGCGGGAGGCGTAGCTGCATCTGGGCCATATGAGCGCGATCTGCGGACATGACCTTTTCATACCAAGGTGTGACCGGGCCGTAAGGGGGCACCCTCTGTTGGGACCGTGGACGGAAGGGCGGGAATTGTGGATCAAACCTTCCCCTGTGGGCGGTTCTGGCGACGCCCTGTGGGAAAAATCACCGCCCCTGTGGTCCAATGGGGAAGAACCGACGTCACGGCGTTAGTCGAGCGCAGGGCGTGGAATCGACGGCCCGATAAAAACCCGACCACAGTCTCTCTATATAAGGGCCGAAAAACTTGACATTCGGGGGCAATAATGCGCCCTACGGCCTTCAATTTTCCGCCGCGCGCGCGGCGCTTTACCTGATCGATTCACTATGCACGCCTACCGCTCCCATACCTGCGGCGCGCTCCGCGCCTCTGATGCTGGTTCTTCCGTCCGCCTGTCGGGCTGGGTTCACCGTAAGCGTGACCACGGTGGCCTGCTGTTCATCGACCTGCGCGACCACTACGGCCTGACCCAGCTGGTCCTGCACCCCGAAACCCCGGGCTTTGAAGCCGTCGAGCGCCTGCGCGCCGAAAGCGTCATCAAGATCGACGGTGAAGTCGTTCTGCGCGAGGAAGGCACCGTCAACGCCAACCTGCCGACCGGCGAGATCGAAGTCCGCGTCAAGGGCGTCGAAATCCTGTCGGAAGCTGCTGAACTGCCGCTGCCGGTCTTTGGTGAGCCGGAATATCCGGAAGAAATCCGCCTGAAGAACCGCTTCCTCGACCTGCGCCGCGAGACCCTGCACAAGAACATCGTGCTGCGCTCCAAGGTGATCCACTCGATCCGCCAGCGCATGGTCAACCAAGGCTTCCTTGAGTACCAGACCCCGATCCTGACGGCCTCGTCGCCGGAAGGTGCCCGCGACTTCCTCGTGCCGTCGCGTATGCACCCGGGCAAGTTCTACGCCCTGCCGCAGGCCCCGCAGCAGTTCAAGCAGCTGCTGATGGTGTCGGGTTTCGACCGTTACTTCCAGATCGCACCGTGCTTCCGTGATGAGGACCTGCGCGCCGACCGTTCGCTGGAATTCTACCAGCTCGACGTGGAAATGAGCTTCGTCACGCAGGACGACGTCTTCCAGGCCATCGAGCCGCTGATGCACGGCCTGTTCACCGAGTTCGGTGAAGGCAAGCCGGTGTCGCCGATCGATCAGACCCACAGCTTCACCAACGACTTCGGCCAGACCATCGATCACAAGGGCTTCGAGCGTCTGACCTACGAACAGTCGATGAAGTGGTACGGTTCGGACAAGCCGGACCTGCGTAACCCGATCAAGATGCAGGACGTCTCGGAACACTTCCGTGACGGCGGCTTCGGTCTGTTCGCCAAGATCCTCGGCGCTGACGCCAAGAATGCCGTCTGGGCCATTCCGGCCCCGACCGGTGGTTCGCGCGCCTTCTGCGACCGCATGAACTCGTGGGCACAGGGTGAAGGCCAGCCGGGCCTCGGCTACATCTTCTGGTCGGACGACCAAGGTGCATGGGGCGGCCCGATCGCCAAGAACCTTGGCCAAGAGCCGACCGAAGCCCTGATGGCCAGCTTGGGTCTGGGCAAGGGCGACGCCGCCTTCTTCACCGCCGGTGATCCGGCTGTGTTCGCCAAGTTCGCTGGCCTTGCCCGTACCCGCGTCGGTACCGAGCTGAAGCTGGTGGACGAGAACCAGTTCAAATTCTGCTGGATCGTCGACTTCCCGATGTTCGAGTGGAATGAGGACGAGAAGAAGGTCGACTTCTCGCACAACCCGTTCTCGATGCCGCAAGGTGGTCTGGAAGCTCTTGAGAACCAAGACCCGCTCACCATCCGCGCCTACCAGTACGACATCGTCTGCAACGGCTATGAGCTGTGCTCGGGCGCGATCCGTAACCACAAGGCCGAGATCATGCTCAAGGCCTTCGAGATCGCCGGCTACGACCACACTGTGGTCGAAGAGCAGTTCGGCGGCATGCTGACCGCCTTCCGTTACGGCGCACCGCCGCACGGTGGTCTGGCTCCGGGCATCGACCGTATCGTCATGCTGCTGGCTGGCGAAACCGCCATCCGCGAAGTCATCGCCTTCCCGCTGAACCAGCAGGGCCAAGACCTGCTGATGAACGCTCCGGCCGAGGTCGAAGAGCGCCAGCTGAAGGAACTGTCGATCCGTACCCAACTGCCGCTTAAGTCTGCTTAAGTGGCTGGGCCGGACGGTCGCTGACAAATGAAAAGGGGCGGTCCGGTCGGATCGCCCCTTTTTCGTGTTTAGTTTTAAGCGCGGCCTAGCAGGTGCGGACGGTCAGGCCGCGGGGCAGGGCGGTCGAGCGGTCGCCGCAGGCCTGGTTGATCTGCGATTGGGTCAGATTGCGCGCGCCCGACAGATCGGCACCGCGAATGTCGGTGTTGCGCAGCTGGGCGTTGCGGAAGTTCGCATGGGACAGCATGGCGCGGCTGAGGCGGGCACCTTGCAACTGGGCATTGGCGAAGTTCGCACCCTGCAGCTTGGCTTGCGACAGGTTGGCGCCCATCAGTTCAGCGCGCGAGAAGTTGGCATCACGCGCATCGATACGGTCCAGCGAGGCACCGAACAGGCGGCTCTGGCTGAAGTCGGCACCGACGAGGATCGAGGCGGTAAAGACCGCACCGGCCAGATCGGCACTGTCGATCTTGGTCGCGTTCAGAGAGGCGTTACGGAAACCGGCGCCCATGGCGGTCACGCCGGTCAGGCGGGCGTTCTGAAGCGAGGTGTTCTGGAAGTTCGCCGCCGACAGGTTGGCACCGCTGAGGTCCGCACGGGTGAAGTTGGAACCCGTGAAGTTCGAGCTGAGCAGACGTGCGCCGCGCAGGTTCGAGCCGATCAGCGTCGCGCTGCGGAACGAGGCCCCCGTCAGGGTCGCCCCGCTCAGGTCGCGGCCCGAAAGCTCACAGCCGGTGCAGGTGCCGCCCAGCGAGATCACGCGGGCAACCTCGCGTTCCTGATAGGTCAGGGTGATAGCGTGAGCAGGCGCAGACAGCATCGCGCCGCCGACCATCGCGGCCAGCGTTGCTCCAAAGCCAATCCGGGCGAGTTTCTTGCTCATGGTCAAGGTTCATGCACCCATACTGCCGTTATGGCTACTTAAAACGCTGTAATGTTCGGGGCAGTCAGCAGGCACGCAGGGTTAAATGGGCCGGAAGAACGGTCGATCCGTCCCCACAGGCCTGATCCAACTGGCCCTGTGTCAGGCCGCGCGCGCCGCTAAGGTCGGAACCGGACAGATTGGCGCCCTCAAGCTTTGCCCCGCGCCAGTTGGCATTCTGAAACCAGACGCCGACCAGCGAGGCATTGGTCAGGTCCGCCCCCGACAGATCGGCCCCGCCGAGCACCGCGCCATAGGCATTGATGTCGCGCAGATCGGCATTGTTCAGGCGCACACGGTTCATCACGGCGAGCGTCAGATTGGCTTGCCGTAACCGCGCGCCCGACAGGTTAAGGCCAGAGCGCTCAAGCCCCGTCAGATCGGCCTGAAACAGGTTGCAGTTCGGGCAAGATGCGCCACCGCGTACACGCGCAATCTGGTCGTGATTCTGGGCAAGGGCCGAGGTCGCGAGCGCGAGGCCGGCCAGCAGGCCGAGCGAGAGAGAACGAAGGATCATGGCACACTTTCGGGATTGATCTGGGCCTTGGCCCTCAATCCAGCAAAAGCCGTGCCGTTATCCCTGCATCATCGGCGATGCGCCGCAGCTGTCGCAGGTCCAGCCGCCACCACGGTTCTGGAGGGCGAAATCACCGCATGACGGACAGGCGACCGCATCCGGCGAAACCGCCTTGGACGTAGGCGCTGTGGCGGGCTTCTTGCCGAACGGCACCACCACCAGATTGTCGGGCGCGGTGCCACGGGCGAAGCCCTTGGAGATGAAGCGGGTGGCCGGAATCGGCTCTGGATCGGCAGCCGGAACTTCCAGCCCGTCACCCCCAGCAGGCGCGGCATTGGCCAGCTCGTCACGGCCCAGATAGGACACGCCTAACTCGCGGAAGATGTAGTCGAGGATCGACGTCGCCGAGCGGATGGAATCATTGCCCGTCACGCGGCCCGCTGGCTCGAAGCGGGTGAAGACAAAGGCATCGACAAACTCGTCCAGCGGCACGCCGTATTGCAGGCCGATGCTGATGGCGATGGCGAAATTGTTCATCAGGCTGCGGAAGGCGGCACCTTCCTTGTGCATGTCTATGAAGATCTCGCCCAGTTCGCCGTCTTCGTATTCGCCGGTGTGGATATAGACCTTGTGGCCACCGACGGCGGCTTTCTGGATATAGCCCTTGCGGCGATCGGGCAGCTTGCGGCGCGTGCGGTCGCGCTCCACCACGCGTTCGATCACGCGGGGTGCTTCGGCCTCAATGGCCTCGCGCACCGCTTCGCGAACGGGGGCTTCGGGTACGGCGTCGAAATCAAAGCCGCTATCGGCGGGGGGATTCGCGCGGCGCAGGGTCAGGGCGCGCACGCCCTCGCGGGCGGCGTGGGAAATGGCCCGCGCCCCGTCCAGCAGGGTCTCGTCCCAATCCAGATCGATCGCCAGCGGTGAGGGGGTATCGCTGGCGGCATCGATGGCGGCGACCAGTTCGTCCTCGACCTCGGCGGCGGACATGGACAGCCAGCCACTGAGAGGCTCTGGCGCGGCGTCCCAACCGGCAAGGTCGTCATGGCCCAGAACCTTGAGGGTCGTGGCCGCGATATCCTGCGAACTGAAGCCCAGTTGCGGCAACAGCGATGCGCCATCCTCTGCGTCCAAACCAAGGACGTCGTGGATGAAGCCGCTATCCAGCACGGGGGTGCGGAAGATGTCGTCGAGGCTTTCGGCGTGGCCCAGCGCGATTTCCAGCCCTTCCAGCTCCAGTTCGGTGAAGCCGAGGTCGTGCAGGCTCTCGAAACTGATCGGGGTGTCGTCGGCAAGGGTACGCGTGCCGAACAGGTGGCGTTCGGCGGATTCGATATCGCCTGCGCGGCCAATGGCGTGGGCCAGTGCCGGACGCAGCCGCCAAGCCTGCTCACCGTCATCGGTCTGATAGCTGTCGCGATGGCTGAACGGCGATTGGCCAAGCCGCAGAGCAGGCTCGGCCTCATGGACAAACAGGCGAAGGCCGCGGTGATAGGCGGCGCTGTCGTCCTCCTGGCCGAGTATGGAGCCGAGGCGGATGGAGGTGCTGTCAAAGGCAATACGGATCGCTTCGGACACATCCTTGGCCAACGGCGACGGGCCTTCATGCCCCAGTCGCAGAGCGCAGTCGGCAAGGCCGCCAAGGCCGAAGGCCATGCGCCGTTGCGGGCTGGCGACCAATGCGGCGGCGCTCGTCCAAACGCGAACCAGTTCGGACAGGGCTGCAAATGCGTTGTCGCCCGCGATCGCGAACAGGCGTTCGATATCCAGCTGGACCCGCGCTTCCTGATCGGTCTGGGCGAGCGCGACGGCTTCGGCGTGGTCGAAGGTGATCAGCACCTCGCCCTCGACCGAGGCTTCGGCCAGTTGCAGGGCCAGAGAGCCCCCCGCAGCCAGCAGGTCGCGGTTGGCATCAACCACCAGACGCGGCACCTCGGCGTGGGATGCGGCCCCCAGCGGTTCGCCGTCGATGGCGCGAAGAATGTCAGCCTGTGACGCCCCACAGCGATGGGCGTGGGCGGCAGCGCGGGCTAGCGCCGGGTTGGTGTGCAGCGAGGCGCAGGCTTCCGGCGGGCCTTCACAGCGGATCACCGCATCGCGCACAGCCAGAAGGGCATCGTCGATAACCGCAAGGGCGGTCGAGGCTAGTCTGGCCCCGCGTGCGCGTCTGCGGAAATCATCCAGCCGGACGGCGGCATCCGGCTCGTTCAGCAGCAGAATGTCATAGGTGCGCGGATCGGTGGGCAGGGAAGGGGCGGCCAGACCCAGTTTGAGACTGGCAACCACCAACTGGCCGTCTGCCTCATCCAGCAGCGAAAGCTCGCGGCCCTTGGCGATCAGCGGCTCGGCCCAATCGGCCAGCGCTTCAAGGATATTGCCGCTGGTTTCCAACCGACGCGCGGTTGCGGGCACAAGGCGCGGTTCCAGCCAGTCGAGCCATGCCTCGATACGGGCGTCGGTCCAATCCGAAGGCGCAGTGATTTTCACAACGGATGAGGCCCGCTCGATCCGGCGTGATTCCAGATTTTGCTCTGGAACGGTGTTCAAAAAATCGACTGCGCTACTCATGGATTGCCTCCACGTTGGCACCAATGTCGCAGCCTAAAGCGGTGATTTGGCCCTGCTCAATAGATATTGCGGTGGTTCGGGGATTTACCCCCAAGATATTGGACCAAAGGTTTTTGCGGGATCGCTGGACGTGGCCGCTCTAGGTTTCTATTATCCCCGCGCCCGCAGGACTCCTTCCTGACGGTACGATTGATGTGAGTTCGACAACGTGCTGAGCAAGATTTTCACCTGGTGGAACGGTGCAACCATTGGCACCCTGTTCACGATCGGCAAGCGTGGCAGCCTGATCGGCACGGATGAGTTCGGTAACCGCTACTATCAGTCGCGCGACAACGTCTCCTATGACGGCCGCAAGCGTCGCTGGGTTGTCTATAACGGCTATGCCGAAGCCACCAAGGTTCCGCCGGAATGGCAGGGCTGGCTGCGCTACACCTATGACGAAGCCCCCAGCGAAAAGCCGCTGCCGCGCAAGGCCTATGAAAAGGCCCACATTCCGAACCTGACCGGCACGCCCTATGCCCGTCGTCCGCAAGGTTCGCTGGCTGCCATTGGCCAACGTCCGGCTGCGACCGGCGACTATCAGGCCTGGACGCCGGAATGAGTTTCCGCGCGGTACTGCTGGGCGGCTTTGTAGCCGCAGGCATGGGCCTGTCGGGGGCTGGCGTAACCGCCGCCCTGATGGACGTTCCGCAAGATGCAGTACCGGTGCAAGACCCTGTGGGTGACGCCCTGCGCGCCACCCAACAGCCTGACCCTCAACCCCAGACCCTTCCGGCGGGGACGCAGACCATCACGGTTGTCGATCCTGAATCGCCCGTCCCGCAGGAAGAAGCGCCCGCTGGCGGCGAGGTGACGGAAGAGGAAGCCACCGAAGAAGAGGTGGCCGCAGAAGAAGAGGTCGTCGAAACGACGGTCCGCAGCCGCCACCGCGTGGCTGTGATCCATGCCATCGACAAGACGACGGCGGAAAGCATGCGTTTCGAGGTCGAGGTGGGCGGTCGTCCGGTTCGATTCTCCAAGAGCCTGATCTTCAAGGTTCGTGCCTGCGAGATCACCGCCAGCAACGAAATCACCGAAGATTCCATCGCCTATGTCGAAGTGGGGGTTCAGCCGCGCGCTGACCGCGCCGCGACCGAGGCTCGTCAGATCTTCAAGGGCTGGATGTTCGCATCCTCGCCCAGCCTGAACGGCATGGAACACCCCGTTTATGACGCGTGGGTGGTGGGTTGTAAGACCCGCTAGGACAGGGCCGTTTCGACGGCGTCCTTACCCGACATCGGAACAGCCAGAGCCGCTGCATCCGCCTTGTGACGCAGGGCGGGGGCGAGTTTGCGAAGGTATGCCTGTTGCGGGATTTCCTGCGCGCCGAACTGGCTCAGGTGTTCGGTGATGAACTGGGCATCCAGCAGGGTGAAGCCCGCGCGCTTCAGGCGGGCCACCAGATGCACCAAGGCCACCTTTGACGCGTCGGTGCGGCGGCTGAACATGCTCTCGCCGAAAAAGGCGCTGCCCAGCGTCACGCCGTAAAGTCCGCCGAGCAGTACCTCGTCCTGCCAGCATTCCACGCTGTGGGCATGGCCGCGCGCGTGAAGCTCGGCATAGAGGCGTCGAATGGGGGCGTTGATCCACGTATCCTCGCGGCCCTTGGCGGGCGCGGCACAGGCATCCACAACGGCAAGGAAGGCCGTGTTCACGCGGATGTCGAACGGCTCCTGACGGACCGTGCGCCTGAGGCGGGTGGGGATGTGGAAGCCATCCAGCGGAAAGATGCCGCGCTGGTCCGGCTCAACGAGAAAGACGTGGGGATCATCCCGCGCCTCGCCCATAGGAAAGACCCCGTTCGCATAGCAACGAAGGAGGGCGTCGGCGTCAAACACCTCGCGCTCCGTCGCGCTGAAAACGGGGTCGTTCTCTTCGATCAAATCAGGCTTTCGCCTTTTGGGCAGCGGCCCATTTTTCCAGCCAGTGGATGTCGTAGTCGCCCGACAGGATGTCCGGCTCCTGCAACAGCTTCTGGAACAGCGGGATGGTGGTATCCACGCCGCCGACAACCGTTTCGCCCAGAGCGCGCTTCATGCGTGCCAGAGCTTCCTCGCGGTCGCGGCCATGCACGATCAGCTTGCCGATTAGGCTGTCGTAGTAAGGCGGGATCGAATAGCCCGAGAAGATCGCGCTATCCAGACGCACACCCAGACCGCCCGGCGCGTGGAAATCGGTCACGGTGCCCGGCGACGGGGTAAAGGTCTCGGCGTTCTCGGCGTTGATACGCACTTCGATCGCGTGGCCCTTGAACTGTACGTCTTCCTGCGTGAACGACAGCGGCAGACCGGCGGCGATGCGGATTTGCTCGCGCACCAGATCGACGCCCGTGATCATTTCGGTGACCGGGTGTTCGACCTGCAGACGGGTGTTCATCTCGATGAAGAAGAACTCGCCATCTTCCCACAGGAACTCGATGGTGCCGACGCCGAGGTAGCCGATGGCGGCAATGGCCTTGTTGACCACTTCACCGATCTTGGCACGGCCTTCCGGCGACAGGGCAGGCGACGGAGCTTCTTCCAGCACCTTCTGGTGGCGACGTTGCAGCGAGCAGTCGCGTTCGCCGAGGTGGACCACGTTACCGTGGCTGTCGGCGATGACCTGGATCTCGATGTGGCGCGGCTTCTGGAGGTAGCGTTCCATATAGACGGCACCGTTGCCGAAGGCGGCCAGCGCCTCGGACTGTGCGGTCTGGACAGCTTCGACCAGATCGTCGGCGGTCATGGCGACCTTCATGCCGCGACCGCCGCCGCCAGCGGCAGCCTTGACGATCAGCGGGAAGCCGATGGTCTTGGACGCTTCGATGGCCTGTTCGACGGTCTCGACCTCGCCATCCGAACCCGGAACGACGGGGATGCCGGCGTCCTTGACGGTCTGTTTGGCGGTGATCTTGTCACCCATGACACGGATGTGTTCCGGCTTCGGACCGATGAAGGTCATGCCGTGGGCTTCGATGATCTCGGCGAAGCGGGCGTTTTCCGACAGGAAGCCGTAACCCGGGTGGATCGCCTGCGCGCCGGTGATTTCACAGGCGGCGATGATCTGCGGGATGTTCAGATACGACTTGGCAGCCGGAGCCGGACCGATGCAGACGCTCTCGTCGGCCAGACGCACCCACATGGCACCGCGGTCGGCTTCCGAGTGGATGGCCACCGTCGAGATGCCCATTTCCTTACAGGCGCGATGCACCCGAAGGGCGATTTCGCCGCGGTTGGCGATGAGGACCTTGGTGAACATGGTCAGGCTCAGGCTTCCAGAACGACCAGAGCTTCACCGAACTCGACCGGCTGTGCGTCGCCGACGAGGATTTCAGCCACCACGCCGTCGCGCGGTGCAACGATCGGGTTCATGGTCTTCATGGCCTCGATGATCAGCAGGGTCTGGCCCTTCTTGACCTTGGCACCAGCCGAAACGAACGGCGCAGCACCCGGAGCCGGTTGCAGATAGGCGGTGCCGACCATCGGCGACTTCACTTCCTCACCCGAACGGGTAGCCGGAGCGGCGGCAGCGGCCGGAGCAGCAGCGGCAGGGGCGGCAGCCGGAGCGGCGACCGGAGCCGGAGCGGCGGCGTATTGGACCGGAGCGGCGGCGACGGTGACTTCGCGCTTCACCTTGATCTTCAGATCGTCCTTTTCGACTTCGATCTCGGTCAGCTCGGTCTCGTTCAGGATGTTGGCGAGGGCGCGGACCAGTTCGGCGTCGATAGCGGTGTGTTTGTCGGACATCTTTGTCTCTTCTCGTGTACTTACGCCGTTAGCCCTTAGGCGCGACGGATCATGTTCAGGGCCGCTTTCACGGCCAGTTCGTATCCCTGTACGCCCAGACCGGCGATCACGCCGGTGGCTGCCAGTGACACATAGGAGTGGTGCCTGAAGGCCTCGCGCGCGGCGGGGTTCGACAGGTGGCACTCGATGACGGGAATGCTCAGGGTTTTCAGCGCGTCGTACAGGGCCACAGAGGTGTGGGTGTAGGCGGCTGGATTGATGATGAGGGCAGATGCCTTGGTGCGGGCTTCCTGAATCCAGTCGACCAGTTGGCCTTCATGGTTGGATTGCAGGAACACCACCGACGCGCCGTCGGCCGCCGCTTCGCAGCGCTTGCGGACATCGTCGAGGGTGTCATGGCCATAGATGTCCGGCTCACGCTCTCCGAGGAGATTGAGGTTCGGGCCGTTCAGGACATAGAGGACAGGCGCTTCGGGCATTCGCTCGTATTGTTGAACGCGCGGGATGCGCGCGGAGTCGTGGACTTTCTAGCCTGACTTGGCATCGGACGCCAAGCATTCGCGCAATTTCTTGACGCTACGTCAGGTCGGGGCGTGTTAAATCAAGTGGATGCAAGTCGCAATGCGGCGTTACAGCGCCAACTCGCCGCGGGCGGTGACCACACATTGGCCGCCGACATACAGCTGACCGTTCGAGTCGGCGGACAGGCGGATGTGACCGTCGCGCCCCACGCAGCGGCCCTGACGCGAGGCATAGGTCCAGTCGCGCTCCGGCACCTGTCCGTAATGGCGGCGATAGGCAGCCACCGCACCATTGCCGCTGCCGCAGACCGGATCTTCCGGCACGCCGTCGCAAAAGGCGAAGGACCGCACCTCGATAGAGCCGTCCGGATAGCGGGCAAACAGGGACACGCCGGTCAGGTTGTTGTCGGTTTCGATGCGGGCGCAGGCAACAGGATCGGGGCGCGAGGCCATCAGGGCCTCAACGCTTTCGACCTCTACCACGCCCCATGCGATCCCGACATCGACCGAGGTGAAGGGCAGGTCGGCCAGCGGCGCGGCATAGGCGGCGCTCAGCCCCTGCTTCGCGGCGTCGGGCAATTGGATGAAACGCGCGTCCGGCAGTGCCAGCACGAAGGTGGACGTCGCCTGATCGACGGTGATGCCGACAAGGCCCGCCTTGCACTGCTGGACCAGCTTGCCGTCACGCGGGCTGTGCAAGCCGCTTTCGACGATAGCCTTGGCGCTGCCCAATGTCGGATGTCCGGCAAAGGCCAGTTCCGAGGCGGGGGTGAAGATACGCAGTTGATAGTCCGCTCCATCGACCGTGGCGGGCAGGACGAAGGTGGTCTCCGACAGATTGGTCCAGCGGGCGATGGCCTGCATCCGCTCGGTCGTCAGTCCTTCGGCATCCAGAATGACCGCGACCGGATTGCCCATCAGTGGCTGATCCGAAAAGGCATCCACGACCCAGTATCGACGCGTCATCTTACTTCCCCATGATAAGCTTACATCCGACCCATGATCGGGGCTGTTGGCGACAATAGGGCTGTGGTCCCTGATTGAGTTAGCCGCCGCATCACCCCATATTCCAGCGCATGCCCGATGCGGAAGGCGCGGGGCGTGTCTGGAGCGAAGAATTGCGTATCGAAGTGAACGGGCAGGGGCGTGAAACCGCCGCCACCACGGTTCTGGGCCTGATCGAAGAGCTGTCGCTGGACCCGCGCAAGGTCGCGGTCGAGCGCAATCTGGAGATTGTGCCGCGTTCGCTGCACGGCTCCACCGAACTGGCCGAAGGCGACAAGATCGAGCTGGTCCAGTTCGTCGGCGGCGGCTGAGCCAGATCAAATCCCGTATCGCGGCTTTAATGCGGGGCGGGTTGCGGCTAACTGTTCGTCATGACCGAATCCGCACCTCGCACTGATAGCTGGACCGTCGCTGGTCGCACCTTCAACTCCCGCCTGATCGTGGGCACGGGCAAATACCGTGACTATGAGCAGAACTCCGCCGCTGTTGTGGCCTCGGGCGCGGAAATGGTGACGGTGGCCGTGCGCCGCGTGAACCTGACCGATCCGGGCCAGCCGGTCCTGACGGACTATATCGATCCCAAGAAATACACCTACCTGCCGAACACGGCGGGCTGCTTCACCGCAGAGGACGCCATGCGTACCCTGCGCCTTGCGCGTGAGGCCGGTGGCTGGACGCTGGTGAAGCTGGAAGTCCTGTCGGAGCAGAAGCACCTGTATCCGGACATGGAAGAGACCCTTCGCGCGCTGAAGCTGCTGACCGCAGAGGGTTTCGAGGTCATGGTCTATTGCACCGATGATCCCGTCTATGCCCGCAAGCTGGAAGACGCCGGTGCCGTGGCCATCATGCCGCTGGGCGCGCCGATCGGCTCGGGTCTGGGCATCCAGAACCCGATCAACATCCGTATGATCGTGGAACAGTCCAAGGTTCCGGTTCTGGTGGACGCGGGCGTGGGCACGGCGTCGGACGCTGCTGTGGCTATGGAGCTGGGCTGCGACGGCGTGCTGATGAACACCGCCATCGCCGAGGCCCGCGATCCGGTGCTGATGGCCAGCGCCATGAAGCACGCGGTCATCGCCGGTCGTGAATCCTATCTGGCGGGCCGTATGAAGAAGCGGATGTTCGCCGATCCGTCCTCGCCGCTGGCGGGCCTGATCTAAGACAGCAAAAGGGCCGGAGAGCAGATCGCTTTCCGGCCCTTTTTGTATTTGTCGTCGGCTTATTTAGCCGCCTGGATCATCTTTTCGACGTCTGCCGGATCGATGCTGGCGCTGGTCTTGCCGTTGACGAAGAAGGTCGGCGTGCCACGCAGTTGCAGGGTCATGCCGATGGTGTGGATGTCGGCGATCTGACGGACGGTATCGGGCGAGCCCATGACCTGTTTCGCTTGCGCCAGATTGACGCCGTTCTCGGTCAGGATTTCATCGACGGTCTGCTGATCCAGCGAACGCTCGGCCATCAGGGCATTGTGGACGGCCAGATATTTGCCCTGAGCATTGGCGGCCAGCGCCGCGCGGGCAGCATAGTTGGACGTAACCGTGCTGCCGTTATCGAGGATGGGCCATTCCTTGAAGACAAAGCGCACATCCGGATGGCGGGCCATCATCTCGCGATAGGGGGCAGCCACGGCCTTACAACCCGGGCAGCGATAGTCGAAGAACTGGATCACCGTGACCTTGGCGTTCTCCGGTCCGACGGCGGGATCGCGCGGGTCGTGGGCCAACAGGTTGGCGTTCTCGGCGGCAGCCTTGTCGATGGCGGCGGTGGCGTTCTGTTCCTCGGCCACCTGACGGGCTTGCAGCATTTCGTCGAGGATCTGCGGATTGCTCAGCAGATAGTTGCGAACCTTGCCCTCGGTCCCCACGCCCATGAACGACAGTCCGGCCAGAACCAGCGCCGCCGCCGAAATAGCGATGGCCGCGCCGGTCATGACCGAGTTGCTGGTGCCGCCGTTGCGCGACGTGTCTTTGGCGGGCGCAGCCGGTGTTTCAGGCGTGTTCGGTGGCGTATCGGTCATAAGGTCAGAAACTCTCGGGGGTAGGGGGGCGCATCAGTTCGAGCGCGGCGGCTCGACCTGTTGGCCACGACGCTGTTGGTTTCGGCGCTCGGCGGCGGCGATATCATCTTCGGATGCACCCGAAGACAGGACGATGTCGGTGGCGCGGCGCCATTCGATGCTGTTGCGGTCCAGCATGTCGCGGGCACGCAGGGCAAACTCGTTCGCCTGACGCGTCTGGCCAAGGGCGAACCAGTATTCGGCAGAGGCGAGGCGGGCTTCACCTTCCTTGCCCTGCTGGGCATAGGCTTGTGACAGCAGCCGCCAGCCCATGGTGTTATTGTCTTCGCGGGCGAGGGCGTATTTCAGCTCGGTCTCGGCCTTGGCGACATTCTCCGTCGTGCCGCTTTCCAGCAGGGCGTGGGCGAAGTTGATCCGCAGCAGCGGCGCTTCCGGAAGCAGGGCGACCGCGCGGCTGTGCGCCTCAAGAGCCTCGGCGGGGCGACCCTCTTCGAAGATGATCTGGCCCTTCAGTTCCCACAGATACGGGTTCTCGGGTTGTTCGGCCAAAAGGGCGTCGACGCCTTCCAGTGCCTGATGGGTTTGGCCGTCGCGATACCACGCAATCGCGCGGGCATAGCGGGCAGGGAAGCTGGTGTCGGTCGATGGATATTCGCGCAAGGTCGTTTGCGGCGGCTGCATGAAGCCGCGGATCTTGGCGATCACCAGTGCATGTTGGGCCAGACGCTCTTCGCTGTCGCGCTTGTCGTAGTGCGAGCCGCGCTCGACCGGACCGCGCAGGGCGGCGATACGCTGTGACGACAGCGGGTGGCTGCGGAAATAAGGGAAGCGACGGGCGTCCGAGAACACTTCCTGCGAGCGGAAGTTCTCGAAGAACTCTACCAGACCGCGACCGGATTCTCCGGCGCGTTCCAAAGCGCGGGCACCCGTAATATCGGCTTCGCCTTCCTGCGACTGCATGTAGCGCAATGCGCCCAGCGTGCCGAAATACTGGCTGGAGGCCAGCAGGGCCGCGCCCGCATCCGGCGCACCGGCAATGGCCGCCAGCGCCCCCAGCGCCATGGTCATGATCATGGGCTGCATGCCGGCGTTTTGGACGCCGTCGCGCAGGGTGTGGCGGTTTTTGATGTGGCCCGCTTCGTGGGCAATGACGCCCAGCAGCTGGTTCGGGGTCTTGGTCTCGAGGATCAGGCCGGTGTTCAGGCCCATGATCCGGCCACGCGTCGCCCAGGCGTTCATGCTCTCGTCGTTGACGAGCAGGATTTCGACTTCCTCGGGATCAAGTCCCATGGCGGTCAGCGTCGGGGCGGACCATTCGTCGATAATGCCTTCGATCTCGGTATCGCGGATCAGGCTTTGTGCCGAAGCGGGGAGGGCGGCGAGCATAAGCGCAGCCGCCGCCGTCCCTGCAGCGAGCAGACGGGGAAAAGTAGAGGAAAACCGGTTCATGGCGAACTCCACAGCGACGGCCTCCCTCTAGTCTTCACGTCAAATCATGGCCGATCAACGGCGCCACCAGCCGCGTTTCGGCTTTTCAGGCGGCGCAACGATCTGGTTTGGATCGTTGGCGATGATGTCTTCCAAGGCAACCGGCTCGTTTGCCGCAGGGGCTTCGGCAGTCTCTGCAACCGGAGCCTCGACCTTGGCCGGAGCCATAGCCTCGATAGCGGCCTCTACAGCCTGTTCGATGGCAAAGGCCTCGGTCGGGGTGACGTCCAGTTCAGCCGGAACGGCGGCTGCTTCGGCAGCTTCCTTGGCGTCGCGGGCGCGTTCCGTGGCCTTCTCGACGATGCGGTCGTCGGGGATGACGGCCACGAACGGCGGTTGATCGTCAGCGGCAGCTTCTGCAGCGGCTTCCGGTGCAGCGGCCTCGGCGCGGGTCTTGCGACGGACGCGGCGACGCTTGGGCGCTTCCTCGACGGCGGCTTCGACCGTTGCTTCGGCTTCGGCAGCGGGTTCGGCTTCGATCACGGTTGCGATGGGGGCGTCCGGATCACCTTCCGGCAGCATGCCTTCGTTGGCGGCGCGGTCCTCGACCTTGATGTCCGAGGCGGTTTCACCGTTTTCGCGGTTACGGCCACGGCCACGACCACGACGGCGGCGCGAACGACGGCCTTCGCCTTCGCCCTTTACCTCTTCCAGCGATGGCACTTCGCCTTCGACGCCTTCGACAGCGGCATCAGCGACCGGTCGCGGGGCGCGTTCCGGACGTTCCGGACGCTGCGGGTTCAGCGGGTCAAACCACACATACGGGTCGTCCAGCGACGGGGTGCGGCCACGAACCCAGGTATAGACGTCGCGATCACCGTCCTCGCGGCTGCGGCGACCACCACGGCGGCCACGACGGCGACGGCCACCACGGCCTTCTTCTTCTTCCTCGTCGGAAGCGGCGGCTTCGACTTCATCGTCACGACGGCCACCGCGACGGCGGCGGCGGCGGCGACCGCTACGGCCCTCGTCGTCACGCTCGGCACGTTCGCCGTCTTCGCCCTCTTCATCGCTGTCGTCGTCAGAGGCGTCGGCGACGAGGTCTTCGTCCTCTTCTTCCTCTTCCTCGTCAAAGACGGCGTGGTCGTCGATACCGTCATCCAGAACCGACAGGTCGATCTGGCTTTGCGGAGCCACGAACTCTTCGTTGGTTTCGGTGCGGTCGATGTGGTGTTCGCCCTGAGCCAGCGAGTCATCGATCTGGACGATGACCTTCAGGCCGCGCATCTGCTCCAGACGCTGCAGATAGTCGCGCTTGTGGTTCAGGATATAGATGGCCACGGCGCTGCTGACGCGCAGGATGATGCAGCCGGCGCCATTGCGACCCGCTTCGATCTCTACGGCGCGCAGGGTGGTGAGCGAGGCGCTTTCCGCCGAGCGGACACGGCCCGTGCCCTGACAGCAGGCGCAAGCCTCGGTCGCGCCCTCGATCACGCCCAGACGGCGGCGCTGGCGGCTGATTTCCATCAGTCCGAAAGGCGAGATGCGGCCCATCTGGATGCGGGCGCGGTCCTTGGACAGGGCGTCCTTCAGGACCTTTTCGACGGTGCGGTTGTTCTTGGCCTCATCCATGTCGATGAAGTCGATGACAACCAGACCGGCCAAGTCGCGCAGGCGCAACTGGCGCGCAGCCTCAACGGCGGCTTCGATATTGGTTTTGACGGCGGTCTGTTCGACGTTGCGTTCCTTGGTCGAACGACCCGAGTTCACGTCGATGGCCACCAGGGCTTCGGTCTGGTTGATGACCAGATAGCCGCCCGATTTCAGCGGAACCACCGGCTGGTGAATCTGCGTCAGCACTTCCTCGATGCCGTTCGAGGCGAACAGCGGGCGGGTGCCTTGGTACAGGTGGATCTTCTTGGCCTGCGACGGCATCAGCACGCGCATGAAGTCACGCGCCTGTTTGAAGCCTTCGATGCCTTCGACCTGAATGCCGTCGAAATCCTTGTCGTACATGTCGCGCACGGCGCGGCGGACAAGGTTTTCTTCTTCATAGATGACGGCAGGAGCCGTCGACTTCAGCGTCGTCTCGCGGATCGTTGACCACAGACGCAGCAGGTATTCATAGTCGCGCTTGATCTCGGCACGGGTGCGCTTGGCACCGGCGGTGCGGATGATCAGGCCCATGCCTTCCGGCACCTTCAGAGCCGCAGCGGCAGCTTTCAGGCGGCGGCGGTCCGACGTGTTGGTGATCTTGCGGCTGATACCGCCGCCCTTGCCGGTGTTCGGCATCAGGACGCAGTAACGGCCCGCCAGCGACAGCCAGGTGGTCAGGGCCGCGCCCTTGGCACCGCGCTCGTCTTTGACGACCTGCACCAGCAGGACCTGACGGCGCTTGATGACGTCCTGAATCTTGTAGCGACGCATCAGGCGGCGCTTCAGACGTTCCTCGTCGGCCAGACGGCCTTCGGCGTCGGCTTCGTCGTCCGCGTGTTCGCGGCCCAGATCGTCGTCGTCCTCATCCTCGTCACCGGCTTCGGCCATGATGGCTTCGCGGTCGGCGACCGGGATTTGGTAGTAATCCGGATGGATTTCGTTGAAGGCGAGGAAACCGTGACGGTTGCCGCCATATTCAACAAAGGCTGCCTGAAGGCTCGGCTCTACGCGCGTAACCTTGGCGAGGTAGATGTTGCCGCGGAGCTGGCGTCGGCCGCGGGATTCAAAATCGAATTCCTCAACCTGGCGGCCGTCCACGATAGCGACGCGCGTTTCTTCCGCGTGCGCCGCATCGATCAGCATTGTCTTGGACATGTAGGGTGGTCTCTCTAAGGCGCGCCAGCCCGTGCCCCGCGAGGTTTCTCGCATGGATTGACCCCGTCAGCAGGGGAGCGGCTCGCCGAATGTGGAAGGGGCCACGCGCGCACATCGTCGCCTCGCGGAACGCGAGGTCGGCATTCAATTGCCGGACGGTGACGCAGGCTTTTTGGCCCATGGGTTCTGTCGGTCCGGGGATTGGTCGCGCCAACATTAAAGAGGCTGCGGTCCAAACCCGCTTGATCCTAGGGCAGGGAGCGTTGCTAACCCGCCGTCGGAATAGGGTGAATAAACTAGCGTTGCCGCGAGGAGGGCGAGCCCGACGCCGCACAGGGGCGTAGGCGCGATCGGTCGCGGTCCATGAACAATAGGCGCCATTCTGACAAAAAGCAAAACCCAACTTGAAATGTACCGATGTTATCGAGCGATGGTATGCAAACGCGGGTCGGAGACGCTACAGTGTTTCGAAGCGGATATTTGGGGTGGAGGCTGAGTGTCCAATATGAAGGATATGCATTTAACGCTGGGTGACGTTTTGTTGGGTGCCACCGAAGGTAAGAACTTTCCGGTAAGCGCGGCTCTTCCCTGTAAGATTTGTCAAAGTGACTCTGAATATTTTTTATCTCTAGATTTCGCTCATCATGCTACGAGGGGACCTGTAAGGCCCTACGGTGTTTCAGTGCGTCATTATCGATGTAAAAATTGTGATCATATATTTAGTAATTTCTGTGATGATTGGAGTAATGAAGACTTTTCCAAGTATATATACAATGAGTTCTATGCGAATGTTGATCCCGAGTTTTCTGGCGCTCGATCTAGGTTCTTTGCCGAGTCAATTGATAGAAATTCTGACGATAAATTTCGTTCTGCTTCCATATTAGACTATGGGTCTGGCGAGGGACATCTAGAATCTAGTTTAAGAGAAATTGGTTTTAAGGATGTAACCAGTTGGGATCCGTTCTCGGGCGGTGATTTGCCTGAGCGCAAATTTGATATGATTTTTGCTTTTGAAGTATTAGAGCATAGTCCTAAACCATTAGATTTTATCGACGATATCATTAAATATATGTCCGATGATGGCGTTGCTTATTGTAGTCAAGAATTTATACCAGAAGATATTGATAATATAAGAGATAGATGGTGGTATTTCGGCCCGCGGAACGGGCACATATCTTTCTTTTCAACGCGTACAGTGCGTGAACTGGCAAGGAAGCGTGACCTCAATGTCAAAATTTGCGACTCGGGGTTCTTTTTTTGGCGAAAAGAAATGTCCCCGAAGGTTGCAGCCTATGTCGGGGCTCACAACTCGGCGGATATCGAGGTGGAGCTAGAGGGGGCTCCTTTGATTGATGATGTCGCGGGTTGGAATGAACTAGAAGAATGGGAGGGGGGCAGATTTCGGTGGAGTGCCGCATCTCGCTGTCCGATCGGGGTTTTCGACATAAGGAGGACGAAAACTACGTTTTCTCTGCGGGTCCTTAATTCCATCACTGAAAATCATCTCCACGGCGCTAAGCTATGGTTCAATGACGATTTCGTGCCACTTGATTATGTGGACGGCAGGTTGGTTGGTACGTTCGTGGCGCGAGCGCGCGGCAAGCATTTTGTGTGGCTGGAAACGAAGCCGCCAGTTCGTCCTGTGGATTTGGGTTTGAGCTCTGATGGCCGTCATTTGGGGGTGGCTATCGCCGCAATCGATGGCCGTCCTGATGCTTTGATGATCTAGAATCTGAAGATGGATCGCCGATGCTGACGTTCCGGTTACTCATACGTTAATACTTTCCCTTGTAGGTATCGCCTTAAGGTCATTCTGGGAGAGTGCGCACTGATGCGCGGTTTGTGGCGTCACGGTCTGTCGCGGTTGAGCTTGCGGGATATCTCACTGATCGCCTTGGCGTCGGTGGTGGTACTTGCGGTGCTGCTGACGGCTGGGCTCAGTCTTGCGCTCGGTTCTGAAAGTCAGGTCCGGTCTGTCCGCTTTGGCGGTGATGCCCAGCGTACCCGCGTGGTCATTGATATGGGTCGCGAAACGCGTGGTCGTGTCCTGTCCGATGGCTCGACGGGCGAAGTTTCTGTCGCCCTGGCCGATGTCGATGCAGGGCGTGGGCTGACGGGCAATGGCTCGGGGCTGGTGCGTTCCTATCGTCTGGAAAACGGCTCGGGCGGGGCGCGTGTTAATCTGGCGCTGGCGCGTGGTGCGTCGATCGAGCGCCGCTTCCTGCTGCCGCCCGGTGATGGCGTGGCCCACTATCGCTATGTGATAGATCTCAAGGCGACGGGGGCTGCCGAAGCGCCTGTGGCAACCGCCAGTGCGCCGCGTCCGCGTGCGGAAAAGCCGCTGATCGTGATCGATGCAGGCCACGGTGGTCGCGACCCGGGCGCGCGTGGAACCGACGTCTGGGAAAAGAATATTACGCTGGCTGCGGCCCGCGACCTTAAGGCTGCGCTGGAGCGTACGGGCCGTTATCGCGTCCGTCTGACCCGCGATGCGGACGTCTATGTCGTCCATGGCCGTCGCGTTCAGATCGCCCGTGACGCGGGTGCCGATCTCTTTATCTCTCTGCACGCTGATGCGGGCGGTGATGCGGCTCTGCGTGGCGCATCGGTGTATACGCTGTCGGAGCAGGGCGCTGGCCGTGCGGTGCGCGAGTTCACCGCCAATGACGACTGGCAGCGCGATCTGCGCCTTCCGGGCCGTGATGCCTCGGTGGATCGTATCCTGCTGGATATGACGCAGCGCGCGACCCAGAACCGCTCGGCCCAGTTTGCCCGCGTTCTGCTGACCCATCTTGAGGCTGACAGTCACCCGATGCTGCGTCAAAGCCACCGTGCGGCAGGTCTGGCTGTGCTGCTGGCACCGGACGTTCCGGCCATCCTGCTGGAGATGGGCTTCATCACCAACCCTGAGGATGCGCGTCTGCTGACGGACGAGCGTTCGCGTCGTCGCTTGATGCGGACGGTGGCCGAGGGGATCGACCGCTATTTCCGCGAGCCGTCTGCGCCGGTGCGTGTGGCAGGTAGTGGCGCTAACGGCTGATAGACGGTCCTTAAACTGGAATTGAAAACGCCGCCCGAAGCTGGTTCGGGCGGCGTTTTTATTTTCGGCGGCTTATCGCTCGTTGCGATTGAAGGCCGGCTTGGGCTTGGAGAACTCGCCCATCACATCCGCCAGATCAATAAAGGCGTCGGCCTGACGGCGAAGCTCGTCGCTGATTTGCGGCGGCTGGCTCTTGGTGGTGGACACGACCGTCACGCGCACGCCGCGGGCCTGAACGGCCTGAACCAGACGCTTGAAGTCACCATCGCCCGAGAACAGATAGATTTCATCGAGGTGAGGGGCCAGTTCCAGCATGTCGACGGCGATCTCGACATCCATATTGCCCTTGGTGCGGGTGTGGCCCTGTGCATCGGTAAAGCGGCGGACCGGCTTGGTCATGACGGTAAAGCCATTGTAGTCCAGCCAATCGACCAGCGGGCGGACGGGCGAGAACTCCTCGCCCTCGACGATGGCTGTATAATAATAGGCGCGGACCAGACGACCGTCGCGACCGAAATATTCCGACAGTTTGCGGAAATCGAGGTCGACATTGAGAGAGCGTGCCGCCGAATAAAGGTTGGCACCGTCGATAAAAAGCGCAATGCGGTTGGGGGACGTCATGAATATGGTTCCTGAAAAAGGCTTTTGGTTTTGAGTGCGCAACACCGCCCCGCCTCGGGCGAAATCGATCTTGCTGGCGCAGTCATCGTCGCACTGGGCGCGAATGACAAGGGGCAGTTTGCCAGTTGCGAAGAGGGGTTGGCACTCGCCCTGCAACGCTTGGAGGGCGAAGGGTGTTGCATCATGGCGCGTTCGGACTGGTGGGAGTCCGCTGCGTGGCCTGATCCGAAAGACCCGCCGTTCGTCAACGGCGTGGTGATTGTGCGCACAGAAATGGACGCTAAGGCGCTGATGGCCACCCTGTCGCGAATCGAGGACGAGCTGGGGCGCGTCCGCTCGGTACGCAATGCGCCGCGTACGCTGGATCTTGATCTGATAGCCTATGGTCGCATGGTAGGGGACTTTGATGGGCTGCTCTTGCCTCATCCACGCGCGGCAGAACGCCTGTTCGTTATGGGGCCATTGGCCCAGATTGCCCCGAACTGGCTGCATCCCGTGGCGGGCAAGACCGCCCGCGTTTTGGCCGCCGAGACGACGGTCGGAACCGACGCCCATCCGCAGCCGTCGGCTTGAAATCGCTAAAATCTAGCGCATTTCAGGCTCAAAGCCGGTCGGTTGGCGTTGCACAATCGGTGCCGGTTCTGTATTTTGTTTTGTTCTCCCTGTCGCCCGAGGAATTTCATGGCCCGCGTCACTGTCGAAGATTGCATCGAAAAGGTGCCGAACCGCTTTGGTCTGGTTCTGCTGGCCGGTCACCGTGCGCGTAACATCGCGAATGGTGCTCCGCTGACCGTCGACCGCGACAATGACAAGAACCCTGTCGTTGCCCTGCGCGAACTGGCGGATGAGACCATCCTGCCGCAAGAACTGCACGAAAACATCATCACCACCCTGCAGCGCGTCGATGAACGCACCGAGGCTGAGGATGAAGCTGAAGTCGTTGCCCTGCTGGCCGAGCCGCAGCACATGAACATGGCTGAGGCTGAACTGATCCGCGCGCTGCAAAGCGACCGCGACGGTGGTCAGGAGGAACGCTACTGACGGCCCAGCCTGTCACTGGCGTCACTATTATTCCGGCGCGTCCTTCGGCGGAAACGTCGTCGGCTGAGCCTGCCGAGAAATCGGTTTCAACGGCGTCGTCCCCGAAAGGGGCGGCGCCGTTGGCGTCTGCGGCTTCCGGTCCCGGTGGCCGCCGCTCCCCGGTGATGCGTCAATTTGAGTTGATCGACGCCGTAAAGGCCTACGATCCGACTGCCGACGAGGCCTTGCTCAACAAGGCCTATGTTTATGCGATGAAGATGCACGGCTCGCAGTTGCGGGCCTCGGGCGATCCCTATTTCGCGCATCCCATTCAGGTTGCGGGTATTCTGACGGACTACCGTCTGGATACGGCCACCATTGTCACCGCCCTGCTGCATGATGTGGTCGAAGACACGTCGGCAACGCGCGACGACATCGCCAATATGTTCGGCGAGGAAATCGCCGTCATGGTCGAGGGCGTGACCAAGCTGTCGCGTCTGGAACTTCAGGCCGAGCATACCCATCAGGCCGAGAACCTTCGCAAATTCATCCTCGCCATTTCGCGTGATGTGCGGGTGCTGCTGGTCAAGCTCGCCGACCGTCTGCACAACATGCGGACGCTTCAATATGTGAAGCCCGAGAAGCGCGAACGCATCAGCCGCGAGACCTTGGAAGTCTATGCGCCGCTGGGCCGATCCATCGGTATCCACTCCATTGCGTCCGAGCTGGAAGAGCTGGCGTTCACGCACCTGAACGCGACGGCCCGCACCGCGATCGAGCGCCGCCTAGAGGCGCTGAAGCTGGAGCATGGTCCGGCGATCGAGCGCATCTCCACCGAAATCGTTCGCATTCTGGACGAGCAGGGGCTGAAGGCCGTCGTCAAAGGCCGCGAAAAGACCCCGTATTCGATCTGGCGCAAGCTTCAGCGCAAGACGGTGGGCTTCTCGTCGCTTTCGGACATCTATGGCTTCCGCGTCATCGTCGAGAACGAGGAAGACTGTTACCGCGCGCTGGGGATCATCCACCGCACCTGGCCGATGGTGCCGGGGCGGTTCAAGGATTTCATCTCCACGCCGAAATCGAACAACTATCGCTCCCTGCACACCACGGTCGTGGGGCCGAGCGGCCTTAAAGTCGAGATGCAGCTTCGCACCGAAGCCATGGACCGCGTGGCAGAGGACGGGGTGGCGGCGCACTGGCGCTATAAGAACCAGTCCTACGGCTTCGACCGCGAGGCGATGGAGGCCGATGGTGGCCGCGACCCGCTGCTGAACCTGCGCCACCTTGTTCAGGTGATCGAACACGGCGAGGGCGGCGAGGACTGGGTCGAGCACGCCAAGCTCGAGATGTATCTCGATCAGGTGTTCGTCTTTACGCCCAAGGGCAAGCTGATCAGCCTGCCGCGCGGGGGTATGCCGCTGGACTTTGCCTATGCGGTCCACACCGAGGTCGGCGATACCGCCGTCGGAGTGAAGATCAATGGCGAGCTGAAGCCCATGCGTACGGCGCTTCAGAACGGCGATGTGGTCGATATCATCCGTGGGGCCAAGGCCGAGGTTCCGACCGACTGGCGCAGCCTGACGGTCACGGGCCGCGCCCGCTCGGCCATCCGTCGCCACATCCGTGTGGCCGAGCGTGAAGAGTTCATCCGTCTGGGCCGCGTTTCGCTGGAACAGACGCTGACCCAGGCGGGCAAGTCGCTGAAAGACGTGACGCTGAAGGCCGCACTTGAGACCCTGAACCAACCGACCGAGGAAGACCTGTTCGACGCCATCGGCCGTGGCCGCTTGCCGGTGAACAAGGTCGCGGAAACCCTGTTCCCGTCCTTGGCCGGTCATCTGCCGTCGCATGCGGACCGCAAACGGATCCAGACCTCCTCAGCACGTTTGTTCGTGCGTGGGTCGGGCCTGACGCCGGGTGTGACCATCCACTTCGGTCAATGCTGTTCGCCTGTGCCGGGTGACCGCATCGTCGGTATTCAGGAACAGGACAAGGGTCTGACCGTCCACACGATCGACTGTCAGTCGCTGGCCGACTATGCCGACGATGACAGCGTGTGGCGCGACATGCAGTGGACACCCCAAGCCGAGAGCGAAGGCATGGGCGCAGTTCGCCTTGCGGCCACCATGGTCAATGCGCCGGGTGTTCTGGGTCAGGTCGCCACCATCATCGGTGAGGCGGGCGGGAACATTCTGAACCTGTCGCTGGCCCACCGTGAATATGACTTCTTCGACGTCACTCTGGATGTCGAAGTGAAAGACGCGCGCCACGCCACGATGATTTTGGCGGCGCTGAGAGCTAACCCGTCGGTGGAGGCAGTCGACCGCGTTCGCGGTTAACTGCCCGCCGAGGGCGTGCTGCCCCCACAACACGAGGACTCCGATGAACGAAGAAGAGCGTATTGCCGCCAACAACGCCCAATTGGCGTCCCCGTCGTACCGTCTGGCGGTGAATGATCCGGACTTCCTGCTGGGCGACTCCATGCGCGGGGTCCGTTTCCAGATGGAATACGCCAAGCCGGAAGAGGCTCTGCGCGCATGGGGCGTCCGCTCGACCATCGTGGTGTTCGGCAGCGCCCGCGTGGCCGAGGGGCACGATTGGTACGAGGGTGCGCGCGTCTTCGGGCGTCTGGCGTCGGAGCAGGGCGGGGCGATCCGCAATACCCCCGGCCAGCCGCGTGACAATGTCATCGCCACGGGCGGTGGTCCGGGCATTATGGAGGCGGCCAACCGCGGGGCCTATGAAGCGGGCGCGCCATCGGTCGGCTTTACCATCAGCCTGCCTTTCGAGGACGTGCCGAACCCGTTCTCGACGCCGGAGCTGACCTTCCAGTTCCACTATTTCGCGATGCGCAAGATGCACCTTGCCATGCGCGCCAATGCGCTGGTGGTCTTCCCCGGTGGCTTTGGCACGCTGGACGAGATGTTCGAAATCCTGACCCTGCGCCAGACGGGCAAGGCCCCGAACGTGCCGGTGGTCCTGTATGACGAAGCCTATTGGCGCTCGGTCATCAATTTCGAATCCCTCGCCAAGTACGGCATGATCAGCGAGCGCGACATGAATGCCTTTGCCTTTGCCAATACGCCGCAAGAGGCATGGGAAAAGCTGCTGGAAAACGGCCTGAAACCGCACGAAAGCATCGATTGATCGGTCAATGGCTTGAGAGGCTGTGCGGGCGGGTCTAAGGACGGCGTTCATGAACACTCAAGACGTCCTGAACGAGTTCCGTGAAGCCGGCGCCCTGCGCGAAGGCCATTTTGTCCTTTCCTCGGGCCTGCACAGCCCGGTGTTCCTCCAGAAGAACCTCGTGTTCATGGACGGCGAACGCTGCGAGCGTCTGTGCAAGGCACTGGCCGAGAAGATCGTCGCGACGGTGGGGGCTGTCGATGCCGCCATCTCTCCGGCGGTCGGCGGCATCATCCCCGGCTATGAGACGGCCAAGCACCTGAAGGTGCGCTCCATGTACGTCGAGCGCGTGGACGGCGAGTTCAAGCTGCGTCGCGGCTTCTCGGTGGAGCCGGGCGAGAAGATCGTCATGGTCGAGGATATCGTCACCACGGGCCTGTCGTCGCGTGAATGCATCGAGGCCATCAAAAAGGCCGGTGGCGATGTGATTGCTGCGGCCTGCATCGTTGACCGTTCGGGTGGCAAGGCCGACGTCGGTGTGCCGCTGATCGCCTTGGCGACCATGGACGTGCCGGCCTATCCTGCGGATGACCTGCCGCCGGAACTGGCGGCGCTGCCGGTCGAAGATCCGGGCAGCCGTCGCCTTTCAAAGTAAGGAAGTACCAGAGATGACCCGTCACGTTCGCCTTGGCGTCAATATCGATCACGTCGCCACGGTTCGTAACGCGCGTGGCGGGGCCCATCCTGATCCCGCGCGGGCCGCCGAACAGGCGCTCGCGGCGGGCGCTGACGGTATTACCGCCCACCTGCGCGAGGACCGCCGCCACATCACCGATGCCGACATCGATGTGCTGAGCGCGCTGTGCCGTCGCGCCAACCGCCCGCTGAACCTCGAAATGGCCGTGACGGAAGAGATGCTGGCCATCGCCCTGCGTCACAAGCCGCACGCCGCCTGCCTTGTGCCCGAGCGCCGCGAGGAGGTGACGACCGAGGGCGGTCTGGCGGTCGCGGGCCATGAGGACCGCGTCGGCCCTGTGGTGAAGGCGCTGGCGGATGCGGGTATCCGCGTCTCGCTATTCATCGAGCCGTCGCCCGAACAGGTGGCCGCCGCCGCCGCCGTTGGCGCGCAGGTGGTGGAGTTCCACACCGGCAGGTACTGCAATCTCTCCGGTGCCGAGCGTGCCGCCGAGTTCGAGCGCCTGAAGGCCGCCGCCAAACAGGCGCACGATCTGGGGATCGAGGTCCACGCGGGCCACGGTCTGGACTATGCGACCGCCGCGACCATCCTCGACATCCCCGAGATCATGGAACTGAACATCGGCCATTTCCTGATCGGGGAGGCGGTGTTCGTTGGTCTGGACGCCGCGATCCGCCGTATGCGGGCCGCGATGGACGCCGCCTTGCTGGGAGCGAGCGCGTGATCATCGGCATCGGCTCTGATCTGTGCGACATCCGCCGTATCGAAGAGACGCTGAACCGATTTGGTGACCGCTTTAAAAAGCGCTGCTTCACCGAGATCGAGATCGCACGATCCGACCGCAAGCCTGATCCGAGCTGGAGCTATGCCAAGCGGTTCGCCGCCAAGGAGGCCTGTGCCAAGGCCTTGGGGACGGGCATTCGTTCCGACGTCTATTGGAAGGATATGGGGGTTGTGAACCTCAAGTCCGGCCAGCCGACGCTGCATCTCACCGGCCACGCTGCCGAGCACCTGCAGCGACTGACCCCTGAAGGACATAGGGCGCACATCCATCTGACCATGACGGACGAGTTTCCCTATTCTCAAGCATTCGTAATAATCGAAGCCTTGCCCGCCGCTTGATCAGCGATTAGGCGGATATGTTACCTCGCGTTGTGCGGGGGATTCGAGCAGAAGATGAGCGACGACAGCAAGGCTGAGTTTGGTGACGCGGGATCCCTTCAGGATCAGGTAAACCGCAGACCCGTTTGGAGTGACGATGGTGACGCGCCCTTTGACGTGGGTGACGATCCCGAGGCGCTCGAGAGCGAAAAGCCGATAACTGCGCCGCGGCGCCGAAAGAAGGCCAAACAAGTGACCGAGAAAAAGTCAGCGGCGAACGAGACCGTCGAGATTATCAAGACGATCGTCTTTGCCCTGTTGATCGCGCTCGTCGTGCGCGTCCTGTTCTTCCAGCCGTTCACCATTCCGTCGGCGTCGATGGAGCCGAACCTTTATGAGGGCGACTATATCGTCGTCTCCAAATGGTCGTACGGCTTCTCGAAATATTCGATCCCTTTCAGCCCGCCGCTGTTTGAAGGTCGCATCATGGGCAAGGCTCCGGCACGTGGCGATATCGCCGTGTTCAAGCTGCCGCGTGACCCCAAGGTGGACTACATCAAGCGCGTGATCGGCCTGCCGGGTGACAAGGTACAGATGCTTAACGGCAAGCTGTACATCAATGGCACCAAGGTGGATGACGTTGTCGTCTCGCAAGCCGAGATGAACGACCTGTTCGGCAGCCGTTCGATCGCCAAGGTCCGCGAAACCATTCCGGGCGGCCGCAGCTTCATGACGCAGGACTTCGGCCCGAACTTCGAACTGGATAACACGCCGGTGTTCGAAGTGCCGCAAGGCCACTATTTCATGATGGGTGACAACCGCGACAACTCCATTGACAGCCGCGTCGAGCGTTCGATGGGCGTGGGCATGGTTCCTGAAGAGAATCTGGTCGGCAAGGCCCAGATGATCCTGTTCTCGTGGTCGCCGGGTGCAAGCCTGTTCAACCCTGTCAGCTGGTTCACCAAGCTGCGCCCCAGCCGCTTCTTCCAGAAGCTGAGCTAATGGCCGGTCACATCAACCAGAGAGCCGTCGCTGTCGAACAGCTGATGGCCAATCTGGGCTATACGTTCAAGGACCGCGCCCTGCTGGAGCGGGCCTTGACCCATTCCAGCGTGGCCGAGGGCCACAACACCAAGATCAGCGACAACGAGCGTCTGGAGTTCCTCGGCGACCGTGTGCTGGGCCTGCTGGTGGCCGATTATCTGGTGCGCGAGTTTCCCGAAGCGGATGAAGGCAGGCTGTCGGCCCGTCTGCACTCGCTAGTCGACAAATCGGCCTGCGCCCGCGTGGGCGAGGCGCTGGGCATCGGTCCGGCCCTTCGACTATCTGCTGGCGAAACCAAGACGGGTGGCCGCAGAAAGGCCGGAGTTATCGCCGATGCTGTGGAAGCTGTGCTGGCAGCTGTCTATCGCGACGGCGGGCTGGACGCGGCGCGCGCGGTATTCGACCGTGCATGGGCGCACGAGATTTCCTCGCCGCCCCAACCGGCTATCGTGAACCCCAAGTCCGCGCTGCAAGAATGGGCGCAGGGTCTGGGGCACCCGTTGCCGACCTATACGATTGTGGAGCGTACCGGCTCCGACCACGCCCCGACCTTTACGGTCGAGGTTGTGGTACAAGGCTATGAACCCGTGCGGGCCACGGGACGTTCGCGGCAGGAGGCTGAAAAGGCCGCTGCCGTCGCATTGATGAAACGAGAAGGCGTAATTTGACCGAGACTGATAACACCCCCGTCACCACTGAAGGACAACGTGCAGGGTTTGCCGCCATCATTGGCGCGCCCAATGCGGGCAAGTCCACGCTGGTCAACCGTTTGACGGGCTCGAAAGTCTCTATCGTTACCCAGAAGGTTCAGACCACGCGCTTCCCCGTGCGCGGCATTGCCATGCACGACAACGCCCAGATTGTTCTGGTGGACACCCCCGGGGTGTTCAACCCGCGCCGCCGTCTGGACCGCGCCATGGTCGCCTCGGCCTGGGCCGGTGCCGAGGATGCCGATGTGATCGTGCATCTGGTGGACGCACAGGCCCATCTGGGCGCTGAAAGCCGCGATGGTACGCCGGCGGACCGCAAGTCGGCCGAAGATACCGAAACCATCATCAAGAACCTGAACAAGATGGGTCAGAAGGTCATTCTGGCCCTGAACAAGATCGACGGCATGCGCCGCGACACTCTGCTGGCCCTGTCGGCAAAGCTGTACGAGACGGGGGCCTATACCGAGGTCTTCATGATTTCGGCGGACAAGGGTGACGGCGTTGACGACCTGAAGGCGCGTCTAGCCTCGGCCATGCCGGAAGGCCCGTGGCTGTATCCGGAAGATCAGGCCGCCGACGTTCCGGCCCGCGTTCTGGCCGCTGAAATCACCCGCGAGAAGGTCTATCTGCGCGTCCACGAGGAGCTGCCCTATTCGGCGGCGGTCGAAACGACCAGCTTCGATGACCGCGCCGACGGTTCGGCCCGTATCGAGCAGACCATCTATGTCGAACGCGAGAGCCAGCGCCCGATCGTTCTGGGCAAGGGCGGCCAAACCCTTAAGTGGATCGGCCAAAAGTCCCGCGAAGAGCTGGAACAGCTGTTCGACCGCAAGATCCACCTGTTCCTGACGGTCAAGGTCGACCCGAAGTGGCAGGACACCAAGGCCATGTATTCGCAATTCGGCCTCGAATTCGACGTCTAAGAGTTCAGTGTTCCAAGTTCCAAATAAGGCGAACCGTAAGCCTTGGCTGCTGATCGGTATCGCCACTGTCGCGTTGCTGGGCGGGGGGATGACCCTCGCCCGAATGCATTCTGATGCCCCGACCGCTGAGAAGCGTGCGCCAAAGACCGATCCCTTGCTGGCGCGTCCGCCGCTTGAGGTGGTCGAGAACCTGCCGCAGCTGAAAGAGCGTCTGGACCATCTGGCTGAAACCGGCCAGTTCACCGGCGAAGTGCTCGTTGCGCGCGGCAATCAGGTTCTGTTCCGCCAGACCTATGGCATGGCCAACTATGAGGAGCGGCGTCCGTTCGCATTGGACACCCGCTTCCGTCTGGCGTCTGTTTCCAAACAGTTCACCGGTGCGGCCATCCTGAAGCTGCAGGATGAAGGCAAGCTGTCGGTCAATGATCCGGTGTGCCAGTGGATCCAGCCCTGTCCCGAACGCTGGGCCGACATCCGCATCCACCACCTGATCAGCCACACCTCGGGCATCCCCGATCTGATGGCCCAGTCGCATTGGGGCATGGTGCGGGTCACGCCGCATACGCCCGAACAGTTGCTGATCAATGCGACCCAATATGGCCTGCAGTTTCCGGCAGGGACCAAGGTCCGCTACAACAACGTCGGCTTTAACACCGCCGCCTATATCGTGGCGCGGGCCAGCGGAATGTCGTTCGAGGACTATCTGCAGAAGTCCTTCTTCGATCCGCTGGGCATGACAAATACCGGATCGGATACGCATGCCAATACGCCCGGTCTGGCTATGGGCTATGGCCTGTTCCCCGGCGGTTTGACACCGCAGCCGCTGGCCAATGTCAGTGTGGTGCATGGTGCAGGCGCTCTGTATTCGACGGCGGATGACCTGCTGGCGTGGAATCTGGCCCTGCATAACGGCCATGTCCTGAGCCCTGACTCCTATGCGGACATGATCCGTGACCATTCGCCCGCCGATACGCCGAAAGAGCGGGGAAGGCCGCACCGCGCCTATGGTTATGGCATCTTCATGAACACGCTGGGCGAGCGCGTGTCGCCGTCGTTCAGCGAGCCGCAGATCTATCACACCGGCTCGTGGTCGGGTTTCCGCAATCTGGTGACCTATGAGCCGACGAATAAGATCACGGTCGTCGTCCTGTCCAACAACTATCACCTGCGCGATCAGGTTCTGCTGATCAGCCAGCAGGGCATGGCCGAGGCATTGGGCAAGCCGTTCCCGACGGCACTGGCCCGATAAAGTAAAGGCCGGATGGGCGAACCATCCGGCCTTTTTTCACCGTGAGGGTGGGGGACTTCCTCAGGCCGGCAGCATGCTGCCGGTTTCGATGAAGCGTTGGTGCCAGGACAGGGCTTCGGTCAGCATGTGCGGGGAATGCAGACCGTAGGACTCCTTGAGCGCGCGCTCGTAGTAGTCCTGCAGCATGTCGCGGTAAGCGGGGTGGGCGCAGTTGTTGATGATCAGCTTGGCGCGCTGGTTGGGCGACAGGCCGCGCAGATCGGCCAGACCCTGCTCGGTCACGATGACCTGTACGTCCTGCGTGATGTGGTCGACGTGCGACGCCATCGGCACGATAGCCGAGATCTTGCCGCCCTTGGCCGTCGAAGGCGTGACGAAGCAGGAGATATAGGCGTTGCGGGCAAAGTCACCCGAGCCGCCGATACCGTTCTGCATGCGCGAACCCATGACCTGCGTCGAGTTGACGTTGCCATAGATGTCGGCCTCGATCAGGCCGTTCATGGCGATACAGCCGAGGCGGCGGATCACTTCGGGGTGGTTCGAGATTTCCTGCGGGCGCAGGATCAGGCGGCCACGGAACTGTTCCATGCGGCTGTTGATGTCGGCCGCGGCTTCCGGCGACAGCGAGAAGGCGGTGGCCGAGGCGACCGTCAGCTTGCCCGAGTCCAGCATTTCCAGCATGCCGTCCTGAATGACCTCGGTGTAGGCCGACATACGCTCGAACGGACCTTCGGCCAGACCCGACAGGACGGCATTGGCCACATTGCCCACGCCCGATTGCAGCGGCAGCAGCGAGGCGGGCAGGCGGCCCTGCTTCACTTCGTTCTTGAGGAAGTCGATCAGGTGGGCGGCGATGGCGCGGGCGTTGTCGTCCGGCGCGGCGAACGGCAGGTTGCGGTCCGGTGCATCGGTTTCGACGACGGCGATGATTTTGTCCGGATCGACGCGCAGGGTCGGCTGGCCGATCAGCTGGTCCGGCTTGACGATCGGGATCGGCACGCGCTGCGGCGGCAGGGCGGTGCCGTAATAGATGTCGTGCATGCCTTCGAGGGCCGGGTTCTGCCAGCGGTTGACCTCGAGGATGACGTTGTCGGCGCGGTCCAGCCACGTCTTGTTGTTGCCCACCGACGAGGAGGGGACCAGTTCGCCGTCCTCGGTGATGCCGGACTCTTAGATAATGGCGGTGTCGAGCTTGCCCATGACACCCTGCCACACCGCCGGAGCGAGCTGGCTGAGGTGCATGTCGAGATACTTCATCTTGCCCGTGTTGATCTTCTCGCGGGCGACAGGGTCGGAGTTGAATGGCGTGCGGAAGCTGATCGCATCGACCTTGGCCAGCTCACCGTCCAGTTCCGGTCCGGTCGAGGCACCGGTCAGAAGGCCGATGCTGAATTCGTTACCGGCCTTTTTCAGGCCGTCGATACGCGAGGCCAGTGCGGTGGGGACAGCTTTTGGATATCCGGAACCGGTGAAACCGCTCATGCCAACATTGGCACCATTGGGGATGAGCGCTGCGGCGTCCTCTGCGGACATGACCTTGGATTTCAGCGCCTGATTACGGATAGCAGACATACTCGACCCTATAGATGCGCCCCCTTACAGTCAGAGCGCTGTCCATGGCTTAATGGTGGCAAGTGCCCGATTCCAATGCGCCTTTGGTCGTAACCGCATAGCTGGGGTCAGCGACGTCTGATGTGTATGCGCTGGGCCGAGGCTCGGCGGCTCCGTGGTTTGGCGATCAGGTCGCGCGGTTGTATAGCCGATGCATGAACACGCTCTTCGCCATCGCGGCCGCTTTTGCCATGATGCAAGCCGTGCCGTCCGGTGAGGGCGCGTACCTTGCAGATGCCGATATCCTGCTGGATCGCTTCCATCAGGCCGCCTCGGACGCGGATGCAGAAACCTATTTCAGCCTCTTCACCCCGTCGGGCCGTTTTGTTGGCACCGACGCGACCGAGCAGTGGAGCGTCGAAGAGTTCCGCGCCTATGCCGAGCCCTATTTCTCGCAAGGACGCGGTTGGACCTATGTGCCGCAGGAGCGGGAAATCCGCCTGTCTCCGGTGGACTGTCGCTGTGTTGCGACCTTTGACGAGGTGCTGAGCAATGACATCTATGGACTGGTGCGCGGCTCCGGCACCCTGATCCGTGGCGATGACGGGTGGAAGATCGAGCATTATGTGCTCAGTTTCACCGTTCCCAATGACAAGGCCCGCGCGGTCGTTGCTGTTATAAAAGCCGATTAAGTTGGAATTTCAGGACGAAGCCTTTGTGCTGTCGGCCCGCGCCCATGGCGATACGGGCATGGTGGTCGAACTGCTGACCGAACAGCATGGCCGCCGCGCCGCCTATGTGGCGGGCGGGGCCTCGCGGCGGATGAAGCCCTTCCTTCAACCCGGTGCCAAGGTGCTGGCCGAGTTCCGCGCCCGCACGGCGGACCAGCTGGGTTCTGCCCGACTGGAGCCGGTAGGCGAGGGGCCAGCGTCCCTGTTCGATGATCCGGTGGCGCTGACGGGACTGAGCGCAGCGGCGGCTGTCGCGGGCGGGGCCTTGCCCGAGCGCGACCCGTTCCCCGGCGCCTTCTACGCCTTTGACGCGCTGATGTCGGCCTTTGCCATCGCCGACATCTGGCCGGCGATCTTCGTGCGCTATGAGATGGGCCTGCTGGAAGCTTTGGGCTTCGGGCTGGACCTCAGCCGGTGCGCGGCGACGGGCGAGACTGATGATTTGGTCTGGGTCAGCCCCCGCACGGGCCGTGCCGTCAGTCGCACGGCGGGCGAGCCCTATGCCGACAAGCTTTTGCGCCTTCCGCCGTTCCTGTTGGGGGCGCAGGCGGGGCTGGATGACGGTGACGTGCGCGACGGACTGGCCCTGACGGGACATTTCCTCGAACAGTACGTGTTCCACCCGATGAACAAGCCGCTGCCGCCCGCCCGCTTCTGGATGATCGACAAGCTCGACGCGTCACAGCGCCTCTGATCGGCGGCTGCTAGTCGATACTGGCGCGATCGGTGCGCCAGTCGAACAGGCTCTCCAGCACCTGAATGGCCTTGCCGCGCGGACTTTCCAGCTTCGGATCGCGGTGGAGCATCAGGCGCGCGTCGTCCGCCGCCGCCAACAGCAGGTGGCGGTGCTTGATCGCATCGGCAAAGCGGTAGGCGGGAAAGCCGCTCTGCTTCAGGCCCAGCGGGTCGCCACCGCCGCGCAGTCGGAAGTCCTCCTCCGCGATCAGGAAACCGTCCTCGCTGTTGCGCAGGATTTCCAGACGCTTCGTCGCTGTCTCGCCTAGTTCGCCGTTCTCGCCCGCGCCGTACAGCAGGATGCATGACGAGGCCTTGGCTCCGCGTCCCACGCGGCCGCGCAGCTGGTGAAGCTGGGCCAGACCGAAGCGGTCGGCGTGTTCGATCACCATGATCGAGGCATTGGGCACGTCCACGCCGACTTCCACCACGGTTGTGGCGACCAGAACCGGCAGTTCCCCCGCAGCAAAACGGTTCATCACTGCCTCGCGCTCTGCCCCCGGCATCTGTCCGTGGGCCAGACCGACCTCGGTCCCGAGGAAGCGGCGCAGGGCCTCGGCACGGTCTTCAGCAGCGGCAAGGTCGATGGCCTCGGACTCGGCCACCAGCGGGCAGATCCAGTATGCCTGTGCGCCCCCTTCGACGGCGGCCTTCAGGCGCTGCGCCACTTCCTTGATGCGGACCAGAGGCACCACGGCGGTGGTGACGGGCGTGCGGCCCGGCGGCTTTTCGTTCAGGCGGCTGACGTCCAGTTCGCCGTATTGCGTCAGTTCCAGCGTGCGGGGGATGGGCGTGGCCGACATGCTAAGCAGGTGGACGCCGTTGCGGCCCTTGTCCTGAAGCTGTTGGCGCTGGCGCACGCCGAAACGGTGCTGCTCATCGATGACGGCCAGCGCGAGGTTGTCGAACTCCACCGCATCCTGAAACAGGGCGTGGGTGCCGATGGCGACCTGAACCTCGCCCGCAGCGATGGCGGCGGCCTTCTTGCGTTTGACGGCAGGCGTGTCGCGCCCCGTCAGCAACAGCGAGGATATGCCTGCCTGTTCCAGCATGGGGCCGAGCTTTTCATAGTGCTGGCGCGCGAGGATTTCGGTCGGGGCCATCAGGGCCGACTGGAAACCGCTGGAGGCAGAATCCGCCAGAACCACGGCGGCCACGGCCGTCTTGCCCGAGCCGACATCGCCTTGCAGCAGGCGGGCCATCTGCTCGCCCGACTTCAGGTCGTGGCGGATTTCCTCGATGGCGCGGGCTTGCGCTCCGGTGAGCTTAAAGGGCAGGGCGTCCAGCAGGCGGTGCGAAGCCTCGCCCTCGCGGATGACCGGCGCGGGCGTGGACTGGCGGCTGGCCTTGCGGCGGGCCAGCGCCATCTGGTGTGCCAGAAGCTCGTCATAGGCCAGACGCGCGCGGGCAGGGGCCTCGGGTAGCAGGTCGGCCTCGTTCTGCGGGGCATGGACGGCCTGAAGCGCCGACTGCCAGTCGGGCCATTTGCGCTGCTGTATCCATGCAGCGTCCTGCCATTCCTCCAGCGCGGGCGCGAGGGCGACAGACGCCATGCACAGTTTGCGAAGCTGGCGCGAGGTCAGCCCCTGCGTTGCCGGATAGGTCGGCTCGGCGGTGGGGATTTCGTCGGCTTTTTCGGGTGGCAGGATATAGTCGGGGTGCGAGATCTGCACCTCGTTGTTGAACTTCTCGACCTTGCCGGTGACCAGACGGGTCGAGCCCGCAGGGGCCAGCCCTTCGATATGGCGCGGCGATCCGGCGAACCAGATCAGATGCACGAACCCCGTAGCGTCATAGGCCCGCACCTTGATTGGCGCGCCGTGGCGGTGCGGCATGATCAGACGGTCGATGGTGACCTCGAAAATCCCGATCTCGCCCTCGACGGCCTCGGCGGCGGTGGTGCGGCGGCGCTGGATCACGCCCGTAGGCGGATAGAAAGCCAGATCGCGCACGGTCGGCCCTGCCAGTTTCTGGATCAGGGGTGCCATGCGCGGGCCGACGCCCTTCAGGGTCGTGACGTCCGCAAACAGGGGAAAGAGAATCTCTGGCCGCATCACAATCACCATAGCCCGACCAAGAGAACTGGCGAAGCGGTCTCGGGGGCGCTATCTGACAGGCCAAGTTTCAAAGTGCGCCTCATAGGCAAGGATATAGCGTGTCTGACCTGACCTTCCGTCCCGAGAGTGAAAAGAACGAAACGAACCGTCAGGTTCGTCTGGGCCGGATCGCTTACCGCGCGTGGCGCCGTGGCTTCCGCGAGGCCGATATGGTGCTTGGCCCGTTCGCCGATCAGGTCGCGCCGACGCTGGACGATGCGGAACTGGCCATCTTCGAGGACCTGCTCGATGTCGAGGACCAGTATCTTTACGGCTGGATCATCGAACGCGAGCCGACCCCGCCGGAGCACCAGGGTCCGGTGATGGACAAGATCCGCGCCTTCATGCGCGAGCACGTTTCGGCTGAAGTGTTCAAGGGTATCGGTTAATGGCCAAGGCCGGACTGGAGCGTATCGACGCGACGCTGGGTGGCGCGCCGGAGGGGCTGGATGCCCTGATCGTCGCCGAAAAGGTGAAGGCCGCAGGCGGTGCCGCCCTGATGGTCGCACGCGATTTCCAACGGTCCGGCAATTTCATTCAGGCTTTCAAATTCTATGCAAAAGATATTGAAGTCCTTGAATATCCTTCGTGGGACTGCCTCCCGTATGACCGCCTAAGCCCGACGGCGTCGATATCGGCGCAGCGGATGGCGACCCTGACGCGGCTGGCTACGCGCGACCCGAAAGATCCCACGCCCCTGCTGGTTGTGGCGACGGTCGCGGCGGCGGCACAGCGGGTGCCGCCGCGCCATGCGGTGACCGTGGGCGGCTTTGACGCCAAGGTAGGGCAGGACCTCGATACCGATGCGCTGGAAGCCTATGTGACGGCAAACGGCTACCGCCGCGCCTCGACGGTTCACGAACGCGGTGAGTATGCGATCCGAGGCGGTGTGGTGGATGTCTTCCCGCCCGGTTTCGATGAGCCGGTCCGTCTGGACATGTTCGGCACCGAGCTGGAATCGATCCGCGCCTTCGACCCCGAGACACAGCGCACGACGCGCCAGCTGAAGTCGATATCGCTGTCGCCCGTGTCGGAAATCCTGATCGACCGCGACACCATTTCGCGTTTCCGCACCGGATACCTCAACCTGTTCGGCGCGCCGGGCGACGAGCCGATGTATGCCGCCGTCAGCGAGGGCGCGCGGCGTCAGGGTGTCGAACATTGGTTGCCGCTGTTCTACGACCACCTCGACACCCTGTTCGATTATTTCCCCGACGACGCTCCGGTTTTTCTTGATCATCTGGTCGAGGAAGCGCGTGTAGAGCGTTGGAACCTAACGGAAGATGCCTATGAGGCGCGCCGCGAGGCGGCCAAGTCCAAGGGCGGGCAGGCCTATCGTTCGGTGGCCCCGCAACTGCTGTATCTTGATGCCGAGGCATGGAATGGCGCACTGGCGGGCCGTGCGGTCCGACGCCTGAATCCGCTGTCCACCGGATCGGGCGAGGATGCCGGCGGGCGACTGGGGCGCAGCTTCTCGGCGGAACGCGCGCAGGACAGCGTGAACCTGTTCGCGGCCGTGGCCAAACACGCCGAAACCATGATGGGCGAGGGCAAGCGCGTCCTGTTCGCCTCGTGGTCGGAAGGGTCTGCCGAACGTCTGGCGGCCATGCTGGGCGACCACGGCCTGTCGCACGTGCTTCAGGTGCGAGATTGGCAGGATGTGCAGGCTGCGCCGGATGGCATCTATCTGCGGGCGGTGCTGCCGATCGACCACGGCTTCGTCACCGATACGCTGGCGGTCATTTCGGAAAGCGACATTCTGGGCGACCGACTGGCGCGGCCCAAGCGCAAACGCCGCGCGTCCAACTTCCTCGCCGAGGCGTCGGCCCTGACGGCGGGCGATCTGGTGGTCCACCTCGACCACGGTATCGGTCGCTATGAAGGCCTGCGGACCCTGAGCATTCAGGACGCGCCGCACGACTGCCTTGAACTCTTGTATGCGGGCGATAGCAAACTCTATCTACCCGTTGAAAATATTGACCTTCTGACCCGCTACGGCACCGATGCCGAGGGTGTCCAGCTGGACCGCCTTGGCGGTGCCGGATGGCAGGCGCGCAAGGCCAAGGCGAAAGAGCGTCTGAAGGCGATGGCCGAGGGGCTGATCGCTCTGGCGGCCAAACGTGCGCTCAAGGTCGGGGACGCCATCACCCCGCCTGCGGGCCTGTTCGACGAGTTCTGCGCCCGCTTCCCCTATGAGGAGACGGACGACCAGCTGAACGCCATCGGCGATGTGCTGGAGGACCTCGGCAAGGGTACGCCGATGGACCGTCTGATCTGCGGTGATGTGGGCTTCGGCAAGACCGAGGTGGCGCTGCGGGCCGCCTTTGTCGTCGCCATGAGCGGCCAGCAGGTCGCCATCGTTTGCCCAACGACGCTTCTGGCGCGCCAGCATTTCAAGACCTTCTCCGAGCGTTTCGCGGGCTGGCCCGTCACCGTGCGGCACCTGTCGCGCATGGTCACGGCCAAACAGGCCGCCGAGACGCGCGCAGGGCTGAAGGACGGCACGGTCGAGATCGTGGTCGGCACCCATGCGGTTCTGGCCGAACAGGTCGGGTTCAAGAACCTCGGCCTCGTAATCGTGGACGAGGAGCAGCACTTCGGCGTCAAGCACAAGGAGAAGCTGAAGTCCCTGCGGGCCGATGTTCACCTGCTGACCCTGACGGCGACGCCGATCCCACGCACCCTGCAAATGGCGCTGTCGGGCATCCGCGAAATGTCGATCATCGCCACCCCGCCGGTCGACCGTCTGGCGGTGCGCACCTATGTGACGCCCTGGGATCCGGTACTGATCCGCGAGGCCCTGCTTCGCGAAAAGTATCGCGGGGGTCAGGCCTATTATGTCGCGCCGCGCCTGAAGGACCTGCCGGACATCGAGAAATTCCTGCGCGAGCAGGTGCCCGAGATCAAATTCGTCGTTGGCCACGGCCAGATGACGCCGACCCAGTTGGAGGAGGTGATGAGCGCCTTCTACGACGGGGAATATGATGTGCTGGTCTCGACCACCATTGTGGAAAGCGGCATCGATATCCCGACCGCCAACACTCTGGTCGTCCACCGCGCCGACATGTTCGGGCTGGCGCAGCTGCACCAGATCAGGGGCCGGATTGGCCGCTCCAAGGCGCGGGCCTTTGCCTATCTGACCACCGATCCGAAGAAACCGCTCAGCCTGTCGTCGGAACGCCGTCTGCAGGTCCTGCAATCGCTGGACAATCTGGGGGCAGGTTTCCAGCTGGCCAGCCACGATCTGGATCAGCGCGGGGGCGGCAATCTGCTGGGCGACGAACAGTCGGGCCACATCCGCGAGGTGGGCGTGGAGCTGTACCAGCAGATGCTGGAAGACGCGGTCGCGGAACTGCGCGAAGCGGGCGAACAGGTCGCGGATCGTGGCTGGTCCCCGTCGATAAATGTCGGTGCTTCGGTATTGATTCCAGAGACTTACATCCCTGACCTGAACCTGCGTCTCAGCTTGTATCGCCGTCTGTCGGACGCCGAAAGGATGGAAGATCGTGAGGCGATGGCCGCCGAACTGATCGACCGTTTCGGCCCGCTGCCGGAAGAGGCGCAGCAGCTTCTGCGGATCGTCGGCATCAAGGCCAACTGCCGTCAGGCCTGTATCGAAAAGATCGATGTCGGGCCCAAGGGCGCGGTCCTGACGCTTCGCAACAACGTCTTCCCGAACCCGATGGGTTTGGTCGGTCTGATTCAGAAGAACCACCTGACGTGGAAGATCAGGCCGGACCAGAAGATCGTTGTGAAGGGCGAATGGCCCACGCCGGAAGACCGCCTGAAGGTGGCCGAACGCATCACCGCCGATCTGGCGCGCGTGGCGAGTGCCGGATAAAAATGGAAAGCCCCCGCATCGATCGCCGGTGCGGGGGTTTTTCTATTACTTCCTCATATCGCGAAGCATGGCGCCGAACAGATCGACGTAGTCGTCGGTCCATGGCTTCACATTGCCGGGGTTCCACTCGGACCAGCGACCATCGGCCTTGAAGTCGGCGAGGGCCGCGGGCGTCTTGGTAATGACGAGAGCCTCGGTGGTGGCCTCGCTGAGATCGGGCGCATCGGGGTGGCTGCGATAGACCTGATGCAGATAGCTGAGACCGGCAGCATCGGCGGCGGCCATGGCCGGACGCACAATATCCAGATGGCGGTTCGACAGGTGCAGGACCAGTACACCGTCATCGCTCAACAGGGTGGCATAGCTGGCGATGGCCTCGCGGGTCAGCAGGTGGGTGGGGATGGCATCCGACGAGAAGGCATCGATCAGCAGATAGTCGAAGCTGCCCTTTGGCTGTTTCTGCAGGGTCAGGCGGGCATCGCCGATGACGGTGGCCACCTCGCCCTGAGCACACCGGCTGATGTAGGTGTAGTAGGCCGGATTACGGGCCACTTCATCGACGACCGGATCGATTTCAAAGAAGGTCAGGCTGTCGTTCGCGCGCTTATAGGTCGCCATGGAGCCGCTGCCTTGGCCGACGACGCCCATGCGGATGGCGGGGCGGCGTTCCTGCATCATCAGAGCGGCCTGACCCAAGGGCGTGGTGCGGGCGTAGTACATCAACGGGCGGCATGCGACCTCAGGGTGCAGGGCTTGCGCGCCATGGATCGTGGTGCCGTGCATCATGGTGTGCACCGTTCCGCCGAGGTCATTCTCCTCAGTGGAACTGACCCTCAGGACGCCGAAGAAGCTGCGCTCGGTCAGGATGTAGTTGGTGCTGCCGGTCACCTGATAGCTGGCCATCAGGGCCACAGCCAGAACGGCAAAGAACGGCAACACGCGATCGCGGATCAGGAAGGCGCAGATGCCTGCCACCAGCAGGAAGCCCAGCGACAGCCGCTTTAGCCCGTCATTGCCGAGCATGGCTACGAAATCCGGCGCATAGCGCAACAGGTAGAAGGTTAGGGGCAGGGCCACGGCGACGGCCAATGCGGCAAACATCATGATGCCGTCACGCTTGCTGACCGGCACGGCGCTATTGCTGCGGGCCAGACAGGCGAGAAGCAGGACCAGCGGATATTCGATCACCGAGGAGAACAGCACCGGTGCCAACAGGGCGGTGAAAGCCCCGCCGACCACACCGCCGATGGACATCAACAGATAGAACTCGGTCAGCCGATCCGGTGCCGGACGCCGCGCGGCCAACTGCTGGTGACACATCAGGGTGGTGAGGAAGAAGGCCACCAGATGGAGGCTGAACTGGAAAATCCAGCTGCTGCCCGCCAGCCTCAGCGTGGCGACGACCGCAACGATGGCGGCGGCGTGCAGCAGGAGCGTGAAGGGCAGGGGGATGATCGGCCTTGTCTGAAAGGCGATCACAAAGGTCAGCAGATAGAGCGCCAGCGGAATGACCCAGAGGAAGGGTGCGGACGCCACATCTGTCGAAATATGCGCGGTCACGCCCAGCATCAGGCTGGACGGGGCGGCGGCCAGAAGGATCAGAACCAGCTTGCGCATCCACGGGATGGGCGCGCTGCGTTCATGGCTTGCTGTGGAGGATGGGACTTGCGCGTTGGCGGTATTCCACAGTCGGGCCAGCAACAGCAGGACCAGAGTGACAAAGACGCCGTAGCCGATGCTCCACGCGCTGCGTTGGTCGGACAGGGCCGACAGCGGCTCTATCAGGATCGGATAGGACAGAAGGGCCAGAAAACTGCCGAGGTTCGAGGCGGCATAGAGAACATAGGGGTTGCGCCCTGCGGCTGTGCCGGCTGCAGCCTTCGCAAACCAGGCCTGCAGCAAGGGGGCCGTCGCGGAAAGCACCGCAAACGGTGCACCAATCGACACGGCCAGCGTGCCCAACAGCCAGAAGATGGGCCGCGTCGTGTCAGGCTCGCCCAACAGGGTGCGGATTTGCAAGGGTAGGAAGAGGGCTGCGACCACCAAGATCCCGACATGGATCAGAGTTTGCAACCGGACACTCGGAACACGCTGCAGGAGGTGCGCGTAAAGATAGCCGGCTAACAAAGCGGTCTGGAAAAACACCATGGCGGTGTTCCAGACGGCCGGTGATCCCCCGAGCATCGGCAGGATCAACTTGGTGACCATGGGCTGGACGACAAACACCAGACTGGCCGACGTAAAGATGGCGACGGCAAACAGCGCCGGTGTTAGAAATGAGCGCGGCGCGATGGGCGACTCTGTCGGCGCGACAGTCTGGTCGGTCATCCGGTTTCCCCCGATGGTCGTCTGAGATTTATCCGGTCTCATGGACCACATTATTGGTAAACAAGATCATATCCATGTTTTCTGAACAGACGACGGCCTATGCAAAGACGGTGCTGGCGAAGGCAGGCGAAGCGGGCCTGATGGTCGCCACGGCTGAAAGCTGCACAGGGGGGCTGGTTGCGGCGTCTTTGACGGAAATCGCGGGTTCTTCCAGCGTGGTGGATCGCGGCTTCGTCACCTATTCCAACCACACCAAGATGCAGATGCTGGGCGTGCCGGAAAAGGTTCTGGCGGATCATTGTGCCGTCTCGGAACAGAAGGCTCGGGCGATGGCCACGGGTGCAATTACCAACTCCGACGCCTCGGTTGCTGTTTCCATTACGGGCATCGCCGGACCGGGCGGTGGTTCTGCCGAAAAGCCGGTCGGCCTGGTGCATTTTGCGGCGGCGCGTGCTGACGGCGTTGTACTGCATGTCGAGCGCCGCTTTGGTGATCTGGGCCGAGACGGTGTGCGTCAGGCGGCGCTGGATCAGGCGCTGCAACTGCTGTCGGACATTCTGGACGCATGACCGAGGCGGTAACCGTCGATGCGCGCGGGCACCGTTGTCCTGTGCCGTCGCTGCGCCTTCGCAAGGCAATGGAAGGTCAGGCGGCGGGCAGCCGGTTCGCGCTGCTGGCCACCGATCCCATGGCACGCATCGATGTGCCGTTCCTGATGCAGGATGTCGGCGGCAAGGTGCTGTCGGTCGAAGAGGCGGACGGCGTTCTGACGATTACCGTCGAGACTGGAGCCGCTCGGCCAGATTGATGACCTCGGGGGCGGTGGTGCCGTCGTGGGCGATCGCCACCGGCGACTTGGCCTTGGAGCCGATGTTCCATTCGATCTCCAGCTCGGTCGCCAGTGCGCCACCATAAAAGATGGCGTTCACATTCCACGACAGCCAGATCAGCAGGATCACCACGGCACCGACCGAACCATAGGTCGCGCCCAGATGGACGATCTGCTCGACATAGATGGCGCACATCCACGAGAACAGCCCGCACATGGCGGTGGCAAACAGTCCGCCGATGATGGCGGCAGGCCAGGCGACGCGACCGCTGTGACTCATGGCATAGCGATAGAGCATGACGAGGCCAAGCCACAGGCCCGCTGCCGTCCAGACGCTGTCGAGCGGCATCATCAGCCTGCTGACCGGCTCGGGTGCATAGGCGTGCTCGATCAGGCGCCACGTCACCAGAGTGCCCGACACGACGGTGAACAGGAAGAAGGCGACCAGAGCCACAAAGAAGGCCAGCAGGTTGAATTTGAAGAAGCCGTGCGGCTCGGTCTCGTCGTGGATCAGGTTCAGGCCTGCCAACAGCGCCTTGAATCCGCGGTGCGCCGCATAGCCACCGATGGCCAATGCGATGGCGCTCTGGGTCGAGACGGTACGGAATGATCCGGCGGCCAGTCGGTTGACCTCTGCCAAAAACAGGGAGCGCGCGGCCGTGGGTACGGTCTCGGCAAAGGTGGCGACCTGTTCACTGACGTTCCCGATGGCCAGAACCGCCTTGTAAAAGCCAATCAGAATGGCAATCGCCGGAAACATCGCCAACAGGGCGAAAAAGGTCACGCCGCCCGTATAGAGCATCACATCGCGGCCCCACGAACGCGAGATGGCACGCGCCAGCAGCCGTCCCCAGAAGAACGGCGAAAGATGACGGATGACGAGCGAGACGCGGCTCTGCCCTTGGTCTGTTCCGGTGGTCGGAACCTCGGGGAGGTTTGGCTGCATGGGGTGCCGATTACCCGCAATCCGCAGCCAGGGGAACCCGATCTTCTGTAACTGACAACTTTACAGTGAGGCCGGATCAAACGATACGGTTAAGCTAGTTTGGCGTGGCCGGACGCCCGGGGGTGGGTGTCCATCCGGCCTGCACCATTCGGGGCATTCGCTATGTACGGCGGTAAAGTGGTGGATATCGCAGCGCGTATTCTATTCGTATCGCCGCAGAGGGCGCGCTTCGCCGTGCTTCAAAGCGGACTTGAAGGCCAGGGGTGCGAAACCCTGTGGGCGGCGGATGTCGATCAAGCCGTCATGGCGTTGGAGGCTACCGATTTCGACGCCGTATTCGCGGATGTCGATGATCTGGATCTGGTGGCCCAGCTGGGCCGCATCCGCGCTGTTATGCCCGAACGTTATCTGCCGATTATCGGGGTGGGGGAAAACGCCGAGCCGTCGCTGGACCTGCGTCTGGCCGATGTGCCGCACCCGACGCAGGCATTGATGCGTATCGACCACCTGATGCGGGCCGCGATTGCCGAAGAAGAGATTGTGCTGCGCTGTCAG
>NZ_CAMZFB010000021.1 GCF_947305955.1 uncultured Brevundimonas sp.
CATCGCGGCGGAACAGATGTTCGACCGCCTTGCGCGAGCCACCATCGCTCACAAGGATGCTGGTGCGGCCCGCAACGACGGCTTCTTCGCCGGCATAGATCGGATAGTCCGCCTGAGGGCCGGTATAGATCATCAGCAAGGGCACCTCGCCCTTAGCCACCGTATAGATTTTGGTGCCGGACGGACCACTGCGCTCCGTGACGCGTGTGCCTTTCAGATCAAGGCTGAACGGCAGGGCGGCAATCGCCTGTGGCGACAGTTGTACCGGACGCACGGGCGGCGGCGGGGCGTCTTCGACGGCCTCAGGCGCTGCCGCAGCGGACCCGGTGGCTGGAGCGGCTGCAGCCGTAGGTGCCGGAGCGCTCGGTGCTGATGCGCGCGGAGCCTGTGTCGCGGCTGCGGGGGCTGCCACTGCCGGTGCACTGGTCGTTCCACGCGGTGCAGGTGCAGGAGCAGGAGCAGGAGCAGTCTGGGTCTGCGAAGGCAGTCGGCTGTTCAACTCGCGCGTCAGGCTTTGCGCCGTGGAGTTGCCAGACTGGGCCGACGCCAGCGAAGCGAGGGCCAGCCACCCGCACAGGGCAGTCGAGGTCAGGGCCAGGGGCTTTGCGTTTTTCATGCGCCTACAATGTTCCGCTGCGGGTTCGGCGGCAAGCCCACCCTATTCAGCCTCGGGCAGTTCGATCCAGAAGGACGCGCCCGCGCCCAGCTCGGAGTCCACGCCCATTCGCCCGCCCTGAAGCTCGGCCAGACGCTTGGACAGCGCCAGCCCGATCCCGTGGCCTTCGATGGACGAACGCTCAAGCCCAAGACGGTTGAACGGCTCGAACAGCTGCGCCTGTTTCTCGGGCGACAGGCCCGGCCCGCCATCCTCGACGGCCAGTCGCACCATGCCGGAATCGGTCCGCGTCGCGACAAACCGCACAAATCCGCCCTCGCGGCCGTATTTCACGGCATTGCTGGCAAGGTTCGACAGGATCTGCGCCAGTCGCTGCGAATCCGCCATCACCCGCAGTCCGGTCGGCATGTCCTCAATCGATATCTGCAAGGCAGTCGTGTCGGACATCAGGCGGACAGATTTGGCGGCGTCATCCAGCGCTCCGGCCACATCCGTCGGGCGCACCTCGATACGCACAGCGCCCGATTCCGCCTGCGAGATATCCAGCAGATCGTGCGCCAGATTTTCGATCTGGCGTCCGGTGCGAACCATCATCTCGGCCATGTCTTTTTGCGCAGGCGTGACCTCGCCCAAATGCCCGGATGCCCACATCTCGGCGATGCCGATGATCCCGCCGACAGGGCTTTTGATCTCATGTGCCACATTGGCCAGCAGGCGCGATTTGGCCGCAGAGGCCATTTCCGCCTTCTGGCGGCCGATGCGAGCGCGATCCGCCAGATGGTCACGCTCTTCCAGAAGCGCCGCCATCAGCAAGGCGGGGGCATAGCCGAACAGGATCAGCATCTGGACCATGCCCAGAGCCCGATCCAGAGGCATGGCGAAGTACGGCCCGTATCCCGCCATAGTGCCTTTGATAGCGAACACCGACACGATCATCAGGCCGACTGCCGTCCCTGCCACACGAAACCGTACGGCAATCAACAGCATCAGCGGCAAAAGCGAAAAGGTCAGCGGGACCCGCAGCCCACCAAAAATAAAGGCCGAGGCCGTAATCAGCGCTCCGAACACCACAACCGCTTCAATCACCCGCTTTAGCGGTTGGCGCAGCGACAGGCCCGTCTTCACAAACGGCAGAACGATTGCCAGCACGGTTAGCATGCCCAACGCATGGCCCAGCCACCACATCCGGACACCACCGAAATAGCCGTCGCTGGCCCCGTGATAGATCAGCGCCCCGCACAGCAGCGCCCCCGGAAAAGTGGCCAGCCCCGAGGTGGCCAACAGCTTGAGCTGCCCCTTGACCGAGCTCAGGTCCAACCGAGGGAACACGTAGCGGAGGATGCTGACGGCTAAAAAGATTTCGAGCAGGTTCAACCCGACAAAGATGATCGCCCGCGACGGTGGATTGCCGAGAATAAGCTCGCCCGCCATCAGTGCCGTCGCCGTCAGAAAGGCGAAGGCCAGATCATACCGGATGCCGCGCCCTGCCTTCAGCCACGTCGCTGCCGCGACCCCGCTGGTGATCCAAAGCGTCGAGATAATGCCGGGTCCCGCCGCCATGAAGCGCACCGAGATAACCACCAGAAGGCACAGCGCCCCAATGGTCGCAACCAATGCAAAGGGTGCCCGAAAGAAACTGAAATTCGGGAGCACCGGACGGTCATGGAAACGTTTGCGCGGGGCTGATCCAGCCGCCTCGCCTGCCGTTGGCGCAGCACCACGCCTGTCGGCTGCCCACACTTGCCCCATCCCCATGACGAAACCCGCCCCGAATACGCGTCCAAACGAACAGCGGTTCTAGAAGCGGGACTTTAATATCGTCTGAAGCTTTGCCGTTAGAAGGCGGCGTTCAACTCGGCGACCAAGGCCTTGACCGCGGCAGCCTCGCCCTCGGGGTGGTTCCACACCGCGCCGCTGACGGCGATGAAGTCGGCCCCCGCGCGGGCCACCTCGGCAGCAGTGTCGATACCGATACCGCCGATGGCCACGCACGGCGTCTCCATCGTCTCCTGCCAGATGGTCAGGATATCCAGTTCCGGACGGTGGGTGGTTTCCTTGGTGTCGGTCGGGAAAAAGGCCCCGAAGGCCACATAGTCGGCCCCTGCCTCTGCCGCTTCCATCGCCAAGTGGCGGCTGTCATGACAGGTCGCGCCCACCATGGCGTCCTCGCCCATGATGCGTCGCGCATCTTTTACAGGAGTATCTTCCTGCCCCACATGAACGCCGTCACAGTCGGTGGCCTTGGCCAGATCGGGGCGGTCGTTCAACAGAACCGGCACGCCATAGCGGTGGCACACAGGTTTCAGAGCCGCCACGGCCTCGCGAATCCGGTCGTCGGTGGCAGGCTTCAGACGAATCTGCACCGCCGCGACTTCGCCTGCGGCCAAGGCAGCATCCAGACGCACAGCAAATGCGCCCAGATCGTCAATCGACGGCGGCGTGATCAGATAGAGCTGACAGGTCGGACGGGGTGGGACTTGGGGTTCGCGAGCCATGACGAACGCCCTGCCCTTATGCGGCCCCGACGTCAACGCCCTAGCACTATCGTCTCAGCGTATTGAGAATAATTTGCATGGTTATAAATTCGTGATATGGAGAACCATTCTCAGCAACTGACCAAGGGCATCAGCCTTGTACGTCTGTAACTGTAACGGCATCCGCGCCCGCGACGTCCACTTTGCGATTGAAGCTGGTGCCACGCGTCCCAAGGACATTTTCGCCTCGCAGGGCTGCAAGGCCCAGTGCGCCAAATGCGTCTGCGAAATGCGCGAAATGATCCAGGAAGCCCAAGCGTCCTACGCCCTGGCCGCCGAATAAGACCACCCTGCTTATGCGAGTGAAAAACGCTCGCATTATCAATGTGGTGAAAGTAATTCTCAAATAAACAATTGGCCGTTTTCGGTGTTACTCTGCCTGTAGATCAGACAGTGATGGCCCCGACGACAGTTTGCCGGTCGCCATATCTGTCACCAGACAGAAGGCTAGGACCATGAAGGGCGATCCCGCAATCATCCGCACGCTGAACGCTGTGCTGACCAACGAGCTGACGGCGGTCAACCAGTACTTCCTGCACGCCCGCATGTTCGAAAGCTGGGGTCTGATCCACCTCGGCGACATCATCTACAAGGAATCGATCGGCGAGATGAAACACGCCGACCTGCTGATCAAGCGGGTGCTGTTCCTTGACGGCCTGCCCAACCTTCAGGACCTGCACAAGCTCAAGGTCGGCGAAGAGCCGATCGAATGCCTGCAGGCCGACCTGCAACTGGAACTGAACAGCCGCGCCGCCACCCGCGACGCCCTGACCGCCTGCGAGGAAGCCCGCGACTATGTCAGCCGCGAGATCCTGCAACAAATCCTGACCGACACCGAGCACCACATCGACTTCCTCGAAAACCAGCTGAAGCTGGTCGAGCTGATGGGCGCGCAGAACTATCTGCAGTCGGCCATGAAGGAGATCGTCGGCGAAGGTCACTGAGACCTTTTTTGACGGTTCTGACGGACTTGTGTCGGGGCGGCGGGGAACATCCTCGCCGCCCCTTCATTTTGGGGCGCATGGAAGAGATTGAAGACCTGCTCGACACCGCCCGCGACAAGGCCGACGAACTGCTGAATATCGGCAACCGCGATATGTCCCACGTCCTGACGGGGGCCTTGCTGACGGCGGGCTTTGCGCTGGCGGTCACGGTGCTGGCCCGCGAGATTGCGCCGGACCAGACGCCCAAGACATTCGGCCGCCGCATGAAGTCCGAGGTCAAGGCCGGCAACTGGCTGATGCCAGCCGTCTTTTCAGCCAACACCATGTCGGCCATCCGCGTGTGGAACTCCCCTGCCCGCAAGGGTCGCGTCGAGGCCATGGGTCTTTGGGCGCTGGCCCAGACCGCCAATGCCTGGTGGCTGGCCGCCCGCCCGCAAAATCGCTGGAGCCAGATCGGGGCCGCCATGGCATCCGCAGGGCTGGCCGCAGCCTTCGCCTATGAGGCCCGCAAGCTTCGTGGCGTATCGGCCGAGATCGACCCTGTGTCTTCGGCCACAAACCTTATGAAATAACGCAAAACCGAAAGCGGATTAGGGCCATTCCCATTGCCCTTTTTCCGCCTTTCCTCTACGGCTCGCGTCGATTTGGAGCGCCCCAACCGGTCGGCGCCCGCCTGCCCATCAACGAGCCCGAACGGTTCCTCATGAAAATCAACGCCAATACCATCAAGCCGGGTATGGTCCTGCAGCACAACGGTGGTCTGTGGGTCGTCACCAAGGTCAACCACGTCAAGCCCGGCAAGGGCGGCGCCTTCGCCAACGTGGAAGCCAAGAACCTGGAAACCGGCAACAAGCTGGCCGAGCGCTTCCGTTCGGAAGACCGCGTCGAGCGCGCCACGCTGGAACAGAAGGACTTCTCCTACCTGTTCGACAACGGCGACAGCCTCGTGTTCATGGACGATGCCACCTACGAGCAGATCGAACTGCAAAAGGACTGGGTCGGTGAAGACCGCATCGCCTACCTCGTCGAAGGCATGAAGGTCGTCATCGAAATGCACGAAGGCCGTCCGATCGGTCTGGAACTGCCGGACCAAGTGGTTCTGGAAGTTGCCGAGACCGAGCCGACCGTGAAGGGCCAGACCGCTTCGTCGTCGTACAAGCCGGCTATCGCCTCCAACGGCGTGCGCGTGATGATCCCGCCGTACATGTCGGCCGGTGAAAAAATCGTCGTGGATACCGCGACCGGTGAATACGTCCGTCGCGCGGACTAAAATTCGCCGATTTCTACCTGCAAAGGTAGATTATCACTTCAGGGGTGCGGATGGTCCGCACCCCTTTTGACTTCTCCGTCCATCCGGGGTGATTTCGCCCTTAGTCAGGATGCACGGACCAGGAGATCGACTAATGGCTCTCGCTTCCGCACTTCTTCAGGTCATGATGGACGCCGTCCGCAAGACCGCCCGCCCGATGCTCCGCGACTTCGGTGAAGTCTCGCAGCTTCAGGTCTCTCGCAAGGGCCCTGCCGATTTCGTCACTGCTGCCGATGTGAAGGCAGAGGACACCCTCTTCGAACTGCTGATGAAGGCCCGTCCGGGTTACAGCTTCCTCGGCGAAGAGCGCGGTCTGGTGCAAGGCACCGACAAGACCCACATGTGGATCGTCGATCCGATCGACGGCACCACCAACTTCATGCACGCCATGCCGCACTTTGCGATCACGGTTGGCCTGCAACGCACCCACCCCGATGGCACTTCGGAAATCGTCGCGGCCGTGACCTATAATCCGGTCATGAACGAGATGTTCTGGGCCGAAAAGGGCAAGGGCTGCTATCTGAACGACACCCGCATCCGTCTGGCAGGCCGCAAGGATCTGGCAGAATCGCTGGTGGCTACCGGCCTGCCCTTCATCGGCAAGACCGGCCACGCCCAGGCGATCAAGGACATCCACGCCGTGGGTCAGCGCGTCGCCGGCATCCGCCGTCTGGGCGCTGCCTCGCTGGACTTCGCATGGGTGGCGGCTGGCCGTTACGACGCCTTCTTCGAGCGTAACCTCAAGCCGTGGGACGTCGCTGCTGGCATCCTGCTGGTGACCGAGGCCGGTGGCGTTGTCACCACCATCGAACTGGATGGCGATGCCAAGTCGGGCAAGACGATTGTCGCGGGCAACCCCGACATCCACGCCAAGCTGCGCAAGGTTCTGCAAGCCGCCTAAGGCTGGCAGCACCGCAAAAAATCAGGGGCGCTTCCCGCATCGGGAAGCGCCCCTTTTTTGATCAAGGTATCCCTGCCCTTAGGGCTGGAACACCTCGAATGTCACGCCCTGAAGCTCCGGCAGGGCTTCAAGCTGCGGGCGCACGGTTTCCAGATCACCGACGACGACCAGCGTCATCTTGTTGAAATCCAGACCCTGTGCGGCACGCTGCATGTCAGTGGCAGAGACCGACATCACCTCGGGCACATAGCGCTCGATATAGTTGCGCGGCAGGCCCCACTGATCGACCCAGACGGTCTTGTTCAGCACACCCGAGGGCGTGGCCAGACCCAGCACATAAAGCCCCGCATTATAGTTCTGCGAGCCCTCTGCCTCGGCGGCGGTCGGCGCTTCTGACTGGAATTTGCGGATTTCACTGAAGATTTCGCGCAAGGAATCGCCGGTGTTGGCCGCCGTGACGTCGGCGTCATAGACCCAGTGCGAGGTGTTGCGGTCGACATTGTCGATCGAGCTGCCCGGCGAATAGGCGTAGCCCTTGTCCTCGCGGATGTTGCGGGTAATGCGCGAGTTGAACGCACCGCCCAGCAGGCTGTCCATCAGCTCGTATTTGATCGCATCCGGCGACGACAGGGTCGGCACGTCAAAGGCAAGGCGCAGGGTCGACTGCACTGCCCCCGGACGGTTCACCAGAACGACACGGCGGGCGATACGCGGCGGTGCGGCCACCTGTGCGGGCTGATTGTTGCCCTGCCAGTCGCCGAAAGCGTTCTCGATGGCCTGTTTGACGGCTGCTGGGTCATATTGACCCGCCACATAGATACGCACGCCACGCGGGCCGAAATGCTCGGCGTGGAAAGCCTTCAGCTGGTCAATCGTATAGGACTGGAGCTGTTCCGGCGTCGGATAGACATCCTCGTACGGGTGGCCCTCATAAACGGTGGCAAAGAAGGCTTCCGACAGCTGGCCGCTGGCTTGGCTCTTGCCGATGGCGACGTTGCGGATCATGCCCTGACGCACGCGCTCAAGCGGGCCTTCGAGGAAGGTCGGCTGGCGGATGATGGTGGCGAGGGTGGCAATGGCATCCGGCACACGCTCGGTCAGGACCGAGGTCTGGAAGCTGGACACATCGCGCGACACGCCCGTTCCCAAACCACCCCCCATATCGGCAAAGGCTTCGGAAATCTGTGCACCCGACAGGTTCCCTGCCCCTTCGCGCATCAGGGACGAGGTCATGTCCGAAATCCAGACATGCTCACCATCGTCGTTGTTCCCCACGGGCACGGCCACATAGATGCTGGCCTTGGGCACGGTGGCATAGGGGATGAGGGTGACGGTGATGCCGTTCGCCAGCTGATAGGTGTCTGCGGCAGGAACGGAGATGGCCTTGGGCTTGCCGACGGCGGGCATCGGGATGGACTGGGCCATCGCCGGAAGCGACACACCCGTGGCCAGCGCTGCCGACAGGCCCAGCGCCGCGACCGAGAGCTTCAAACGGTTCATCATTGCTCTTCTCCCGATTGCGCTGCGGCGGCGGGTTCAAGGATCAGCAGGGTACGGTTGCCTTCGCGCAGATATTCGCGCGCGACCTGTTGGATCAGTTCCGGCGTGACAGCGGCAAAGCCCGCCTCCACCTCGTTGAACTTGGACGGGTCGTCATCAAATAGCGCGTAGGACGACAGGATTTCCGCCAGACCAAAGCGCGAGGCACTGTCCACCGTGCTGTACAGCGACGAGCGGATCTTGGTCTTGGCGCGTTGCAGTTCCGCCGCCGAGACAGGGTTGTTCTGCAGATCGGCAACCACCTCGTCCACCGCTGCGGTGATCTCGGCCTCAGACTTCGACGGGTCGTGCATCAGGCTGATGATCAGCTGCATCGGGCCGTTATAGGTGTACATATTGCCCAGCAGGTTGATGCCGCCGCCGACACCCGAGGTCAGCGACTTCTCGCGGACGATCTTGTTGTACAGGCGGCTGTCGGTGCCCTGGACCATGATCTGGTTGATCAGGCCCATGGCGTACCATTCCGGCGTATTACGCGGCGGCACGTGCCAGCCTGCGGCCCATGCCGGACGCGGGGCCAGCGGGTCCTGACGGACGACGCGGCGCGGCTCGGTCTGGCGCGGCTCGCTGATGTCCGGCAGCACGACGGGCGCGGTCGCGGCAATCGGACCGAAATACTGTTCAACCCAGCGACGGGTCTGGGCCTCGTCGAAATCACCGGCGATGAACAGCACCGAGTTGTTCGGGCCATAGAAGCTGTCGTGGAAAGTCTTGGCGTCTTCCAGCGTGGCGGCCTGAATCTCGGCCAGCTCGCCATAGAAGTTGTGGGCGTTATACCAGTTGGTATTGGCCGCCTGCGGCATCCACAGCCACGGGAAGCCGCCATAGGGCTGGTTCAGCACATTGACGCGGACTTCGTTGGAAACGACTTCCTGCTGGTTCTTCAGCACTTCGTCATTGAGGACCGGACGGGCCATGCGGTCAGCCTCGCCCCAGATCATGGCTTCCAGCGCACCCGACGGCACCACCTGATAATAGTTGGTGTAGTCGAAACGGGTAGAGCCGTTCATCGCCCCGCCCGAGTTGGTCACCAGATCGATAAAGGTGCCCTTGGGCGCGTTTTCCGACCCCTGGAACAGCAGGTGTTCAAACAGGTGGGCAAACCCCGTGCGGTTCTGCGGCTCGATACGGAAACCGATACCGTAGTGGACCGCGACGGTCACGGTCGGCACGCGGTTGTCCTGAAGCAGGATGACCTTCAGCCCGTTGTCCAGCTTGTAGTATTTCGGCGAGACGCTGAAGGCGCTCTCTGCCGCCGGGGGTGCGGCAGGCGTAGCAGCCACAGCCACCGTGCCACTGGCCATGGCGGCCAGCACAGCAGCGAGGCTGGCTCCCAATAGTCGATTGTTCTTCATAAGCCCTCCCAAACGGACCGGGTCCGTCCTAGGTTGTTGCGAAACCATTGACCCCAACGGATCAGATGACGGCGGGTTCACGTTAAGAAACCACGGTTGACGGCGGCGCGCCCCTTAACAAGCTGTAAGGATTCAAAGTTTTGAAATTGCAGCCCAAATCTTCAAATCACGACAACCAAGGCGCACAGCCGAGGGTTGAACAGGTCACAGTATTGCCATGATTGGTCCGCGCGTCATAGCCCATCGCGGTTGCAGCGGTGAACGCCCCGAACACACCCGCGCCGCCTATGAACGGGCCATCGACCAAGGCGCGGACTTCATCGAACCCGATCTGGTGATGAGCAGGGACGGCCACATGATCGTCCGGCACGAGAACGAGATCGGCGAGACCACCGACGTGGCCGACCATCCCGTATTTGCCGAGCGCAGGACCCGCCGCGACGTGGACGGCACCATGATAGAGGGCTGGTTCACCGAGGACTTCACCCTTGAGGAGCTGCGCACGCTCAAGGCCCGCGAGCGCCTGCCCCACCTGCGCCCCTCGTCCGCCGCCCATGACGGCGAGAACAGCATTCTGACCTTTTCCGAGGTGGTGGCGATTGCCGAACAGGGCAGCCAGCAGACAGGCCGCACCATCGGCGTGGCGCCCGAACTGAAACACCCGTCGCATTTCGCCGCGCTGGGGCTGGATATCGAGGATGCCTTCCTGAGCGAGGTCCAGCGTCTGGGTCTGGCCGATGCCAAGGATCGCCTGATCGTGCAGTGTTTCGAGGTCGGCCCTCTGGAGCGACTGTCAGGCCGGATCAGCGCCCCCCTGCTCCAACTGATGGACATCACCGGCGGCCCTGCCGACAGGCCGGACCTGTCCTATGAGCAGATGTCCACCCGCGAGGGTCTGGAGCAAATCGCCCGCTATGCCCGCATGATCGGGGTCAATATGCGGATGGTCGTACCGTGGGATAATGGCGACCACGGCATGCAGCCGACCTCCCTCATCAGCGATGCCCATGCAGAGGGGCTAGATGTAGTGGTGTGGACGCTGCGGGCCGAAAACGTGTTCCTGCCGCGTGAATATCGCAAGGGCGAAAGCCCTGCCGATCACGGCGACATCGATGCCTGTCTGAGGACGTTTTACGACCTCGGCATCGATGCCCTCTTTTGTGATTTTCCGGCGGCGGCGGTCAAGGCCCGCCTACCGCGCTCGCACTAATCAGTCGGCCTGAAACTGAAGGCGCGCCAGACGGGCATAAAGACCGCCCTTGGCCGTCAGTTCGGCGTGGGTGCCCTCTTCGACCACCTGACCATTGTCGATCACCACGATGCGGTCGGCCCGCAGGACGGTGGCCAGACGGTGGGCGATAACCAGCGTCGTGCGCTCTTCCATAGCCTGATCCAGCGCCGCCTGAACCAGACGCTCGTTCTCGGCATCCAGTGCGCTGGTCGCCTCGTCCAGCAGCAGGATCGGGGCATCGCGTACCAGCGCGCGGGCGATGGCCAGACGCTGGCGCTGACCACCGGACAGGCTCTTGGCGCGCTCGCCCAGCGGGGTATCGAACCCTTGCGGCAGGGCTTCGATAAAGCCCAGAGCCTGAGCCTCTGCGGCTGCCTCGCGGGCCTCTTCCAGCGTCGCATCCTCGCGGCCAAAGCGGATGTTCTCCAGCGCCGATCCGGAGAACAGCGGGGCTTCCTGCGAGACCCACGCATAGCGGCTGCGGACCTCGACCGGATCGGCCTTGCGGACGTCCACGCCGTCGACCGTTACAATGCCCGATTGCGGATCATAGAAACGCAGCAGCAAACGGAAGACCGTCGACTTGCCCGCCCCCGAAGGGCCTACCAGCGCGACCGTCTCGCCCGGACGCACCGTCAGGCTGAAGCCCTTGAGCGCCGGAAGATCGGGACGGCCCGGATAGGCAAAGTCCACGCCCGACATCGACACCTCGCCACGCGCAGGCGTCGGCAGGACGGACGGCTGGGCCGGAGCGGCAATGGTCGGCTCGGCCCGCATCAGCTCGTCGATACGCTCCATGGCCCCGGCGGCCTTTTGCACATCGCCCCAGCTTTCGCCCAGCGCACCCACGGCACCTGCCGCAAAGACCGACAATAGAACGAACTGCAGCAGCGAGCCCGGCGTCATCGAACCGGCCACCACATCCTGTGCGCCCAGCCACAGCACCAGCGACACACCGCCGAACATCACCGTGATGATCAGGGCCGTCATAACTGCCCGCGCCCGCATCCGCAGCAGCGAGGCGGCAAAGGCTTCCTCGACGGCTCCGGCAAAGCGGCTGGTGGCATTCTTTTCACGGCCAAAGGCCTGCACCGTCTCGATGGCATCGACGCTTTCACCCGCGAAGCCGACGGCTCCGGCGAAACGGTCCTGCGAGCGCACGGTCAGCTTGCGGACCTGACGGCCAAAGATGAACAGCGGCACGATCAGCACCGGAACGATCAACAGCACCAGACCCGTCAGCTTGGGGCTGACGAAGAACAGCAGGATGGTCGCCCCGATGAGTGTCAGGAAATTACGCAGCGCATAGCTGATCGAGGTGGTCAGCAGGGTATCGACCAACTGAATATCGGTCGTCAGACGCGACAGCACCTCGCCCGTGCGGATATGGGCAAAGAAGACCGGATCCAGCGACAGGATGCGCCCGAACAGGCCCTGACGAAGGTCGGCGATCATCCGCTCGCCGGTCTTGGTGACGAAATAATAGCGAAGCGCGGTCATCAGACCCAGCACCACCGCATTGGCGGCCAGCAGGGTGAACCAGAAGTTCAGCTGCGCCCCGCCATTGTCGAAGCCACGATCAATCGCGCCGCGCGCCGTCGCCGTCAGCGCCAGCGACGCCACCGTCGAGAACAACAGAAACAGGGCCGACAGGGCCGCGTGCCCCTTGTGTCGGGCGAGGTAGGGCAGAAGGCGGCCAAGCGAGCGCACATTCTTGCTGCGATCACGCTTCCCCGCCTGTTCGGACATCTGTTCCGCCAGTTGCGCCCCCACACCGGGGCGGCCATTGGCCTGATAATCTTGACGCGCGTCTATCTGAGTCATGGGCTTGCTCTTGCCCCGTAACGCCCCTCGGTGTAAACGCCCGACCTCGCTCCCACCGCCTAACGCGGCGGGATTCTCAATTTTAAGCGCAGTGACGGTCGGAATCGTCGTCGCGCAGAGACGGAATTACTACGATGAAAGCCGACACCCATCCGGATTACCACTTCATCACTGTCGTGATGACCAACGGCACCACCTACCAAACCCGTTCGACCTACGGCAAAGAAGGTGACACGCTGAACCTGGATATCGACCCGAGCTCGCACCCGGCATGGACCGGCGGCAACGGCCAGATGCTGGACCGCGGTGGCCGCGTGTCGCGCTTCAACGGCAAGTTCGGCGGCTTCCTCAAGAAGTAAGCCTTCAGGCCCTGCCAAAAGTAAAAAAGCGTCGTCTCATATCGAGACGGCGCTTTTTCTTTGTCCGGAACATCAGCTATCACAGAGCGTTCACCTTGTTCCTGTAGCATAGTGCTATCGGAAGTGGTGTCGGTCGAAACGGAACGGATATGAATCGTCGGGAATTGGGCGTTGGTGTTGCCTCGGCAACCTTGGCCCTGGGTGCCAGCCAGCAGGCTTTTGCACAAAGCGCGAATGGCGCGGTTTCAACCGAGACGCTTCAGGCCCAGATCGGCCGCCTGCCCCAGAACATTCAGGCAGACGTTCGCAAGGTCTATGAACAGACCAATGGCCGCCCCGTCTGGAACGAAGCGCGCATCCGCATCCTGCAACAGGTCGCTGCCGGTGCCGACAAGCACGCCCTGCACTCTGGCGACTATTTCGACTTCGTGGGTCTGGCCGCCCAGAAGGACAGCGCCGATGTGCGCGCCACCGCCTCTGCCCTCTCCTACGCCAAGGTTCTGGCCCATGGCCGCATCGCGCCGGAATCGGTCGAAGACCTGTGGGAGATGGAAAAGAACAGCGTCGACGTCGCGTCGGGCCTTGTTCAAGCCATCAATGGCAACCGTCTAGCCGAATGGTTCGACGGCCTCGCCCCGCAGGACATCGGCTATAAGAACCTTTCGACCGGCTATCTGCGCTATCGCCGTATCGCGGGCGAAGGCGGCTGGCCGGCCTTCCGTACCGGTGCCCAGATTGAACCGGGCACCTCTGACCCGCGCGTTCCGGCACTGGTACGTCGCCTCGTCGCCGAAGGCGATCTGAGCGCCGCCGCTGCCGCATCCATCGGTCAAAGCACGGTTTACAGCTCGGCGGTGCAAGAAGGCGTCCGCAGCTTCCAGACCCGTCACGGCCTCGGCGTCGATGGCCGCGTGGGTCCGGCGACCCAGCGCTCGCTCTCGGCCACCGCCGAGGATCGTGCCCGCCAGATCGCCCTGAACCTTGAACGCCGTCGCTGGCTGAAGCGCGAACTGCAACCCGAGCGTATCGAGGTGAACACCGCCGCGGCCATCATGGTCTATTGGAAGGACAATCGTCCGGTTCACTCCAACCGCGTGGTGGTCGGCTCGGTCGAGAACCAGACCCCCAGCCTCGAGCGGCCGTTTGCCTCGGTCGTGGCCAACCCGCCGTGGACCGTGCCGATGGGCATCGCCCGTCGCGAAATCCTGCCGCGGGGTCCGGGCTATCTCGCTGCCAACGACATGTACGTCAACGATCAGGGATGGGTGGTGCAGCGCGCTGGCCCTCGCTCGTCGCTGGGCTATGTGAAGTTCGAACTGCGCGACAGCTACGCCATCTTCCTGCACGACACGCCGAACAAGGGCGCGTTCAACCTGTCGATGCGCCAGCGCAGCCACGGCTGTGTCCGCGTCCACAATGCGGTCGAGTTCGCCCGCCTGCTGCTGTCGCCCGATCCGGCCAAGCTGGCGATCTTCGACAATGCTCAGGCTGACCGCACCACCACCCGCGTCCAGACCGGTCGCCCGATCGGTGTGCGCCTGCTGTACTGGACGGCCTTTGTGGACGGTCAGGGCCGCGTCGCCTTCCGCGAGGACTCCTATCGCCGCGATGCCAAGCTGGCCCGCGCCATGGGCATCGACGTCAGCCTGCCGGAAGTTGTTACCGAAGCGCCCAAGGACAAGGACGACGACTGGCTCTGATCCAGTTTAGGCCAAAACAAAGGGGCGGCGGATTGCACATCCGCCGCCCCTTTTGTTTTCCGCCCGCCGATCTTAGCCGAAGGCTGCGCGTAGCCGCTCCATCTGGCTCAGCACACTGTTGGCCGACGGTTCTTCGGCCACCTGCACATACATCTTCTGGTCCAGATAATAGGCGCGGTCATAGATGCGCTCGGCCCGCAGGATATATTCCACCAGCGCAATCGGCAGATCGCCAGGCAGCGGTTCCGCCTGCTGCGGACGCGGGGCCAGACGATAGCGGTCGTTGCTGGCCACCTCGGCGGTGATCGTGCCTTCGTTCACGGCCCGTTGGACCAAAAGCCAGGACGACACCTGCATCAGGCGCGTGGTCAGCTTCATGCTCTCGCTGGCATAGGACAGCGCGGCAGAGCGGGTCAGCAGACGCGATTCCGTACGGCCATCGCCGTCCAGATAGGACGCCGTTTCCTCGACCAGTTCGATGCCTTCGCGGAACAGCCGCTGAAACAGCTCCGAAGCGGTGAACTTCAGAACTTCGGCAGAACGCGCCGTATTATCCGGTGACTGATCCTGAATCGGGTTCACGCCTGCCCCACCCCAATGAGGTAACCAATGTCAGCCTGTACCCTACAGCAAGGCTTATAGACAACTGCGTTACGGTGCAGTGGCTGTGGGCGATCAGAATTTGAACAGGGCATCGGCGGCGCTGCGCTGGGAAGACTTCGCCTCGATGGCGGCGCGTACACGCACAATCTCGGCTTCCAGAGCCGTGATCCGCGCTTCCAGATCAACGACCGCATAGCCATCCAGATCCTCTCGGATCAGGGCCTGCAGCTTGTCCGATGCCTCAAAGCGGGGCTCGAGATCTTCAAAAGACATGGGCTCCTCCCAGCGAAACTGCAGAACCAAAACTGGCCGAGGCCTGTAAGACCCCCTAGAAGACGCCCGAACCCCCCAATTTGCAATATGGACCCCATGACATGCGCGTCATTGAAATCGCCAATGGCAAAGGCCCCGCCTCGGCTCTGCATATTGCGGAACGCCCCCACCCCGCACCGGCATCCGGTGAAATCTGCATCCAGATAAAGGCCGCAGGCGTCAATCGACCGGACATCGTCCAGCGCGAAGGCCGCTATCCGCCGCCGCCCGGCGCGTCGGATGTTCTGGGTCTTGAGGTGGCCGGTGTGGTCGTCGCGGTCGGTGAGGACGTCACCCGCTGGAAGGTGGGCGACGAGGTCTGCGCCCTTCTGGGTGGCGGTGGCTATGCCGAATACGCCACGGTCGATGCACGCCACGCCCTGCCCATCCCCAAGGGTCTGGATTTTGAACAGGCCGCTGCCCTGCCCGAGACGGCCTTTACCGTCTTCACCAATGTGTTCGAAGGCGGCCAGCTGAAGGCGGGCGAGACCTTGCTCATCCACGGCGCGACCAGCGGCATCGGCGTGATGGCCATCCAGATGGCCAAGGCCGCAGGGGCCCGCGTCGTCGCCACCAGCCGCACCGCCGCCAAGGCCGAGGCCGCCCGCGCTCTGGGTGCTGACATCAGTCTGGACGCCTCCAGCCAGAACCTTGCCGAAGAGATTCAGGCGGCGGGCGGTGCCGATGTGGTGCTCGACATGGTTGGTGCGGCCTATGCCGATCTGAACCTGAAGTCGCTCAAAACCGGCGGGCGCTGGGTGGTGATCGCCAGCCTGACCGGCATCAAGGCCGAGATCGACCTGCAGCGGATCATGCTGAAACGGCTGGTGCTGACGGGCTCGACCCTGCGTAGCCGCCCAGCCGATGAAAAGGCCCGCCTTGCCGCCGCTGTCGAAGCCACGGTCTGGCCGTGGGTCGAGGCCGGCGCGGTCAAGGCCCGAATCCACGCCCGCTTCCCCTTGAATCAGGCCGCACAGGCCCACGCCGAACTGGAAGCCGGCGACCACGTCGGCAAGATCGTCCTGATCCCCTAAGAAAACAAAAAAGGGCAGAACCGCGAGGCTCTGCCCTTCTTCATTTCTGCAACGGGTGTCGATTAACGACGACCCGGGTGACGACGGTCGATCGGACGGATCGAGCTGATCTGGTCGTTCAGACGCATACGGGTCAGGTCCGAAACGTCGGTCGAGATGATTTCGCAGCGACCGCGGAAGTTGGCGTCCGTGCAGACCTGCCAGTCACCGCTGCCACGCGACAGACGGATCGAGGACACGGCATCGTTCATGCCGACGTTGCGCAGGTTCGACACTTCGCCATCGAAACGCAGTTCCTGACCGCGATAGTTGGAGTCGCGGTAAAGGGTGATCGAACCACCACGGTTGTCAAAACCCGGACGGTTCGGGATGGGGGGCTGGCCCGGACGGTTCGGCTGACCCGGACGGTAGTTACGGTCCGGCTGACCGGCGATGTTGCCACACATCAGCAGACCGTCACGGTTCACGACGTCCGAACGGCCGCAGCGCGAGATTTCCAGCGTCGAGGCGCGCATCTGGCCACGCATATCGCGGCAAACGGCGTACAGGCGGCCGCCGTTCATACGCATGTCTTCACAGCTACGGGTATAGCTGCCGCTCGGGATCGACGGACCACGACCGGGCTGGGCGTTGGCCGAGGCGGGAAGCAGAGCAAAACCGCCAGCAACGACTGCCAAACCAGAAATCGCGCTCAGAACCGATTTCCTCATTTTCTTTCCTCCTTGGTATGACGCCCTCAGCGAACGTGGTGAGCCTTATTGCAATGCTCTATATGAACGGCATCTGTATAAGGATAGCAGACAACATTTTCTTTTCGGTGAAACCGTCCTATAAGTTTCGCATCGCGCCCGGCCGAAAAGGTCGGGCGCCGTCGTATCCAACGCCCGATTTTCGGGCCTGAACCACCGGGATATATGCCCATGACCGAGATCCTGATGCCCAAGGCCACTGCGGTCTGGCTGGTGGAAAACACCTCGCTGACGTTCGAGCAGATCGCCGAATTCTGCGGCCTTCACCCGCTGGAAGTGCGCGGCATCGCCGATGGCGACGTGGCCCGCGACATCCGTGGTGCCGACCCGCTCGTCAACGGTCAGCTGACCCGCGAAGAGCTGGAAAAAGCCCAGAACGACTCGACCTACCGCATGAAGGCCGTGGTCAGCCGCCACGCCGAGCTTCTGAAGCCGACCAAGAAGGCACCGAAGTACACGCCGGTGTCGCGTCGTCAGGACCGTCCGGACGCCATCATGTGGTTCGTGCGTAACCACCCGGAAGTGCCGGATACCCAGATCGCCAAGCTGCTGGGCACCACCAAGGCCACCATCGAGTCGGTGCGTAACCGCACCCACTGGAACAGCGCCAACATCAAGCCTGTCGATCCGGTGACCCTGGGTCTGGTTGGCCAGCTGCAACTGGATGAAGTCATCCGCAAGGCTGCCGACAAGAAGGCCAAGGACGACGCCGCCAACGGCATCCTCCAGCCGGTCGTGACCGAAGAAGCTCCGGTCGAGATCGAAGAGGAAGAAGAAGATCGCTACGCCAACGGCGAACCGACCGCAGAATCGGTCTTCGGCTCGCGCGACTGATCTTCGCATCCGCGATGAAAAAGGGCCCCGTAGCGTCGCGCTACGGGGCCTTTCTGTTATTCGATATGGATCAGTGTGACTGTTGAAGCGAACTGATCTCTTCCTTGAGCCTCAGCTTCTGCTGCTTGAGTTCCCGCAATCGTGTGGCATCGGCAGCCGGCCGTCGGAGTTCTTGCTGGATGACGTCATCCAGGTTCCTGTGCCGGTTTCCCAACTCGCGAATACGCGCCTCAATGGTCATGGCTTGCGCCTCCATAGCTAAGGGACCACTACAGTGAGCGCAGGAATTTCGCGAAGGTGGAATCACATTCCAGTGAGACTGCCTCGCTTCATCTCTGCCCCACGGCGCGTACCGTAGGTATCGAAAGGGTCAATGTTGTGAACTCTACCGTTAGGTCCGGCAAAACGCCGCGCATGATCGTCGGAATTTCCGGTGCATCCGGCGTGGCTTATGGCGTGCGCGCCCTTGATGCGCTCAAGGATCTGGGCATCGAAAGCCATTTGGTGATGTCGCGCGCCGCGGTGCTGACGCTATCACAAGAAACTGATCTGACGCTCGAGGATGTCACCTCGCGTGCCTCGGTCGTTCACCGGATTACCGATATCGGCGCGACCATCGCCTCCGGCTCATTCGGCACCATGGGCATGCTGATCGCGCCCTGCTCGGTCCGGACCATGGGCGAGATCGCCACGGGGGTAACCTCGTCGCTTCTGACCCGCGCCGCCGATGTCGTGCTGAAAGAGCGCCGCCCGCTGGTTCTGATGGTGCGCGAGACGCCGTTCCACCTTGGCCATCTGCGGACCATGACCAGTCTGACCGAGATGGGGGCCATCATCGCGCCGCCGCTTCCGGCCCTCTACACCCGCCCCCAAACGATTGAAGACATTATCGACCAGTCAGTCGGCCGCGCCTTGGACCTGTTCGGTCTGGAGTGGTCCCCTGTGCGCCGCTGGGAAGGACTGAAGGGCCCAAGCGCACGTGGAGCCGGCGAATGAGCCTGTGGGACTGGGCCATCAAAGCCTATGGCAAGGACGGTGTATCCGAAGCCTGCCTTCAGCTTCAGGACTATTTCGAGCAGAACGTCTGCCTTTTGCTATGGGCGGCATGGTGCGGCGAGACCGGACGCAAGCCCGCAGATGACGATCTGGAGGCCGCCTGCGACATCGCCCGCGCATGGCAGGACACCACCATCGCGCCGCTGCGGGCCGTGCGCCGCACGCTGAAAAAGCCTGTGCCCGATCTGGATACCGAGGCCCGCGAGGCTGTCCGTAACAGGATCAAGGCCATCGAACTGGAAGCCGAGCGCCATCTGCTGGCCCAGTTGGAGGCACTGGTGCCGGAACCCAACGGCAAGCCTGTGCCGGTGATGGACGCTATGGTGGCCGCCGCCCGCCAGTGGGAGGCAGTTGTCCCCCGCCCTGCCCTCACGGTACTGGCACAACGACTTTCAGCCTGAGCGCCCTTTGGGTATAAGCTTGCACCCGCGGGGGACAGACTATGAATGATCACGATCCGATCCTGTCCGAAGAGGACAAGGCACTGCACAAGCAGTTGGCGCTTCTGCAACAGGAGCACGCCGATCTGGACGCCTCGATCGAGGCGCTGGGCCTGATGCCGTCGCCGGATCAGCTGATGATCGCACGCCTGAAACGCAAGAAGCTGATGCTCAAGGAAGAGATCGTCAAAATCCGCGATCAAATCCTGCCCGACATCATCGCCTGACGCCTTACAGCGGCAGGACCGACGTGTCCTTGACCTCTTCCATCACCGCATAGGTCCGCGTTTCGCGCACCCCCGGCATAACGACCAAAGTGTCGGCCAGGAAGGCACGGTAGGCGGCCATGTCCTTCATGCGGACCTTGACCAAATAGTCGAAACCGCCCGCAACCATGTGGCATTCCAGAACCTCGGGCGAGCGGCGGATACGGGCCGCGAACTGGTCGAAAATGTCCGAAGTGGTCCGGTCCAGCAGGACCTCGATAAAGATCAGCAGTTCGCGCTCGGCGTATTTTGGATCGATCAGGGCCGTATAGCCCAGAATGACCCCGCGCTCGCGCAGGCGGCGCACACGCTCGAAACACGACGAGGCCGACATATTGCAGGCCGCCGCCAGATCCTGATTGGTGATCCGGCCATCCTGTTGCAACACGCGCAGGATACGGCGGTCCGCGTCATCCAGCTTATAATCGGATGTGCTCATCGAAAGCCGTCCCGCCCGTTGATCCTCGTGCTCGACTTAAAAGCAGACGTGGCGGCTGGCAACTGCCTGAGCCTCAGCTTCGGCCGCGCCCCTTACGCAGCCACATGGCGGCATCGGCCTCGGCCAGCCAGACCTCGGCGTCCGACTGCCCTGTCAGGGCGCGCGCGCCGATAGAGGCGGACAGGGGCAGGGTCTGCCCGTCCCATTCGAAACCTTCGCTCACCAGATAAGCAGACATGGATTCGGCCTTGGCCCGCGCATCGTCCAAGGTGGCGTTCATCAGCAGGACAGCGAACTCGTCACCGCCCAGACGGCCCACGGCATCCGACTGGCGCGTCTGGTCCTGAAGATGGTGTACGACGGCAATCAGGGCCGCATCCCCAGCGGCGTGGCCCAGACTGTCGTTCAGCCCTTTGAACCCGTCCATGTCCACATAGAGCAGCGACGCCACCTGTCCGTGACGGCGGCAATAGGCCATCTGGCGGGTCAGCACTTCCAGAAAGCCACGGCGGTTCAGGGCGGGCGTCAGAACATCGTGGGACGCCAGAGCCTCGGCCTGTTCGGCGCGCTGACGCAGGGCCGCCACCTCGGCTTCCAGTCGCCTTATCTCCGCTTTCAACGCGGCGGGGCTGTCATCGACCGTATCCATTGGATCCTGCCTTTGGCGCCGCGAAGAGGTGCGACTCAGTGGTTTCTTGGCCTTTAGCCTAACGCTGTCGGTTGCGGAGGCAACGCTCCTGCTATAAGCGGCCACTTTCTGCATGGGGAGCTATTCACATGACCGCCTCCACCCCGCCCGTCGCCATCATCATGGGCAGCCGCTCGGACTGGCCGACGATGAAGCTGGCCGCCGACAAGCTGGATCAGCTTGGTGTCGCATGGGAGGCGAAGGTCATCAGCGCCCACCGCACACCCCATCGCCTCTATGACTTCGCCACCTCGGCCAAGTCCAACGGCTATAAGGTGATCATCGCCGGTGCCGGCGGTGCCGCCCACCTGCCGGGTATGGCCGCCTCCATGACCCAGCTTCCTGTCCTGGGCGTGCCGGTGAAGTCCAAGGCCCTCAAGGGCCTCGATTCCCTGCTTTCCATCGTCCAGATGCCCGCGGGCGTTCCGGTCGCTACCCTCGCCATCGGTGAAGCCGGTGCGGCCAATGCCGGTATCCTCGCCGCGCAAATCCTCGCCCTGTCGGATGAAGGCATCGCCCAGCGTCTGAGCGATGTCCGCGCCGCCCAGACCGAATCCGTACTCGAAACCGTCGAGGACTAAGCCCTGATGACTGCCCTCCCCGCCGCCCTTGCTCCCGGTTCCACCATCGGCATTCTCGGCGGTGGGCAGCTGGGCCGGATGCTGGCCGAGGCCGCCTCAACGCTGGGTTTCGACGTCGCGATTCTGGAGCCGCAGGCCGACTGTCCCGCCTCGCGCGTGGCCGCGCACCACATTCAGGCAGCCTATGACGATATCGAGGGACTGAAGCGCCTCGCCGCCCTCAGCGACGTGGTCACCACCGAGTTCGAGAACGTCCCCGCCTCGGTCGTCGCGGTGCTGGAGGCCGAGGGCGTGCGCGTGGCCCCCAATGGCCGCGCACTGGCCACGGCGCAGGACCGCGTGGACGAGAAGACCTTCCTGAACAGCGTGGGCGCCACCACGGTCGATTTCGCCAAGGTCGATGACCTGAACGACCTGACCGCCGCGATTGAAAAACTGGGCCTGCCCGCCCTGCTGAAGACGCGCCGCGAAGGCTATGACGGCAAGGGTCAGGTCTGGATCAAGGACGCCGCAGACGCCGAATCCGCACTTGATGCCATCGGCCACAAGCCCGCGATTCTGGAGGCCCGCGCCGCCTTCACGCAGGAACTGTCCGTAATCGCTGCGCGCGGCGTGGACGGCACGGTCGCCGTCTATCCGCTGGGCCAGAACACCCATGAAAACGGCATCTTGCGTACCACCATCGCCCCCGCCCAAGTCGATCCTGCGACCCAGAGCCGCGCCATCGAGATCGCCACGGCGATTCTGAACGGGCTGGACTATGTGGGCGTCATCGGGGTCGAGCTGTTCGATCTGGGCGGCTCGCTGCTGGTCAACGAGATCGCCCCGCGTGTCCACAATACCGGACACTGGACGCAGGACGGCTGTGGCTGCGACCAGTTCGAGCAACAGATCCGCGCCATCGCCGGATGGCCCCTCGGGTCCACCAAGGCCCATGCCCGCATCGAGATGACCAATTTGCTGGGGGACGAGATCGACGGCTGGCACGCCATGGCGTCCGATCCGGACACCCACCTGCATTTCTATGGCAAGCGCGAAGCCCGCGCGGGCCGCAAGATGGCCCACATCAACAAGGTGCTGGAGCGCCTCTGACCACAAAAAAGGCCGCCCCATCGGGCGGCCTTTTCATTCAGGCGACCTTGTCGCCGTATCGCAGGCGACCGAGGAAGTCGGTGATCTTACGCATCGGCGCGTCGAAATCCTTTCCGGCCTTCCACTTCTCGAACTGCATCACGTTCTCGATGCGGCGAGCGCAGAACCTGTCAGCGGCTTCCTTGCCCTCGAACAGGCGGATGGTCAGGGCCGGAGCCAAAATCCCGCTCAGGATGGTGCGCTTGGAATAGTGGTTCTGATCGGTCGAGGTATCCCCCGCCCAGCGCCACAGCTTGTCAGCGGTTTCCCACGTCAGGCTGATTCCCAGATCGGCATTGAACGGCAGGGCCAGAAAGCCCGCGCATTTGCGCGAGGCATCAAAATCGTTCGCCGCCGCTTCCAGACGCGCCGACAGGGCCGCGGCGATTCTCTCGCGGATCTTCATCGTCGAAGCAGGGGTGGCTTCCAGCGCCTTCAGCGCGGCGGCGTCATGACGGCGCGACAACAGGGCCGCCAGATCGCGCGCCCCATGTGGAAGCAGAAGTTCTTGATCTCCAAGGGAAAGTCCCTCGGCCTCGCAAGCCGCGCGCACCAGTTGGGCGTTCCAGCCCAGCCGTCCGGCCCGCGAAATCGCCGCATCCAGCACAGCCTGTTCGGTACGAACGGCCCAGTCTGCAGGCCCTGCCGTATCATCGGCATCCGAAAAGTCGGTGCGGGTGGTGTGCTCGGTATCGGTCATAAAGGCATAATACCCGCATAATGATTGGGTTTCGACCCATCACGATTGCTGCCGAAGTCTGGACAGGTCCGGAAAGATCATGTATTCCGCCGCCTTCATCCAAAGGGGCCCGTCTCTTTGGACCAGAATTTTGTTTTGTCTGCCCGTCTTCCCTTCATCAGGACGCGGCGGGCGGCCAAAGGAGAGAGAACCCTGGTTCAGATTTTCGTTCGCGACAACAATGTCGATCAGGCCCTGAAGGCTCTGAAAAAGAAAATGCAACGTGAAGGCAGCTTCCGCGAAATGAAGCGTCACGTGCACTTTGAAAAGCCGTCGGAAAAGCGCGCCCGTCAAAAGGCTGAAGCTGTCCGTCGCGCTCGCAAGCTGGCTCGTAAGCGCGCACAACGCGAAGGCCTGCTGCCGGCACCGAAGGGCCGTCGTTAAGAACGACGCCTTCTAAAAGGCTTCTAGAAAACCCGCCCCGCGATGTCGCAGGGCGGGTTTTCTTTTGCCTGTTGCCGGCCCCCTACCCTGACGCGGGATACGAAAAAGGCGGGCCATCGCTGGCCCGCCTTTCGACGTTGGGAATACAGCCCCTAGTGGCCGCGGATGCCCTGCAGGAAGGACTTCCACGACAGCTTGGTGTCCGACATGGCCCCTGCACGGAAGGCGCGGGCCGACAGCCAGATCATCAGCACGGCAAAGGCGAACATCACCACCAGACTGAGCACGATCTCGACCAGCGGCGGCTGGCTGGGGGCGCGGGCCGACATGATGAAGGGGGTGAACGGCGGGATGAAGCTCAGAATCTTAAGCAGCAGCGCGTCGGGCGAGCGGATCGCCAGCTGCATGAACAGCAGCGGCACCATCAGCGCCATCATCACCGGACCCATCAGGGTCTGGGCATCACGCGGCGTCTCGCAGAAGGCCCCGATGGCGGCAAACAGCACCGCATACATCAGATAGCCCCCCACCAGATACAGCAACAGATACAGCCACAGCCCATTGGCCATCATGACCGCGCCGACATCGCGCGCCACATCCGGCAGGGCGATGCTGAGGCCCACGGCGCTGATGAGGGTCCAGCCCCCCATGACCGTCAGGGTCAGGATGGCCACGCCCAGCACCTTGCCCACCAGCAGTTCGGTGGATGTGACGGACGACAGCAGGACCTCGAGGATCTTGTTCGACTTCTCTTCCATCACGCCATTCATCAGCATGGTGGCCCCCGTCAGGACCAGCGACCACATGATGAAGCCGCACATCACGCCAATCAGCGACGGCAGGCGGTCGCGCAGGCTGACCTTGCCGCCCGAGGCCGCACGCGGCGACAGCAGGTTCACCTCGGGGCGGAAGTCGTCCGCCTTCTGCACCAGTGCATGGTCGATGCCCGCCGCGCCCAGAATCTCGCGGCGATAGGAATCCGACAGGGCATCGCGCACGCGGCTTTCCAACGGATTATTGCCCGCACGGCGGCTCCAGATACGTGAGGTCGGCGCGCCATCGGCGTCCTTGGCCAGAATCACCACCGCCGACAGTTCCTGTCCTTCCAGCGTGCGATCCTCGCCGACCCATTCGCGGGCCAGCGCATCGCGGGCATCCGGCGTTGCGGCCGCAGCCAGTTCCGCCGGAGCGGCCAGTTCCACCGCATCACGGCGCGGCGGCTTGTAGTTGGCACCGGCGCGCGGGGCGACGACTTTCAACTCGGCCAGACCGGCCTCATAGCCGCCCGTGTTGGTGGCCTCGCGCACCTTGTCGCGGCCATTGATGCCAGCCTCGCCCACGGCGGCCATTGCCAGCCCTGACATGGCCTCACGCTGGTATTCGCGCTCGAAGCTGTCACGGACGGCATCGGCCAGTTGGCCACCGCTTTCATCGACCAGCACATAGGCGCTGACCGGCTCGGCCCGTTTCATCAGCACCGGCACAAACCCGCCCAGCACCGCAAAGAACGGCAGGCTGAGCAAGGACAGCCAGAAGCCGACCGTCTTCACATAGGCCATGATCTCACGTCGGGCGATCAGGAGCGCGCGGTTCATCGGGTCACCTCCGCGGCATCGGCCACAGTCTGTCGTTGGTCGTCATCCGGATTGGTTCCGGTCAGGGAAATGAAGGCATCGTGCAGCGACGGCTCGCGCAGTTGGAAGCGGCGCACGTCCAGATGGCTCATAAAGGCGGCGCGCAGCGTCTCCTGCGCCTCTACGGTCGGGTTAAGGCCCGCCTTGAGGGTCAGCACATCACCAACCTGCGACACCAGTTCCAGCCCCGTCACCCCCGGCAGGGCCGCCACCGACATCATGTCCAGCGCCCCCTCGATCTCGAGGTAGCGCGGCGAGGTCGCCTTGGCCTCGTCCACCGTGCCCTCAAAGGCCTTTTGTCCACGGGCCAGCAAAACCACCTTGTCGCAAAGGCGCTCGGCGTGCTGCATGACGTGGGTCGAGAACAGCACCGTTGCCCCATTGGCGGCCAAGGCGCGGATCATCTCTTCCAGCCCCTGCTGGTTCATGGGATCGAGGCCCGAGAAGGGTTCGTCCAGAATGACGAACTCGGGACGATGTACCACCGAGGCAATCAGCTGGACCTTCTGGGCCATGCCCTTGGACAGGTCCTTCATCTTCTTTTTCTGGGCGTCGCCAAGACCCATCTGCTCCAGCATGTCGCGGGCGCGCTTGGCCCCTTCGGACGCCGGAAGCCCCTTGAGCGAGCCGAGATAGGCAATCGCCTCGACGGGCGTCATCTTTTTATACAGGCCGCGCTCTTCGGGCAGGAAACCGATACGGTCGCGCACCTTGCGGCCATCGTCCGCGCCCAGCACCATCAGCCGTCCCGAGGACGCCGCCTGAAGGCCAAGAATCATACGGATGGTCGAGGTCTTGCCCGCCCCGTTCGGACCGAGAAAGCCGCAGATCGCGCCCTTTTCGACGCTGAAACTCAGGTTCCGTACGGCCTGAAAGCTTCCATAGTTTTTGCTGACATTCGTCAGCTCCAGAACCGCCGCCATTGAACCTCCAGTCGTCTAGAGCCCGACGGTAGCAGCCACGCACCCAGCCGTCAGGGCGGTGAATATTAAATGGCTGTAATCCTTCCGAAACGATCAACGGCCAGCGAAGGTCTCCCCTCGCTGGCCGTTGTCGTCAGACTTTGAGCGTCGTCAGAAGTTATAGCTCAACCGGATGCCGCCATTGTGGCTGCTGAAGTCGCTGCCGAACCGACCGCGATAGGCCAGCTCCACACGGGCCCGCTCACCCAGCTGGGTTTGCAAGCCGACCGTGGCCAGACCTTGCGAGCCGAACGGCAGATCGACCTGCTGGCCCAGCACATGGGCGGTGTTGCCATAGATACGGGTGCGGGCGTCATCGCTGCTGTCGCTCAGCACATCGCGCCAGCCGCCTTCCGCGAAGATCTGGGTGCGGTCGGTCGAATGTTCGACGCGCACGGTGATCTCGCCCGTCACCGCCGACAAGGTGCGGTCAGCGTACAGATAGTCGGCCACCGGACCGGCCTCGAAGAACTCGTCCACATTGGTGTTCACCCATGCGACGGCGGCGCGCGGCGAGATCGACAGACTGCCGCTCTCGAACCACATGCCGCCCTGCACGCGGGCACCATAGGACTGCCCCCGCGCCGAGGAGGTATGCACCAGCGGAGCCAGAGCCGTCAGACGCTGCACATCGTCATAGTCATCGGTCGCGACACCGCCAGCGGCGTTGATGAAGACATTGTCCGAACGCCACGCGCCATAGATGTCGAGGCTGTAGTTATCGATGTCGGCCTTCACCACGCCGGCATCCAGTTCGGACTGGCGCAGACCGCCGGCTAGACCAAAGCGCCACGTCTCATTGCCGGTTTCCAGCGCCAGACGAACACCATAGCCCTCGGTGTCCGTCTCGCCGATGACACCGCGCGCATCAACGCTTGCGCTGCTGGCAAAGGCGCTCATGGCGATGCGGGTGCCCTCGCCCCACCCTTCGCGGGTGGACAGCAGGCGCGTCGCCTCGTCCAGATCGTCCTCGCGGTGACGCCACGAGGTTTCGCCCAGCACTGCCATTCGCGTGCCGAAGGTGCCGTAATAGATGTAGTCCTCGACCATGGCCGCCATCAGCGAATGGCCCTTGGTCGTCGGGTGGACGCCATCGAAATAGAAATACTCATTGGGGTTGGAACAGACCGTCACTCCGTTGAAACAGGCCCCCGTCGCATTCTTGATCCCGAAGGCCTCGGGGTTGGCGGCCAGCGCATCTCCGGTCGCCAACAAGTCCACCTGAATGATGTTGGTGTTGGCGTTCGCCGCCGCCACGCTGGCCAGATTGGTCGCCAGGGCCGAGTTGAACTGGGTCACCGCATAGTCGGCCAGAGGGGCCGCAGCCGTCCCGCGGAACTGGGGCGTAATGCTGAGGCGCGGCAGATTGGTCACCACAATCGTCCCCGCCCCTGCCTGAGCGATGGAGCCGACGATGCCAGAAACATCATTGGCCGCCGACTTGGACACCGCCGCGATAGAGGCTGTCGGGTTGGTCGACGCCCCCGCCACCGGCAGGCCCTGGAAGATGTTGTTGGCCCCGCCCAGCACACTGACCAGATCGCCGCTGCCGAAACGGCCACCGCGCTGCAGATAGCTGGCCAGCTGGACCTGCATACCGGGCGGCATGGTCTGGGCGTCCGTGCGGGCACCGCCGAAGGCCAGATTGATACTGCCCGTCACTGGGCCGCTGAAATTCGCGGTCGTAAAGCCCAGTTGCTCGGCAAAGGTGCGGCCATCCGAGAAACGGCCCTGCCAGTAAGGCGGAGATGTGGGCTGCGCGCCCTGCGTCGCGCCGTATAGGTTGCCATTGTCCGAAAGACTGTCACCCAGAACGACAAGACGGTCATAGGACTGGGCCGAGGCCGCCCCTGCAGACACAGTCAATGCCACAGCCAGCGCTGCCGACGCAGCGCCCGTCATCAAAGCCTTCATATTATCCTCCCGTCAGCCATCATTTGCGTGGCTGTAATCAGGGGAGGATGCGCCCGTTTGTGGCGATTACAATACAGCGTTACGTCAAAAATCGCCTTGGGAGCGATTTCCGGTCACAACACAAGCATTAGTGCAACATGCGGAACTTCACCGTGCCGGGGATCAGCTTGAGGCGTTTGACGGCCTCGATGTCATAGTGGCGATCCACGTCGATGATGACATAGCCGGTGCGCTCGTCGGTCTTGAGGTGCTGGCCGAGGATGTTCAGACCCGCTTCCGACAGGCCCTTGTTCAGTTCGGCCAGAACGCCCGGCTGGTTCTTGTGAATGTGCAGCAGGCGGTGTGCGAGGCTGACTTCCGACAGCTGCACGTTCGGCAGGTTCACGCAGAAGGTCGTATCGCCACGGTTCAGATAGTTCAGCAGGCGCTCGGCTGCGAACTCGGCGATGGCTTCCTGCGCCTCTTCGGTCGAGCCGCCGACGTGCGGGGTCAGGATGACCTTGTCGAGGCCGATCAGCGGGCTTTCGAACGGGTCGGAGTTGGTGCGCGGCTCTTCGGGGAAGACGTCCACGGCGACACCGCCCAGATGACCCGACTTCACGGCCTCGGCCATAGCATCGACATCGACGATGTGGCCGCGCGCCAGATTGAGGAACAGCGCTCCCTTCTTCATCTTGGCGAACTGGTCCGCGCCGAACAGCTTGGCGTTCTCCTTGCGGCCATCGACGTGCAGGGTCACCACGTCGGCCTCGGCCAGCAGATCGTCCAGCTTGCGGACGCGGCGGGCGTTGCCCAGCGCCAGACGCTCGTTCAGATCATAGAACAGCACGCGCATGCCGAGGTTCTCGGCCAGCACCGACAGCTGGCTGCCGATAGCGCCATAGCCGACGATGCCCAGCGTCTTGCCGCGCACTTCGCGCGATCCGGTCGCGGACTTGTTCCACACGCCCTTGTGCATCTGGCGCGACTTGTCGGCGACATCGCGCATCATGACGATCATCAGACCCAGGGCCAGTTCCACCACCGAACGGGTGTTGGAATAGGGCGCGTTGAACACGGCGATGCCCTTGTCGGCACAGGCGTCCAGATCGATCTGGTTGGTGCCGATGCAGAAGGCGGCCACCGCCATCAGGCGGTCGGCGTGTTCCAGAACGCGCTTGGTCACCGTGGTCTTGGAACGGATGCCCAGAACATGGACGCCCTTGATCGCTTCGATCAGGTCGTCTTCATCCAGAGCGCCCTTCATCGTCTCGACGGTATAGCCCGCCTCTTCCAGACGCTCGACGGCGGCGGGGTGAACGTTCTCCAACAACAGCATCTTGATGCGGCTGCGCGGATACGACCAGCGGCCCGGTACGCCCTCGGCATAGAGCAGCTCGTCCATGGAGCTAGCGACGGCATCGGCCACCTCGACCACCTTGGGACGGGTGACGATTTCGGTGAAGGCATAGAAACGGTCGGCAGCCCCCGACAGCTTGACCTCGGCATCGTTCCAGCCGTCGCCGACCATGACGATGGGGCGCTCAAGGTTCAGGCTGTTGATGACGGTCGGCTTGCCGTTTTCGCGGGCCAGCGGATTGGCCTCGTCCACACCGGTCACGCGGCCCTCGTCATCATAGACAAGGTCGTTGGCCAGGATGTGGTCACGCGCCACGCCCAGACGATCCGCCAGCGGGGCGATGATCTCGGTAAAGCCACCCGACAGGATGTAGATGCGGTCGGCGTTGCGCTCGAAGAAATCGACGTTGCGGCGCACCGAAACAGTGGCCTCGTCCAGAATACGGTCGGCCAGCGCTTCGACGTGTTCCTTGCGAAGACCCAGCAGCTCAAGACGCGCCTTCAACGCTTCGCCGAAGCCCAGCTCACCGCCCATGGCCTTTTCGGTCAGTTCGGCAATCTTCGCCTTGCGCTCATCGGCATCAGGCGCAGCAGCGAGTGAAAGCTCGGCAAGAGCCTCCAACGTCTCGATCCGAACCAGAGTCGAATCGAAATCGAACACGAATACGGGCGAAGCAGTGTTGGGCGAGGTCATGCCTCGCAACTAGCTCAGCTTCGCAAGTGCAGCAATAAAAAGGGGGCATTAAGCCCCCTCAGACGCATGAATTTTCCAAGACGGTGCGTCAGGTGATCACTCGCCGCTGACTTTGCGGTTTTCCAAAGCGATGGCACCGATGGCGGCGGCAATCAGAGCCACCGTCAGCAGGGCCGCACCCTCGCGGGCGTGATCCTGCGCGAAATCGCGGGCATTGCTGGCCGCATCACGCGTGGCGTTCATAAAGGCGCGCTGTTGGCGACGACGGCCGCGCTTGCCACGCCAGCGGTCGAAGCGGTCGCGGGCCTCGTCCGCAAGGTCACGTGCACGATCGCCCAGATCGCGGGCGTGGTCGCCCAGATCATGGCCAAAGTCGCGCGCGCGCTCGCCAAAATCGGCGGCGCGGTCACGGGTCACGTCGGCCACATCGGCGGCATCGTCGCGCACACGGCGGCCAAAGCTGCCCAGCCGCTCGCCCAGCGACAGTTCGTCGGCCCACACGCGCGGGTCCAGACGATCGCGGATCACTTCATAACGGCGCGGGCCGGTGCGTTGGCGCAGGAAAAGGGTCGCGAAACCGACGCCTGCAAGAATAGCGACAGTGCCGCCGACGATACCCGGGTGCTTACGGATTTCCGCGACGATGTCTTCGGTCAGGGTCTTATCCTCGAACATGCCTACCTTCTGATGATCTATGGGTTCCTGCGCGATTCAGCGGTTTGCGAACGAAGGAGTTCCCGATTTTCGTGCACTGCAGCAATAACAAACAACAATCGGGCGGGAGCCGTGCAACCATGCACCTGTCCCCTGCCCCTTACAAAACGCCCTGCGCATCCCTATGTTGCGCGGCTTCAAGACCGTTCAGTTTTTTCAGGACCCAAAGTGACCGACGTTACCGCCCCTATCAATGCCCTGCATGATGATCTGGCCGCGGCTTTCCAGATCGACGGCTGGCCGGTGCGCGGCCGTCTGGTTCGGATGGGCAAGGCTATCGACACCATTCTGTCGTCGCACGACTATCCTGCCCCTGTCGCCAACCTGTTGGGCGAAGCGTGCGCGCTGGCCGCTCTGGTCGGCTCGGCGCTGAAGTTTGAAGGCCGCCTGCTGGTTCAGGCCCAAGGCGACGGCCCCGTGCGCTATGTGCTGGCCGACTATGGCACCGATGGCACCATGCGCGGCTTCTGCCGCTACGACGAAGGCGAACTGGCCGCCGCTTGCGAAAAGAACGCCCGCCCCGGTGCCGAAGAGCTTCTGGGCAAGGGCATCTTCATCATGACGCTGGACCGTGGTCCGGACTTCGAGCGTACGCAGGGCATGACCCCCATCGAGGGTGACAGCCTGTCGTCCTGCGCCGAGCACTATTTCGTGCAGTCCGAACAGATTCCGACCAAGGTGAACCTCGCCGTTGGCCAGATCACCACCGACGAAGGCACCCAATGGCGTGCCGGTGGCGCACTGATCCAGGTCATCGCTGGCGACGAAGCCCGTGGTTCGACCGAGGAAGTGTGGGAGCGCACCCGCGCCCTGTTCGCCACCCTGACCGACGACGAGCTGGTCGATCCGACCATCACGCCGGAGACCCTGCTCTATCGCCTGTTCCACGAGGACGGCGTGCGTCTGGAAGGCCCGACCCCGCTGATCGCCCACTGCCGCTGCTCGCGCGAGCGTATCGTCACCGTGCTTCAGTCCTTCTCGGAAGAAGACCGTAACGACATGCTCGAAGACGACGGCAAGATCCACGCGAACTGCGAATACTGCTCGACCGACTACATCATCGACCCGAGCGAAGTGGTGGCCGCCGACGCAGACGCCGCCGCCAGCCGCCACTAAGGCTGTCGCATAAACAATAAAGGGCGCTGCGGCTTCGGCCACAGCGCCCCTTTTTTAATGGTCAGATTCGATCTGCGATCAGCACGGATAGCGCTCTGCCATCCATTCCCTAACCGCTTGGGTCACCGTCATATCCCGACGAGCCGGAGGAATGGCATTAAAGCGATTGAGCAGGGCCTGCGGCTCGATTGGCACACTGTCCGGCAAGCATATTGTGCGCGGCTGCGACCGAGCCACCCTCGCATTTTGTTCCTGCCGGATGGTTCTGAAACTATCCGAAAGCTGACCGCGCAATCGCCTGAACCCCGGGTGCAACATGGCACTGGGATTGCGGGGAATTCGGTCTGCCGTCTCCAAGAACTGCGCCACAGTCTGGGCGTGGGCGGCCGCCGAAGCGAAAACCACCGACATCCCGATCAACAGGCCAACATGGCGATAGGCTCGCATAGCATTCCTCCCTGAAAGGCACGCTATGCGAGAATCTGTCGCCTCACAATCCGGCGCGAGATCGCCTAGTTGTTCAGATCGAGCGAATAGCCTGCCGAACGGACGGTGCGGATCGGATTGACCGTGCCGTCCACATTCAGGGCCTTGCGGAGACGGCCGACGTGGACATCCACGGTGCGGGCCTCGACATAGACGTCCGAGCCCCAGACGGCATCCAGAAGCTGTTCGCGGCTGAAGACGCGGCCCGGGTGCTTCAGGAAGTGGTCCAGCAGGCGGAACTCCGTCGGGCCGAGGTGGATTTCCTTGCCCGCGCGCGAGACGCGGTGGGCCACGCGGTCCATGATGATATCGGCGTGGTTCACACGATCATCGGCCAGACCTGGGCGAAGGCGGCGCAGCACGGCCCGCATACGCGCCGTCAGCTCGGTCATCGAGAACGGCTTGGTCATGTAGTCGTCCGCACCGGTATCCAGCCCGCGCACGCGGTCGGTTTCCTCGCCCCGCGCGGTCAGCATGATGATCGGCAGGTTGCGGGTTTCCGACTTGGCGCGGATGCGGCGGCACAGTTCGATGCCCGACAGTTTCGGCAGCATCCAGTCCAGCAGGATCAGATCGGGCTGGCGCTCCTCGATCATCAGCCAGCCTTCCTCGCCGTCACCAGCGATGGCCACCTCATAGCCTTCCTTCTCCAGATTGTACTGAAGCAGGGTGGACAGGGCGTCCTCGTCTTCCAACACCAGTATGTAGGGCTGCATGGCTGGCTCTCCGGTTCGTGAGACGTCAGTTCAACGGCAAGGTCAGTCGTCGGCGTTCGGGTCGGTCGAGACCGTCGGGGTGGGCGATGCCTCCTCCCCCGGTGCGGGCACGGCACGCGGGCGCTCGCCCATCATGTCCTCGCCGGTGATCTCGTAATAGACGGCCTCGGCGATATTGGTCGCGTGGTCCCCGATGCGCTCAAGGTTCTTGGCCATGAACAGCAGGTGGGTACAGGCCGTGATGGTGCGCGGGTCGCCCATCATATAGGTCAGCAGCTCGCGGAAGAGCGCGTTGTAGTGCTCGTCCACCTCGTCGTCGGTCTGCCACACGCTCATGGCGCGCTCGACCTCCGAGGCCGTATAGGCGTCCAGCACGTCGCGCAGGCGGTTGGACACCAGTCGGCCCATGCGCTCGATCGAGCGGGTCAGCACCTGCATCGGCTCGCCCTCGGCGAGGATCAGGGCGCGCTTGCCAATGTTCTTGGCGAGGTCACCCGTGCGCTCGAGGTCCGAGGCCAGCTTGATCGCGCCCAGCGTGCGGCGCAGGTCGCTGGCCACCGGCTGGCGCAGGGCGATCAGGCGGATGGCCTTTTTTTCGATGTCGTGGTGCAGGGCATCCAGCTTGGCATCGCGTTCGATCACGGCGCGGGCCAGTGCCACATCGCGGCGTGCGACGGATTCGATGGCGTCCGCGACCTGAGCCTCGGCCAAGCCGCCCATACGGACGACTTCCGCCGTCAGCTGGTTCAGTTCGTCGCCATAGGCTTTGACGGTGTGCTGGTTCATATCGACCTTAACCGAAACGTCCGGTGATGTAGTCGAGCGTGCGACGCTCGCGGGGGTTGGTAAAGATGTCTTCGGTGTCGCCCGTTTCCACGATGTTGCCCATGTGGAAGAAGGCGGTGCGCTGGGACACGCGGGCGGCCTGCGCCATCGAGTGGGTGACGATGACGATGCAGTAGCGCTCGCGCAGTTCGTCGATCAGCTCTTCGATCTTGGCGGTAGCAATCGGGTCCAGTGCCGAGCAAGGCTCGTCCATCAGGATGACTTCCGGCTCGACCGCGATGGCGCGGGCGATGACCAGACGCTGCTGCTGGCCACCCGACAGGCCGGTCCCCGGCGCGTGCAGGCGGTCGGCCACTTCATCCCACAGACCGGCACGCTTCAGCGCCGACTGGACGATATCTTCCAGTTCCGACTTGGACGACGCGAGGCCATGGATTTTCGGGCCATAGGCCACGTTCTCGAAGATCGACTTCGGGAAGGGATTGGGCTTCTGGAACACCATGCCGACCTGTGCGCGAAGCAGCACGGGGTCGATCTTCTTGTCGTTGATGTCCATGCCATCCATCTCGATACGGCCCTCGACGCGCGCGCCGGGGACGGTATCGTTCATGCGGTTCAGCGTCCGCAGGAAGGTGGACTTGCCACAGCCCGACGGGCCGATCAGGGCGGTGACGGCCTTGTCGGGGATGTCGAGGCTAACGCCATGCAGGGCCTGTTTCTCGCCGTAGAAGACCTTGATGTCCTTGGCCGAAATCTTGATCGGGCCCAGCGGGGCGCGGGCGGAATCGCCCAGCGCTGCTGCCGACGACATGGCCGGAGCCGAGCTGTTACCGGCCGACAGGCCTTCCGGTGCACGGGTGATCTTGGAGCTCATAGACATTACCACCGACGTTCGAAGCGACGACGCACAACAATGGCGGCGGCGTTCATGACGATCATGAAGGCGAGAAGGACAAGGATGGCCGCAGCGGTCCGTTCGTGGAACGCGCGCTCCGAGGCATTCTCCCAGATATAGATAAGGGACGGCAGGGCACCGGCGGGCGCATCAATGGCCGCCGTAATACCCGGCACGAAGCTGATCATGCCGATCAGCAGCAGCGGGGCCGTCTCGCCCAGCGCGTGCGCCATGGCGATGATCGATCCGGTCATCACGCCCGGCATGGCCAGCGGCAGAACGTGCTGGAACACGGTCTGGGTGCGGCTGGCACCCATGGCGAGGGCAGCCTCGCGGATTGACGGCGGCACTGCCTTCAGCGCCGAGCGCGTGGCGATGATGATGGTCGGCAGCGCCATGAGCGCCAGAACCAGCCCCCCCACCATCGGGCTTGCACGCGGCAGGTGCAGGAAGTTGATGAACAGCGCCAGACCCAGCAGGCCGTAAACAATCGACGGCACGGCGGCGAGGTTGTTGATGTTCACCTCGATAATGGCCGTCAGCTTGTTGCGCGGGGCATATTCCTCAAGCCACACGGCGGCGAAAACGCCCACGGGAATGGCGATGATGGCGGTGACCATCAGCATCAGGGCCGAGCCGATGACCGCGCCCAACACGCCCGCCAGTTCCGGCTGGGTCGAGTCGCCATTGGTGAACATGGCGGTGTTGAAGTGGGCGCGGATGACGCCGTCCTTCTTCATCGCATCCAGCCATTCCATCTGCTGGTTGCTGACGCGGCGCTGGTCCTCGGGGGTGGCGCGGGTGATCTTGCCCTTGAGGTACATCTCGGCATCGTCCGACAGCGGCGATGCGATGGGCAGGGTCTTGCCGATCAGGCCCGGCTGCGAGCGGATACGGTCCGCAGAGATGAATTTCAGTTCCGACGACAGCAGCTTACGCATGGCATCGGCCTTGGTGCCGTCGGCATCATCCACCACGCCCATGCGGGCCAGCTGCTGCTCGGCGACCATCAGCTCATAGTTCGCGCCTTGCGGATAGGCGCGGTCGATACGGGCCGGATCCATATAGACCGGCAGGGTCACCGTATGGGCGTAGAAGGCCGTATAGCCCTGCATGACAATGCTGCCGAGCAGCACAGCCAGAAACACCAGAGCCACAGCAATGGCCCCGCGCCCTGCCCATTTGAAACGGGCTTCACGCGCGTAGCGGCTCTTCAGGCGCGCCTGAAGCTTTTGCGTGCGGGCGCTCACGGCGCCGGTTTGGGAAACGGCGTCAGTCATACTGCTCACGATAGGCTTGCACGATACGCATGGCGACGATGTTGAGGGCGAGCGTGACCACGAACAGGGTCAAGCCCAGACCAAAGGCGGCGAGGGTCTTGGGGCTGTTGAACTCCTGGTCACCCGTCAGAAGGGTGACGATCTGGACGGTGACCGTGGTGACGGTTTCCAGCGGGTTCAGCGTCAGCTTTGCGGCCAGACCTGCGGCCATGGTCACGATCATGGTCTCGCCAATCGCACGCGACATGGCCAGAAGCATGGCACCGGCAATACCCGGCAGGGCGGCCGGCAGAAGAACCTTCTTCACCGTCTCGGACTTAGTCGCGCCCATGGCATAGGAGCCGTCACGCAGCGACTGCGGCACCGAGTTCATGATATCATCCGACAGCGACGACACGAACGGGATCAACATGATGCCCATGACGCAGCCCGCCACCAGTGCCATCTGGTTCTGAACCAGCGACAGGTATTGGCCCAGACCGTCCAGCGGACCGCCAATCAGCATATTGCCGATGTTGTTGAAGAAGACGCGCAGCGCCGGACCGACCGTCAGGGCGGCAAAGAAGCCGTAAACCACGGTCGGAACACCGGCCAGCACCTCCAGCAGCGGCTTCACAACCGCGCGGGTGGTCTTGCTGGCATATTCCGAAAGATAGATGGCCGAGAACAGACCGACCGGAGCCGCCACCGCCATGGCGATCAGCATGATCAGGAAGGTACCGGCGAACAGCGGCACAGCGCCAAAGGCACCGGTCGAGCCGACCTGATCGGCGCGGATGGCCATCTGCGGGCTCCACTGGGTGCCGAACAGGAAGTCGAACACCGACACCATGCTGAAGAAGCGCAGGGAATCGTAGACCAGCGAGAAGATGATGCCGACCGTCGTCAGAACCGCCACTGCGGCACAGGCGAGCAGCACACCGACAATCCAGGCCTCGACCTTGTTGCGCGCGCGGAGCTGCGGACGGATGCGGATCGCCACAAAAACAGCGCCCAGAATAGCCGCAAGAATGGCTGCAGTCATACCGCCCCATTGCAAGGCGTTATGGATGTTGTGGATGCGGCCGCCTTCGCTGGCCAGCAGTTCGGCATAGGGGGCCGTCCAGATCTGGTGCGGGGTATCGCCCTGCCCCACGCGGCGGGCATCGGCCTCGAACGCCTGACGGCGCAGCGGCTCCAGCTGTTCGACAGCCGCCGGAGCACCGGCCGTAACGAGCTGGCGCTCGATCGGGGCCGAGAAAACACCGCCAAGGATCAAGACAGCCAGACACGGGGCCAGAACGCCGATCAGGGCATAGCGGCCGTGTTGTTGCGGACGCGAATGGGCCTTTTGGCCCTGGCTACGGCGCACGGCCAGTCGCGCACCGCCCCAGTAGGACAGCACGGCGAACACAGCCATGAAAATCACGAAAATCCAGGTCATTCAGATCCGCAGAAACTTAGATTTCGACCCACGCAGGACGGGCCTCAATTCGGGGCAGAACCTGCCCGCGAAAGGCGAGCGGATTAAGACGGATGCATGACAGTTCTGTTACACACGCCGCGAGACACAATCCCGCCCCAAGACAACCGCAAGAATAATGCGAAGTCTTTAAAATCTATAAGATTTCTTCCAATCGTTCCGGAAGGGCCTGAGGTCTTTGCGGGGCTATAGGGAAGGCAGCCGCAAATAAAGCGCCTGATCCCATCGCACTTTCCACAGAAAGTACGCCGCGGTGGCGAATGACAATGTGACGCACTATGGCCAAACCAAGTCCAGTGCCCTGCCGCTCGCCGCTTTTTTGTCCTTCGACCCGGTAGAATCTGTCCGTCAGACGCGGCAGGTGTTCACGCGCCATACCCGGCCCATGGTCGCGCACGGTCACAGCGACATAGCGCGCGCCCTGCTCGCGGTCCGGCGTGACCAGCGACAGACGCGTGCTGTCAGCCAGTCGCGACTGGAAGACATCGTCCACCGTCAAGTCGCGCTCGATGACGACCTCGATGGCACCGCCTTCGGATGAATATTTGAGCGCATTGTCGATGAGGTTCTGCACCACCTGCAAAATCTCGTCGCGCTCGCCGATCACATCGGCACCACCGACGCCGAGATCGGCGTTGATCGTCACCGAACGCTCGCGCGACAGGACACTGACCGCATCCAGAACGTCGGACGTCGCCCGCGCCAGATCGACCCGTCCGGCGGGCGCGATGTGCTCGTTCAGTTCGATGCGGGAAAGTGACAGCAGGTCCGCGACCAGACGGCTCATCCGGTCGGCCTGCGCGGACATGATATCCAAAAAGCGGTCACGCGCCTTGGGGTCATCCTTGGCGTGGCCCTTCAGGGTTTCGATGAAGCCCGACAGCGATGCCAGCGGCGTACGCAGCTCATGGCTGGCATTGGCCAAGAAATCGACGCGCATCTTCTCGCTGCGACGCAGGTCGGTTTCGTCCTTGAGGGTCAACAGGACCATCCGCTCCTGCTGGCCGTTGATCTCGCGCACCGGCAGAGGATGGACCTGCGCCCGCCAGTGGCGGTCCTGCGAGCCGCCCGCCAGATAGTCGACGCGCGACACCTCGCCCGTGAACAACGCATCGTCCACGGCCTCCAGCACGAAGGGTTCGCGGATGACCGCGACCAAAAGCCCTCCGGCTGAGCCAATCGGCAAAACTTCACGTGCCGCCGCGTTGGCCCGCACAATGCGGCGCCCCGCGATATCGTCGGCCTCGCCGCCCGCGATGATCAGCATCGGGTCGTGACTGACCTCGAACGCATCGGCCAGCAGACCGCCATCCGTAGGCAGTTCCACATCGGTCCCCGTGGTGCCCGCCTCGGCCGTGTCCACGCTGATCGGCGCACGATTCACGAACCAGGTGGTGAAGGCGACTGCAAGCGAACCCAGCACCATCCACACCGCCACGGCGGGCTGCAGCACAGCAATCACCAGCATGATGATAACGGCCAGCCCACCGCTGGCCCCTGCCGTCCACAAGCGGGACGACGCCATCGGGGCGACAGGCGACTGGTTCGGTTCGTAACTCATGGGGTTCCGCGAAGTCTCTGGCTGTTCTCCGCCTTGTCGCACACCCCTGCAACAAAGGCACGACAGGCGATCGAGAAGAAGCGCCGCTATACGCCACCCCATTTTAAGCATAACGTTGTTCCGCGAGTGGGAGGCAGTGTGATGAGTCGGGGTACGCAGCTGAGCGTCCATCTGCCACCAATGCAGATGTGGCTTTCTGCCAGCAGCATATTTGCCGCCTTTTGTTTGGCCATGCTGGCGGTTCTTCTTGTGCGCAACAGGCCGACATCCGAACGGCGAATGTTCGGCTTCTCGGTGATGACTGTACTGTCTCACGCGCTCTGGCTCATTCCGATCCTGCAGGTGCAACCCGATCTTCAAGCTAGCGCCAATCCTTGGCTGCTAGCGCTGGGTCAGGCGATCCTGACGGTGGCCTGCGTATCCGTGCTGCGCAGCCACATCTTTCGCCGCAAGACAGATCATCCGATACGCATCGCGACGATCACGGTCTGCGCCCTCACCTTCAGCAATCTGGCCTCCATAACGCTGGCGGTACTGGCCTTCACACAGGCCGGAAGCTGGGCCTTTGATGCGCGGACCATCACCTTCGTCTTTGCGGTTCCGCTGAACCTGGGACTTGTGTCCATCGCTCTGCTACGGGGCACGCCGGTCCAGCAGGTTATGTGCGCCTCCGCGCTCGGCGGGCTGGGCAGCCTGTCGATATTGCACGGCTATGAAATGGCCATCGCGGGTGCCGTGCCCTTTAACGGCGGCGTCCCCCTCTATGTCGCATGGATGATCGCGGTTTTCGTCAGTCTGGCGACCGGCGGGACCCTGTTCGCGGCCCATCTATGGAATGGCCAGCGGCGGTTCATGAAAAACCTCGTTAGCGCCATCAATGCCCTGCCCATCGGCCTTGCGCTCTACGACGATCGCGACCGCCTGCTGCTGTGGAGCAGGCACTATGCCAATTTGGCTGGTCCCAATGCCCACAAACTGAAATGGGGCATGGAATATTCCGAAGCGCTCAAGGCTGGCATGAAGGCGAGCCTCTTCCCTCCCGGAAGCGCGCATGACCCGAAATGGCTCGAGCAGCGCCTCAAAGAGCGCGGACCAGGTGACTGGGTCCTTCAATCGTATGACGGCAAGCGCTGGATCCGGCTTTGGAACCGCCGCCTGCCCAACAGCGGCATGGTGACGATCACCTCGGACATCACCGACGAAAAAAACCATGAAGCCGAGCTGGCCGAGGCGCTTGAGCGCGCCCGTAGTGCGAGTGCGTCCAAGACGACATTTCTGGCCACGATGAGCCATGAAATCCGCACGCCACTGAACGGGATCATCGCGGTGACCGATGCGCTGTCACGATCCGATCTCGACCCGCGTCAGGCCGAAATGGTCCAGATGATCGGAAGCTCCAGCCGGACACTGCAAACCCTGCTTAGCGACATTCTCGATCTGGCCCGTATCGAGTCAGGCGGAATGAAGATCGAGAAGGCCCCGTTCGATCTGGCCTGCACCTTGAATGAAACCCAGCAGCTGTGGGCCAATGCGGCCCACGAAAAGGGCATTACGTTCAAATACCGGTTCGACCCCAATGTCGGCAGCTGGGCCACAGGTGATGCCAAGGCCACCCGCCAGATCTTGAACAACCTGCTCTCCAACGCCGTAAAATTTACGGACCGTGGCGAGATATCCCTCTCGGTCACCCGAAACGCCGATCAGGTGACGATCCGCGTGGAAGACACCGGCATCGGCTTCGATAGCGCCAATGCCTCAAGGATCTTCGAGCGGTTCTGGCAGGCCGATGACCAGCACACGCGCCGCTTTGGGGGCTCCGGCTTTGGCCTCGCCATCTGCGCGGAGTTGGCTGAGCTGATGGGCGGTAAATTGAGCGCCACAAGCCAGCCCGGAAAAGGCTCGACGTTCACCTTCGTCGTGCCCCTCCCCCCCATCAACGCTCCGCTTCCAAAGCGAGAAAACCTGGTCGACGAGAGCATCAACAAAACGGCCCAACAGCTCAATACGCCCGAGCAAGGACAGGCGCTGCGTATTCTGCTGGCCGATGACAACGCCACCAATCGCCGCGTTGTCCAACTCATCCTGGACGCCAACAACATCCAGCTGGTCGAAGTCGAGAACGGCAAGGAAGCGGTCGAGGCCGTGGCGGCCAGCCGATTTGATCTGGTGCTGATGGACATGCAGATGCCCGTCATGGACGGCTTGGCCGCTACACGGGAAATCCGGCGTATGGAAGCCGAGCGCGGGCGTGGTCGCACGCCGCTGATCATGCTGACCGCCAATGCCATGCCCGAGCATATTGCAGCCTCGCTGGAAGCGGGCGCCGATGCCCATCTGGCCAAGCCGTTCAACGTCGCCCAGATGCTGGAGCTGACCTACAACCTGACCCACAACAATCAGCCCGCCTGATCTCTCAGGCGGGCTGACCGAAACACAGCTATGAGCGGCGGATTTACTCGTAGCCGTGCGCGGCTTCGTTGATCACCTGACTGGGCATGGCGGAGAAGTCCACGCTCAGCGGGGCGCTGGCCTTGGCCTGAAAGGTCTTGATGACGTGTTCCAGACGGCGGCGCACTTCCTGCGTCGTGTCTGCACCCGCATCAAGTTCAAGCGGCGCGAGGCAGTAGTCGATGATCGCGCGGGGGCTGGTGTAGGTGGTCATCAAAGTCTCTCCTTCGCAGGAAGTGTGGAGCCGGACGGTGCCGGCTCCGCGGGGGATTAGGCGGCGTGGAATTGGGCCGTTTCGGTGGAGTCCTTCAGGGCCGTGGTCGAGGACTGGCCTTGCGAGATGACGGTGGCGACATCGTCGAAATAGCCGGTGCCGACTTCGCGCTGGTGACGGGTCGCGGTGTAGCCCGAAGCCTCGTTGGCGAACTCGCGCTGTTGCAACTCCGAATAGGCAGCCATGCCACGGTCGCGGTAACCCGAAGCCAGTTCGAACATGCCGTTGTTCAGGCTGTGGAAACCGGCCAGAGTCACGAACTGGAACTTGTAGCCCATGGCCCCCAGCTCACGCTGGAATTTGGCGATGGTCTCGTCATCCAGTTTGGCCTTCCAGTTGAAGGACGGCGAGCAGTTGTAGGCCATCAGCTTGCCCGGATACTTCTTCTGGATGGCTTCCGCGAACTTACGGGCGTCGTCCAGATCCGGGTAGGAGGTCTCCCACCACAGCAGGTCGGCGTACTTGGCATAGTTCAGGCCGCGCGCGATGCAGTGGTCGAGGCCGGTGCCTTCCTTCAGGCGGAAGAAGCCCTCTGCCGTGCGGTTCTCGCGGTCGATGAAGGGGTGGTCGCGCTCGTCGATGTCCGAGGTGATCAGCTGGGCCGATTCCGCGTCGGTGCGGGCCACCGTCAGGGTCGGGGTGCCGCAGACGTCAGCCGCCAGACGCGCCGCGATCAGGTTGCGCTCGTGGGCTTGGGTCGGGATCAGAACCTTGCCGCCCAGGTGGCCGCACTTCTTCTCCGAAGCCAGTTGGTCCTCGAAGTGGACGCCCGAGGCACCGGCTTCGATGAAGGCCTTCATGATTTCAAAGCTGTTCAGCGGACCACCGAAACCGGCTTCCGCGTCGGCCACGATCGGAGCGAACCAGTCGCGCTTGGCACCGCCCTCGGCATGCTCGATCTGGTCGGCACGTTGCAGGGTGCGGTTAATGCGGCGGCACAGTTCCGGCGCAGCATTGGCCGGATACAGCGACTGGTCCGGATACATGGCCGAGGCGGTGTTGGCGTCGGCAGCAACCTGCCAGCCCGACAGATAGATGGCCTTCAGGCCCGCGCGGACCATCTGCATGGCTTGGTTGCCCGTCACGGCACCCAGAGCGTTGATGTAGGGCTCAGAGTGCAGCAGCTCCCACAGGCGGTTGGCACCGCGCTCGGCGAGGGTGTGGGTGATCGGCACGGAGCCGCGCAGACGCAGGACGTCTTCCGGCGTGTAGGGGCGCTCGATGCCGTCAAAGCGGCCCTTGGGGGCGGGAACCAGATCAGCGAAGGTGGTCATGTGCGTTCTCGTCTCTGCGATGGTGCGGTCAACGCCGCGTCACAGGTCAAAGAACACGGGCCAGTCACAAAAGACACAGCAACAGGCCCGATATTGAAGTCACTTAGTCACAATATGACTTGACCAAATCAGTCACATTATGACCTAACTGCGATATGCAGGATAATGCCGACCGCAAACTGTTCCTTGGGGCGCGCCTGAAACGGCTGCGCCGCGACCTTGGCCTGACCCAGACCGCCATGGCCGAGGACCTGTCGGTCTCACCCTCCTATCTGAACCATATCGAGCGCAACCAGCGGCCCGTCTCGGCGCAACTGCTGCTGAAGCTGGCCGAAACCTATGATGTCGATCTGCGGACCCTGAACCGCGCGGGCGAGATCGACGAAGCGCGTCTGGGCGAAATCCTTGCCGATCCGGTGTTCAAGGGCGTTTCGGCCCCGCGCCACGAACTGATGCAGGTGATCGAGGAAGCGCCCGCCGTGGCCGACGCCCTGCTGCGCCTCTATCAGGCCTTTGACGACCAGCGCGCCCGCGCCCGTGCCGCCGCCGAACATGGCGAGGGGCTGGACGATGCCGCCCCCGCCGACTGGGTGCGCGAGTTCGTTCAGTCACGCGGCAACCACTTCCCCGACCTCGACCAGATGGGCGAGGCACTGGCACATACTCTTGCGCGGGAACAACCGCCCCATGCCGAGGGGTTCGAGGCCGCCGCCCGCCAGCGGCTGGCCGTCGCCCATGGCCTGACGGTCCGCACCGTGCCGTCGGAGGTGATGGTGGAATGGACGCGTCGCTTTGACCTGCACCGCCGCCGCCTGTTGCTGAGCGAGAGTCTCGGCCCGTCCTCGCGGGCGTTCGCCGTGGCCTATCAACTGGCCCTGTCCGAACACGGTGGCGACCTCAACGCCATGGCCGATGCCGCCCGCGCGCCCGATCCGGCCACGCGCAGCCTGCTGAAAGTGGCCATGACCAATACCTTGGCCGCCGCCATCCTGATGCCTTACACGGCCTTCCATCGGGCGGCGGAGGAAACGCGCTATGATTTGGACCGTCTGGCCGCACGGTTTGGCGTGTCATACGAACAGGTCGCCCACCGGCTGACCACCCTGTCGCGCCCCACGGCACGGGGTGTGCCCTTCTTCCTGATGCGGGTGGATCAGGCGGGCAATATCTCCAAACGCTATGCGACGGGGGCCTTTCCCTTCTCGCGCTTCGGCGGGGCCTGTCCGCGCTGGCGGCTGCATTCAGCCTTCCGCACGCCGGGCCGGATTATCACCCAGATCATCGAAACGCCGGAACAGGACGGCAAACCCGGCGGTCGCTGGTTCACCTTCGCCCGCACGGTGGAACGTCAGGGCCGCGACGGCTTCGGCGAGGCGCAGGATCTGGCTATCGGCATGGGCTGCGAGCTGCAGCACGCGCACCGCCTGATCTATGCCCAGGGGCTGGACCTCCAGAACCCCGAGGTCACCCCCATCGGCCCCGCCTGTCGCCTCTGCCACCGCCACCCCTGCGCCGAGCGGGCCGCCGCCCCCATCGATCGCCCGCTGGCCGTCGATGACTGGGCCAAGTCACTCAGCCCCTATCCATTCGCGGCGGGTTGATCAGCGCAGGACGACGCGATCGCCCTCAAGGGCGATATCCCAGCCCGCCAGAATACCGGCGACGGTCGCCTGCGGGTCACGCGAGCCGTTGTTGATGAAGTCGAGGATCACGGCCACGTCCTGCGGCCGCCCACCACGCCGGACATAAAGGTCGGTCCAGTCGCGAACCGTCACCACCCCGTCGCGGCGGTTTTCGCTGACCAACTGGCGTACGAAATCGACAAAGTCCCCGCCGCTCTTGCGGCGTTCGACCATTTCGGCGGCCATGGCAAAAACGGCTCCACAGGCATAATAGGCGCGGTGCTCGCCCCGATCCCCTGCCGTGGCGATAGGTTGGCGGCCATATTTCACGCAGTCGTCGATCTCGGTCTGAAGCTCGGCCTTGTCGTTATAGGACGGATCGCGCGCCTTCAGTGCCCGCACCGCCATCAGATCGGCCCCGCCCTCGGTAATCCAAGCATCGCGCGCAAATTCATAGCGCACCGTCTGGCCCAGCCAGAAATGCGCCGCCTCATGGGCGATGAACCACAGGGCGCGTTCGCGGATTTCCTCATCCGGTTCGGTAATGCCGCGCCCTTCGAAATTCATGACGATCAGGCCGGGCAGCACACTGCCGCCCATGCTCGTCATGCGCTGGGTCGGGCCGTTCCATGCCGCCATCAGCACCGGCTTTTCCGCCCCTGCCGAGGCTGCGCCCAGTCGTTGCAGATACCACCGCCCCGTCGCAGGGGCGGCATCGGCCAGCGTGCCAGCCATCCATTCCGGCAAGGCAGGATCGATCACCGCCGTCAGGCCATCCCCCCGCGTCACATCGGCATCGCCCAACAGGACATAGGATCGCTCGAACTGGGTGATCAGCTCGGGGCGGCGCTCGCCCGCGAACAGGACAGGACCCGACTCGTCGCGCCAGCGCACC
>NZ_CAMZFB010000022.1 GCF_947305955.1 uncultured Brevundimonas sp.
AGAACAGCTTTGACGGCAAGCCCGTGGCTGTGATCGGAACCTCGCCGGGGGCCATTGGTACGGCGGTGGCGCAATCGGCCCTGCGGCCTATTCTGGGTTTCCTTAATGTGGCGCAGCTGGGCCAGCCCGAGGCCTATATCCAGTTCAAGCCGGACCTGATCGACGCCGACCATAAGGTGACCAATGCGGACACCGAGGGCTTCCTTCGCAAATATATGCAGACCTTTGTGGACTTTGCGTCCCAGCACAAAGGCTGAGTACCGCGCATTAAAAAAGGCCCGCTGTTTCCAGCGGGCCTTTATCTTTAGGGCTCTGTGCCGATCAGGACAGGCTGCTACGCGCGGCCAGCGAACGGTTCCAGCGCAGCACCAGCAGGGTGACGATGGTGCCCGACAGCAGATAGGCACCGCCAGCCCACAGGCCGAACTGGGCCGAGATCCACAGCGCTGCCAGCGGCGCGAAGCCCGCGCCGAACAGCCATGCCAGATCCGACGTCAGCGCCGAGGCGGTATAGCGGTTACGCGGCTTGAAGCTGGAGGCGATGACGCCCGAAGCCTGACCAAAGGCCAGACCCAGCAGGATGTAGCCGATGACCAGATAGGCCATCTCGCCCATCGGGCCGCCGTCCAGCAGGGGCAGGGCGGCGACGGCGAAGATGCCGATACCGACCGAGGTGGCACCCAGCAGCTTGCGGCGACCGAAACGGTCCGCCAGCACGCCCGAAGCGACAACCGAGGCCACGCCGATGGCGGCTGCGATCAGTTGCAGCACCAGGAAGCGGGCCACGCTGTCCTCGGTGTAGAGGAAGACCCACGACAGCGGATAGACGGTGACCATGTGCACCATGGCGAAGGTCGCCAGCGGGGCAAAGGTACCGATCAGGATGCGCGGGCTTTCTTCCTTCAGCGTCTGGCCGATCGGGCTGGGCTTCAGCTCCGAGCCATGGAAGGCCGACTGGAAGGTCGGCGACACCACGATGCGCAGGCGGGCGAACAGGGCCACCACGTTGATGGCGAAGGCCACGAAGAACGGATAGCGCCAGCCCCATGCGAAGAAGTCCTGCGGGGTCAGCTTGGAGATGAAATAGGCAAACAGGGCCGAGGCCACGATCAGGCCCAGCGGAGCGCCGAGCTGCGGGACCATGGCGTACCAGCCCTTTTTGTTTTCCGGTGCCGACACAGCCAGCAGCGAGGGCATGCCGTCCCAGGTGCCGCCCAGGGCGATACCTTGAGCCACGCGCAGCACCATCAGCATGACAGCAGACCAATAGCCTGCGCTCTGATAGCTGGGCAGGAAGCCGAAGCAGACCGTCGACAGACCCAGCAGCATCAGGGCGATGGTCAGCTTGGTGCCGCGGCCGAACTTGCGGTCAATGGCGATGAAAAGCGAGGAGCCGATCGGGCGGGCGATGAAAGCCAGCGCGAAAACGGCAAACGAAAGAAGAGTTCCGCCCAGCGGACCCGCGTACGGGAAGATCAACTGCGGGAAAACCACAACCGAGGCGATGGCGTACACGAAGAAGTCGAAAAACTCCGACGTGCGCCCGATAATTACGCCAACAGCAATTTCACTCGCGTCGATTTTGCCATGTCGCGCGTTGATCTGACTGGCGTCCCGTTCGAGGGACTCGGAAGAAGGCGCGCCTGAAGCGTTCATGACAGATGCCGTTCTCTGCGACCGGGCGTCTAAGCGCCCATATTGATAGAATGAATGAGCCGCTCCTTTGCTCCGCTGCGTGTGCGCGGGGGATAGGACGGATTGTCCAATGTAAGTGGTTTGTCTTTGGGCCTACGGGGCCGTGGCAATGACCGAAACCTTGCCTGCAACCCCCGTCAATCCGGTCCGCCGCGCGCTTAGATCGCGTTTGCTGCGGCCGCTCGCCCTTGCGCCACTGATGGCCGCCCTGTCGGGCTGTGAGGCGATCGTTCTGGCTCCGGCCGGCGATATCGCCATGCAGCAACGCGACCTGCTGGTGGTTTCGGTGCTTCTCATGCTCATCGTCATCGTGCCGGTTATGGCCCTGACGATCTTCTTTGCGTGGAAGTACCGGGCCTCCAACAAAAAGGTCGAAAAAGACTACGACCCCGACTGGGATCACTCGACCCACCTTGAGCTGGTGATCTGGGCCGTTCCGCTGCTCATCATCATCTGCCTTGGCGCTGTGACCTGGGCCGGTACCCACCTGCTGGACCCGTACCGCCCGCTGGACCGCATCCATGAAACCCAGGCCGTCACCGAAGATCACGAGACCCTTCAGGTCGAAGTGGTCGCTCTGGACTGGAAGTGGCTGTTTATCTACCCGCAATACGGGGTGGCCACGGTCAATGAGCTGGTCGCGCCGGTGGATCGTCCGATCCGCTTCCACTTGACGTCGTCGGGTGTGATGAACAGCTTCTACGTCCCTGCCATGGCCGGCCAGATCTATGCCATGCCGGGCATGGAGACCAAGCTGCACGCCGTGATCAACCGTCCGGGTGACTATGTGGGCTTCTCGGCCAACTATTCGGGCGACGGCTTCTCGAACATGCGCTTCGCCGCCCGTGGCGTTGATGACCAAGCCTTTGAGCAATGGATCGCCAAGGTTCGCGCTGGCGGCACCCCGCTGGACCGCGAAACCTATCTGGAGCTGGAACGTCCCAGCGAGAAGGTGCCGGTGATCTATTATTCGGCTGTCGAGCCGACCCTGTTCAACGCTGTCGTCAACATGTGCGTCCAGCCGGGCAAGATGTGCATGGGCGAGATGATGGATATCGACCGCAAGGGTGGTCTGGGCCTGCAGGCCGCCAAGAACACCCTGCCGCTGGTGTATGACAAATACGCCCGTCGCGGCGATGCCGTCTTCGGCTCGGGCGAAAGCTATGTGATGCAGATCTGCACCCCGCTGCAGGCTGAACGCGCTGCCGTCGAGGCCAATATGCGCCGCGCCAACACCTCGCGCGTCATCTCGCAATCCGAACCGCTGAACCGTCTGACCGGTGCCGGTCTGTCGGCCCCGGGTACCAAGCCGGCGCTGGAGCGCGTTGGCTTCCAACCCCTTACTGACGCGACGGGCCGTACGCCTGTCTCGCAATCCTGAGTGCCGTCATGGCTGTTGAAGAAACCATAAACCTCTCGCCCCTGCTGGGGCGGCTAAGTTGGGATGCCATTCCGCACGAGCCTATCGTGTGGGGCACCTTCGCTGTCGTGGCGCTGGGGGGCATCGGCCTCCTTGCCCTGCTGACCAAGTTCAAGCTGTGGGGCTATCTCTGGAAAGAGTGGTTCACCACGGTCGACCACAAGAAGATCGGGATCATGTATATGATCCTGGGTCTGATCATGTTCCTGCGCGGCTTTGCCGATGCGGTCATGATGCGCCTGCAGCAGGCGATCGCTTTCGGCGGTTCCGAAGGCTATCTGAACGCGCACCACTACGACCAGATCTTCACCGCCCACGGCGTGATCATGATCTTCTTCGTGGCCATGCCGATGATCACGGGCCTGATGAACTATCTGGTTCCGATGCAGATCGGCGCGCGTGACGTGTCCTTCCCCTTCCTGAACAATTTCTCGTTCTGGATGACGGTTTCGGGCGCGGTGCTGGTCATGGCCTCGCTGTTCGTGGGCGAGTTTGCCCGCACCGGCTGGCTGGCCTATCCGCCGCTGTCGGGCATCGCCTACAGCCCGGGTGTCGGCGTGGACTACTATATCTGGGCGCTGCAGATCGCGGGCGTCGGGACCACGCTGTCAGGGATCAACCTGATCGCCACCATCGTGAAGATGCGCGCTCCGGGCATGGGCATGATGAAGATGCCGGTGTTCACCTGGACCTCGCTGTGCGCCAACGTCCTGATCGTGGCCTCCTTCCCGATCCTGACCGCGACGCTGGCCCTGCTGACCGCTGATCGTTACGTCGGCACCAACTTCTTCACGAACGACTTCGGCGGCAACCCGATGATGTACGTGAACCTGATCTGGATCTGGGGTCACCCGGAAGTCTACATCCTGATCCTGCCGCTGTTCGGCGTGTTCTCGGAAGTCGCCTCGACCTTCTCGGGCAAGCGCCTGTTCGGCTACACCTCGATGGTCTACGCGACCGTCTGCATCACCATCTTGTCGTATCTGGTGTGGCTGCACCACTTCTTCACCATGGGCTCGGGTGCGTCGGTGAACTCGTTCTTCGGCATCACCACCATGATCATCTCGATCCCGACCGGTGCGAAGATCTTCAACTGGCTCTTCACCATGTATCGCGGCCGCATCCGTTTCGAGCTGCCGATGATGTGGCTGGTGGCCTTCATGCTGACCTTCGTCATCGGTGGCATGACCGGCGTGATGCTGGCTGTTCCGCCGGCTGACTTCGTGCTGCACAACTCGCTGTTCCTGATCGCCCACTTCCACAACGTCATCATCGGCGGTGTGCTGTTCGGCCTGTTCGCCGCCATCAACTACTGGTGGCCCAAGGCCTTCGGCTTCAAGCTGGACAAGAAGTGGGGCCTCGTCAGCTTCTGGTGCTGGGTGGTCGGCTTCTGGGTCGCCTTCACCCCGCTCTATGTGCTGGGCTTCATGGGCGTGACCCGTCGTATGCGCGTCTTTGACGATCCAGCCTATCAGATCTGGTTTGTCATCGCCGCCGTCGGCGTCGGCATCATCGCCTGCGGTATTCTGGCCATGCTGATCCAGTTCGCTGTGTCGATCATCAAGCGCGAGCAACTGCGCGATGAATCGGGCGATCCGTGGAACGGCCGTACGCTGGAATGGGCGACCTCGTCGCCGCCGCCGGCCTATAACTTCGCCCGCACCCCGATCGTGCATGACACCGACACCTGGGCCGACATGAAGTCGCGCGGCTATGTCCGTCCGACCTCGGGCTTCGAGGCCATCCACATGCCGTCCAATACCGGCACGGGCGTGATCCTCGCAGGTCTGTCGACCGTCTGCGGTCTGGCGCTGATCTGGTACATCTGGTGGCTGGCTGGCCTGAGCTTCCTGGCCATCATCGGCTACGCCATCTTCCATACCTTCAACTACCGCCGCGACTACTACATCCCGGTGGAAGAGGTTCAGGCGACCGAGGATGCTCGCACCCGCGCCCTGGCCCAACTTCAGGCAAAGGGGTAATCCGATGAGCGCTGCACAAGCTCCCATCCATCCCGACTACGTCGATCCCAAGGGCGGCCCGCTGTGGCACGCCGACCATGACCCGCATCTGCCGGAAGGCCACAGCACCTCGCTGGGCTTCTGGATGTATCTGATGAGCGACTGCCTCATCTTCGCGATGCTGTTTGCGGTCTTCGCCGTGATCGGTGGCAACTATGCCGCCGGTCCGGCACCGAAGGATCTGTTCGACCTGAACCTGATCGCGGTGAACACGGCCATGCTGCTGTTCTCCTCGATCACCTACGGCTTCGCCATGCTGGCGATGATGAAGGGCAAGGTCGGCCAAACCATGGGTTGGCTGGCCATCACCGGCCTGTTCGGTCTGGCCTTCCTCGGCATCGAACTCTACGAGTTCCGCCACCTGATCCATGTGGGCGCGACGCCGCAACGCAGTGGCTTCCTGTCGGCCTTCTTCATCCTTGTCGGCACCCACGGCCTGCACGTGACCTTCGGTATCATCTGGCTGGTGACGCTGATGGTGCAGGTGAAAATGAAGGGCCTGATCCCGGCCAACAAACGTCGCCTGATGTGCCTGTCGATGTTCTGGCACTTCCTCGACGTGATCTGGATCGGCGTCTTCACCTTTGTCTATCTGATGGGGATGCTGCGATGAGCGGACACGACACCCACAACGAACACCATGACGACCACCACGAGGCCGAGGGCTATCACGGTTCCTACCGTGACTATCTGATCGGCTTCATCGCCTCGGTGGTTCTGACGGCCATTCCGTTCGCTCTGGTCATGACGGGCGTCCTGCCGCCCCAGACCACGGCGCTGACCATCGTGGCCTTCGCCGCGGTGCAGATGGTCGTTCACATGATCTATTTCCTGCACCTGCATCCGAAGTCGGAAGGGGGCTGGAACATGCTGGCGATCATCTTCACCATCGTGGTGGTGGCGATCGCGGTCGGCGGCTCGATCTGGGTGATGTGGCACATGAACACCAACATGATGCCGGTTCACCAGATGCCGTCCTTTGGCTGAGGTCATGACATGATAGACGGGAAGTTCATTCCTCCCGCGCGTAACGAAGGCGGTCACCCGACGGGTGGCCGCCTTTGGCGCGTTATGGTGGTCACGGTTTTTCTGCTGGTGTTCGCCGGCTTCATGGGGCTGGGCATCTGGCAGGTGCAGCGGCTGGGCTGGAAGCTGGCCCTGATCGAGCGGGTCGAGAACCGCATCCATGCCGATCCGGTCGATGCCCCCGCGCCCGATGTCACCATCACCCGCGACGGTCACGAATACCTGCGGGTCAAGGCGGGCGGCACCTATCGCTATGACCTTGAGGTGCCGGTGAAGGCGGTCACCGAACTGGACGGCGGCTGGTGGATCATCACCCCGCTGGAAACCGACCGTGGCTTTACCGTTCTGGTGAACCGGGGCTTTGTGCCCAATGACATGAAGAGCGCCGCCCCGCGCCCCGATGGCGAGGGCAGGGTCGAGGTGACGGGCCTTCTGCGCCTGTCTGAGCCCAAGGGCGGCTTCCTGCGCGAAAACGATCCGGCGGGTGGAAACTGGTATTCCCGCGACGTGGCTGCCATCGCTGCCGCCAAGGGCATCGACGCCGCGCCCTATTTCATCGACGCCCAACCCGCTGATGGCACCGCCGCCTCTGGCTGGCCGCGCGCGGGCATGACCGTGGTGAAGTTCGCTAACAGCCATCTTGTCTATGCCCTGACATGGTTCGGCTTGGCAGCGGGCACGCTGGTGGGCATGGTCCTCATGCTGCGCGAGCGCCGTCGCAAGGAGAAGGCAAGGCTGTGAAGATCGGGTCCCTGTTCGACCTCCTGACCGGACAGACCGACGGGGCACCGCTCCCGCCGGGCGCGGCAGGACGGCGCAATATGCTGCTGCTGATTCAGCTGCGCTGGTTCGCCGTGATCGGGCAGGCCCTGACCATCGCCATCGTCCACTGGGGATTTGGCCTGTCGCTGCCTTTGGGCTGGCTGTTGCTGGCGCCTGCGGCACTGGTGGTGCTGAACCTCGTCAGCTATCCGGTCGTGTCGCGCCGCGCCGCCATTACCGACGGCGAAATCTTCACCGCCCTGTGTATCGATGCCGCCGCCCTGACGTGGTTGCTGTATTTCAGCGGCGGGGCCAGCAATCCATTCTCCGCCCTGTTCGTCATGCAGATCGTGCTGGCGGCGGTTCTGCTGCGCCGCCGCTATGTGTGGATCTTCGTCCTGGGTACCAGCGGCATCCTCGCCGCCCTGACCCTGTTCCACAAACCGCTTCCCCTGCCCGAGGGGGCGGACGAGCGGCTGGGGCTGTTGGTGCAGGGATCGCTGATCAACTTCATGCTGATCGCCGTGCTGCTGGCCGCCTTCGTCAGCCGCACTATCCGCAACGTCCGCGCTCGTGACGCCTGGATGGCCGACAGCCGCCAACAAGCTGCCGAACAGGAACACATCGTCCGCATGGGCCTGTTGGCCTCGGGCGCAGCGCATGAACTCGGCACGCCTCTGGCTTCCATTAGCGTGCTGCTGGGCGACTGGCGGCACATCGACGCCATCCGTTCCGATCCCGAACTGGTCGCAGACGTCGAGCAGATGCAGTCCGAAGTGGACCGCTGCAAGGTGATCGTCACCAACATCCTGATGGCGGCAGGTGCGGCGCGTGGCCAGTCGCCCAAGGTGATGCGCCTGTCGACCTTCCTCAATGACGTGGCAAGCGAGTGGCGCGAACGCGGCGTCGGCACCATGACCGTGGATGTTCTGGGCCCCAATCCACGCGATCCGCACATCATCGCCGACGAAGCCTTCCGTCAGGTACTGAGCGCCCTGATCGACAATGCCGCCGAGGCCGATGCCCGCGCCCTGACCCTGAACGCGGTGGCCGATGGCGAACAGATCATCCTGACTTTCACCGACGACGGCCCCGGCTTTCCCGAGGAAATCCTGTCGCGTCTGGGCCAGCCCTATCAGAGCACCAAGGGGCGGGCAGGGGCCGGACTGGGCCTGTTCCTGCTGGTAAACACCATGCGTACGCTGGGCGGCGAGGTCGTGGCCGAAAATCGCCGCGAAGGTGGGGCAAGCATACAGCTGCGCTTGCCGACCGAGGCCCTGACCCCGAAATGAGCACCATGACCGATGATGCCCGCAGCCTGCTGATTGTCGAGGACGACGAGTCCTTCGCCCGCACCCTGCGCCGTTCGTTCGAGCGGCGCGGCTATCAGGTGCTGTCGGCCCGCAGCCCCGAGGATATGCGGCTGGTGCTGGCCAACCAGCGCCCGCAGTACGCCGTGGTGGACCTGAAACTGGGCACGTCCTCGGGCCTGACCTGCGTACAGGAACTTCATGCCTTCGATCCGGAGATGGTGATCGTCGTCCTGACGGGGTTCGCCAGCATCGCCACAGCGGTCGAGGCCATCAAACTGGGTGCCCGCCACTATCTGGCCAAGCCCGCAGGTACCGACGAGATCGAGGCAGCCTTCTCCCGCGAGAGCGGCGATGCCTCGGCCCCGCTGACCGCCCGCCCCACCTCGATCAAGACACTTGAGTGGGAGCGCATCCACGAAACCCTCGTGGAAACCGATTTCAACATCTCCGAGGCCGCTCGCCGCCTCGGCATGCACCGCCGCACCCTCGCCCGCAAACTGGAAAAACGCCGCGTGACCTGAGGGCTCGCCCAAGGGCTGGCTTGGTCTGGGGGGCGTGCTCGCGTATAGGGTCGCCCTATCTTCCCTAAAGCCTGTTCCAGAGTTTGATGACCTATCCCGCGCACAGATTGTCCGTCGCCCCGATGATGGACTGGACCGACCGGCATTGCCGGGCGTTTCATCGTGCGCTGTCTAAGCGGACGCTGCTCTATACGGAGATGGTGACGGCTCCGGCGGTTATTCATGGGGATCGTGACTATCTGCTGGGCTTTTCGGACGCCGAGCATCCGGTGTCGCTGCAACTGGGTGGATCCGATCCCAAGCAGTTGGCCGAGGCTGCCAAGATCGGCGAGGACTATGGCTATGACGAGATCAATCTGAACGTCGGCTGCCCCTCGGACCGCGTACAGTCGGGCCGTTTCGGTGCCTGCCTGATGAAGGAGCCGGAGCTGGTGGCCGAATGCATGGCCGCCATCAAGGCCGCTGTCTCGGTGCCTGCCACGGTCAAATGCCGCATCGGCGTCGATGATCAAGACCCGAACGAGAGCCTGTTCGCCACGGTTGATGAATGCGCCAAGGTCGGCATCACCGACTTTACCGTCCATGCCCGCAAGGCGTGGCTGAAAGGACTTTCGCCAAAGGAAAACCGCGACATCCCGCCGCTGGACTATGATCTGGTGAAGCGCCTGAAAAAAGAGCGCCCGCACCTGACCATCGGCATCAATGGCGGCATCGCCTCGCTGGAACAGGCGCTGGAGCTGCTGGCTCCCTATGACGGCGTGGCGCTGGATGGCGTGATGATCGGCCGTGCCGCCTATCACGAGCCGGCCCTTCTGGGGCAGGCCGACCGCCTGATCTATGGCGAGGACGTCGCCGACACCGACATCTTCGACGCGCTGGAAGCCTATAAGCCCTATATGGCCGAGCAACTGGCGCGCGGCATCAACCTTGTGGCCATGACCCGCCACATGCTGGGGGCCATGCACGGTCGCCCCGGCGCGCGGGCCTTCCGCCGTATCCTGACGGTCGAAGGGGTGAAGTCGGGCGCGGGTCTGGATGTTCTGGACCGCGCCATCGAGGCCGTGCGAGAGGCCGAGGCCCGCCGCGCGCAGGACGACCAAGCCGCGTGATCGACGTTTCCCTGACCGAACTGGTGATGATGCTGGCTGCCCTTGTGGGGGCAGGGGCGGTTGCCGGCGTGATCGGGGGACTGTTCGGCGTGGGCGGCGGCACGGTTCTGGTGCCCGCCCTGTTCTATGCTTTCAGCGTGCTTGGGGTTGGCGGCGAGCACAATCTGCATGTCGCCATCGGCACCAGCCTTTTGACCATTGTCGCCACCTCGCTGCGATCGCTGGCCACGCACCGCAAACATGGCGCGGTGGACGAGGTGGTGCTCAAGACGTGGACGCCGTGGGTGGCGCTGGGCGGTTTGGTCGGGGCCTTTATCGCGGGCGGCTCGCCCATGTCGGCTCTGGCCATTGTCTATGGCGTCTGCCTGTTGGCCATCGCGGCGCAGATGGGGCTGCTGCCGGAACACGTCACGCTTCGCAAGGACTTGCCGACCGGATGGGGACGCCGGATCGTCGCCAGCATCATCGGTGTGCTGAGTGCCATGATGGGTATTGGCGGGGGCAGCTTTGGCGGCCTGACCATGACCCTGTGCGGGCGACCGATCCATCAGGCGGTGGCTACATCCTCGGGCTTTGGTCTGGCCATCGGGGCGGCGGCGTCTTTGGGCTATCTGGTGTTCGGTTGGGGGGCTTCGGGCGTGCCGCCTCTGACGCTCGGATACGTTAATATTCCGGCCGCCATCATCATGGGTCTGTTAACGGGTTGGACCGCGCCTTACGGGGCGCGATTGGCGCACAGGCTGGACCGCAAGCGTCTAAGAAAAGCCTTTGCAATCTATCTGTTAACGACTGCCGTACTGGTGGTTGTAAAGGCTCTGGCCTGACAATCCGGCCTACGTATATCTACGTAGTAAATAGCTAAGTTTTGTAAAAGCATCGTTGGTCTAACAGCGGATGCCCGATTGTGGCGTCTTTGTGAGTAACCGCGTGCTTCAAAATCTCTCTGTGCCGAAGAAATTGGTGCTGTCCTTTGCCACCGTGATCGCGGCCTGCGGCGTGGCGACACTGGTCGTACTGTGGGCCGTCATGGCCATCCATAAGGCGCAGGAGGCAGACGAGGTTTCGCGTGACATCACCGATGCCATCTATGAACTGCAGCACGCCCTGCTGAGCCAGCAGATGAGCATGCGCGGTTTTGTGGTGAACCAGAAGCCGGAGTTCAAAGACGCGTTCGAAACCCATACTCTGGCCGTCGACAAAGGCCTGACCCATTTCGCGGCGGCGGACGTCGAGGGCAGCTTTGCCGAGCAGCTGGGCATCCTCACGGATGCGACGACCAAAAACACCAACGACCTGAAGCGGATGATCAGCCGCGCGGATGATCCGGTCGAGCGCGAGAATATGATGGGAGTATTCGGCGTGACCGGAAGCCCCAATATCCGCGCCATTCAGGAAACCATGGCCCAGACCCAGAAGGTGCTGGCCGAAGTGGGCGAACAGAACCGCGAGCGCCGCGCCCGCGCCTATGCCAGTGCCTATACGGCCTTTGCGGTCGGTGGCGTTCTGGCCTTTCTGGTGGCGATCGGTTCGGCCATCTGGCTGACCCAAGCCCTGTCCCGACCGGTGGTGGCCATGACCCGCGTGATGACCCGTCTGGCCAAGGGCGAGACCGATGTGAGTATCCCGGCTGTCGGTCGCGGTGACGAGATCGGAGCCATGGCTGGCGCGGTCCTGACCTTCCGCGATCAGGCGATTGAAAACGCCCGTCTGGAAGTCGAGGCGGAAGAAGCCCGCCAACTGGCCGAGCGCGAGCGCCAGAAGCATGCCGCCGAAGCCGCCGAGATCGCGCGCTTGGATGAAATCGCCATGACGGCTGTGGGGCAGGGTCTGGCCGCCTTGGCGGGCGGTGACCTGAGCCATCGCGTGACCATCAATGTGCATGCCAAGGCGCAGGCCCTGAAGGACGACTTCAACACCGCCGCCGAGCGTCTGGATGCGGCTGTGCGTGTGATCATTGATCGCGCCTCGGCCATCGGTGCCGCCGCCCAGCAGGTCAGCGATGCCGCCGACGAACTGTCGCGCCGGACCGAGCGTCAGGCTGCCTCGCTGGAAGAGACGGCGGCTGCCGTGGACCAGATCAGCACGACCGTCGCCTCGTCCGCAGAGGCGGCGCAGGAATCGGGCGCAGTGGTGCGTGAAGCCCACCTGATGGCGCGCGACGGTCAGGATGTCGTGGGCCGTGCGGTGACCGCCATGGGCCAGATCGAGGATTCATCCCGCCAGATCGGGGCCATCATCGGCGTGATCGACGAGATTGCCTTCCAGACCAATCTACTGGCGCTGAACGCGGGCGTGGAAGCCGCGCGTGCGGGTGATGCGGGGCGTGGCTTTGCCGTGGTGGCGTCCGAAGTGCGTGCGCTGGCGCAGCGTTCGGCGGATGCCGCCCGCGAGATCAAGGGCCTGATCCAGACCTCGGGCCAGCATGTGGAGCAGGGGGTGCAACTGGTCGCCCGCAGCGGCGAGGCCCTGTCGGACATCGCCCGCCAGATCGAGAAGGTCACGGCGCTCGCGGAATCCAGCGAGGCCTCCGCGCGTCAGCAGGCGCTGGGCCTGTCGGAGGTTAACGCCGCCGTGAACCAGATGGACCAGATGACCCAGCAGAACGCGGCCATGGTCGAAGAGTCGACCGCCGCCAGCCGTTCGCTGGCACAGGATGCCAGCGAGCTGGATCGCCTGATGGGACAGTTCCGCATCTCGCAGGAACAGCGCGCAGTGATGGCGGCCTAGGCCAAGTTGTCGGGGATGCGGTTGCTGACATAGGGGCGGTCAGTAACCGTGCGCCCTCCTTGCTCGCAACGCGCGCATTCCATCCGCCTTTCAAGGCCTTAGCCAAAAGTCGTAAGTAGATTACCCTGCCTTATTGCTAAGGTTTGAAACAGACAGGGGCATGTATCGGGGGCGCAGTCAGATTTGCGTTTTCGAGTACTCCCCCGTGCTACAAGATCTATCCGTACCAAAGAAATTGGTACTCGCCCTGACCGCGGTCATCGCGGCGTGTGGCATTGCCACCATCATCGTTCTTTGGGCCGTCCTGGGCATCCAGCGTGCCCAGCAGCAGGAAACCGAAGCCCGAAATATCACCGCCGCGATCAGCGAGGTGCATGTCGCACTGTTGAACAAGCAGATGGCGATGCGCGGCTATGTCGCGACCCTGAAGCCTGACTTCAAACAGATGTTCGAACAGCACGCCGCCGCCTATCGCGCCGGTGTGGTCAATCTGGCCGCCGCCGATGTCGACGGTCTGTTCAAGGAACAGCAGGCCGTTCTGTCCGAAACCGGCGAAAAGGTGGATGCCGACCTCTTGGCCATGATGGACCGCGCAGCGCGTCCGGAAACCCGTCAGGAAGTTCTCGACCGCCTGAGCGTGCGCGGCTCGTCCGAAATCCAGGCTGTGAACGCGGAAGGCCGCAAGGTGCTTAACGCGCTGGAGGATATGCGCGTTGAAAACGACAAGCGCCGCGAAGCCGCCTATCGTCAGGCCTATCTGGCGTTTGGTCTGGGCGGGCTGGTGGCCTTTGCCGTTGCCGTCGCCTCGGGCGTGTGGCTGACCGGTGCCCTGTCGACCCCGGTTGTGGCTATGACGCGCGTCATGACGCGTCTGGCGCAAGGGGACATGGACGTCGTTGTGCCGGCGGTCGGTCGCAAGGACGAGATCGGCCAGATGGCCGATGCCGTTCTGACCTTCCGCGAGCAAGGCCGCGAGAAGGCCCGTATCGAAGCCGAGGTCAGCGCTGCCCGTGCCGCAAGCGAACAGGAACGCCTCGCCCACGAAGCGGAAACCGCCGAAATGGCCCGTCTGGACGGCATCGCCATTGGTGCCTTGGCCGAGGGGCTGTCGCGACTGGCGGGGGGTGTGCTGTCGCACCGCATCACGGTCGATGTGCACGCCAAGGCCCAGCCGCTGAAGGATGACTTCAACGCCGCGGCCGAGAAGCTGGAAAGCGCGGTCGCCATTATTGTGGATCGCGCATCGGCTATCGGTGCCGCCGCCCAGCAGATCAGCGAAGCATCCGACGACCTGTCCCGCCGCACTGAACAACAGGCCGCCTCGCTGGAAGAAACCGCCGCTGCGGTCGAACAGATCACCTCGACGGTCGCCCGCTCCGCCGAAGGCGCGCTGGAGGCTGGCAGCATGGTGCGCTCGTCCCAGACCTTTGCGCTGGAAGGCAAGACGGTGGTGAACCGTGCGGTTCAGGCCATGGGCCAGATCGAGAATTCCTCGAACCAGATCGGTGCCATCATCGGTGTGATCGACGAGATCGCATTCCAGACCAACCTTCTGGCTCTGAACGCCGGTGTCGAAGCGGCCCGTGCGGGCGATGCCGGTCGCGGCTTTGCCGTGGTGGCATCGGAAGTCCGCGCACTGGCCCAGCGTTCGGCAGAAGCGGCCAAGGAGATCAAGACCCTGATCCAGGCTTCGAGCCAGCAGGTTGTGGCGGGTGTCGATCTGGTCAACCAGACCGGCCGCTCGCTGGAGCGCATTGCCGAGGAGATCACCCGTCTGACCTCTATCGCCGTCGAGATCGAAGCCTCGTCGCGTGAACAGGCAACGGGCCTCGCCGAGGTCAATGTGGCTGTCTCGCAGATGGATCAGGTGACCCAGCAGAACGCTGCCATGGTTGAGGAATCTACCGCGGCCAGCCGCTCGCTGGCACAGGACGCTTCCGATCTGGATCGACTGATGAACCAGTTCCAGATCTCGCGACAACGTCTTGCTGCTGCCGCCGCCTAATTAGGCATAGTCTAAATATTTTGATGTTATGAATAGCGCAGTTTTTGGGATAACAAGTCTATCTCGATAACTGCGCTATTTGTATTATTATGTATATTCACTTATAAGCACGCTAATATTTGAAATAGACTAAGGTCTTAAAAGCGTCGATCGTAACTTTGTTGTGTAAGTAACCGATCGATGTTCATCCAAAATTTGTCAGTACCAAAGAAGTTGGTGCTTTCTTTCGCGGCGGTCATAGCGGCCTGCGGTGCCGCGACCCTCGTTGTCCTCTGGTCCTTCCTGGCGATTCATAAGGCGCAGGACGAGGAACACCGCGCTAAGGAAATCACCGCTGCCATTACCGAGGTTCAGGTTGCACTGCTGAACGAGCAGCTGACCCAGCGCACCTTCATGGCCACCCAGAAGCCCGAGTTCAAAGAGGCCTTCGAAGGGTATGTCCAAGCCTATAAGACCGGCGTGACGAATCTGGCGGCTGCGGACGTGGAGGGCCTGTTCAAGGAACAGCAGGCCGTGTTGGCGCAGGGCGGCGAAGCCTTCATTAACGATGCGCGCAACCGTATGGCGCTGGCCGCCGATCCGGTTCAGCGCGCAACCCTGATGAATGAACTGACGGTCAATGGCACCGGCGACATCGTCGGTGTGAAGTCGAACGGTCGTGCCGTGCTGAACGCGCTGGCCGAAATGGACAAGATCAATATCGAGCGCACGCGTGCGGCCTATGCCAAGGGCTATACCGCCTTTGCTCTGGGCGGTGCGCTGGCCTTTGCGATCGCCCTCCTGTCGGCCGTTTGGCTGACCCGCAACCTGTCCACGCCGGTCGTGGCCATGACCCGTTCGATGAACCGTCTGGCCCATGGCGATCTGGACGTTGCCATCCCCGCTGTCGGCCGCAAGGACGAGATTGGCGAGATGGCGTCTGCGGTGCTGACCTTCCGCGACAATGCCATCGAGAACCGCCGTCTGGCCGACGAGGCTGCGGCCACCCGCGCCGCTGCCGATCAGGAACGCGAGGCCGTCGAAGCCGAACGCGCCCGCCGCCAGCAGGAATCCATGCATGCCGTTAACGCGCTAGGGGAGGCGCTGGCCGAACTGTCCAAGGGCAATCTGACCTATCGCATCACCACGGACATCACCGGCAATGCCAAGCCGCTGAAGGATGACTTCAACGCCGCCGCTGACAAGCTGGAGAATGCTGTCGCTGTTATCGTCGACCGCGCCTCGGCCATCGGTTCGGCGGCCCAGCAGATCAGCCAGGCTTCGGACGACCTGTCGCGCCGTACCGAGCAACAGGCCGCATCGCTGGAAGAAACTGCCGCTGCGGTGGAACAGATCACCGCGACCGTCAGCCGCTCGGCAGAAGGTGCGGTCGAGGCGGGCATGATGGTCCGCACCTCGCAGGACTATGCCAACCAGGGCGGTGCCGTGGTGGAGCGCGCCGTTCAGGCCATGGGCCAGATCGAGGACTCCTCCAACCAGATCAGCGCCATTATCGGTGTGATCGACGAGATCGCCTTCCAGACCAATCTGCTGGCTCTGAATGCCGGTGTGGAAGCGGCCCGTGCGGGCGATGCCGGTCGTGGCTTTGCCGTCGTCGCCTCGGAAGTTCGCGCGCTGGCCCAGCGTTCGGCGGAAGCGGCCAAGGAGATCAAGGCCCTGATCAATGCCTCGACCACCCAGGTCGGGCAGGGCGTCAATCTGGTGAACGAGACCGGCGAGGCGCTTCGCCGTATCGCCGACCAGATCCAGCAGCTGACCCATATCGCGGTGCAGATCGAGTCGTCGTCCAAGGAACAGGCGACGGGTCTGGCCGAGGTCAATGTGGCCGTCTCGCAGATGGATCAGGTGACCCAGCAGAACGCCGCCATGGTGGAAGAATCCACCGCTGCCGCCCGCTCACTGGCGCAGGATGCGATGGAACTGGATCGACTGACCCATCAGTTCCAGATCAGCAACCAACGCATCCAGTCGGTCGCCGCCTGATCGGCGGACGACAAGTTACGTTAAAAAGAAAGCCCCCCCGACATCGTCGGGGGGCTTTTTATATGGGCAAAGCCGCCGGATCAGGCCGCTTGGCTGACCACAATGGTGTCCAGTGCGGCGATCAGGTCGTTGATGATGTCGTCCTCATGCTCGAGGCCGACCGAGATGCGGATCAGGCCATCGGTGATACCAGCGGTGACGCGGGCTTCGGGCGTCATGGCGGCATGGGTCATGGTGGCCGGATGGGCGATCAGGCTTTCCACACCGCCCAGCGATTCCGCGAGGGTGAAGATGCCGACCGTGTTGATCACGCTGCAGACGGCATCGATACCGCCAGCAATCTCGAAGCTGAGCATGGCACCGAAGCCGCGCTGCTGGCGGGCGGCCAGCGTATGGCCGCTGTGCGACTTCAGGCCCGGATAGTGGACGGCCTTGACCGCCGGATGGGCTTCCAGACGGGCGGCAAGGTTGCTGGCCGTGGTCTGCTGGCGCTCGATACGGGTGAACAGGGTGCGCAGGCCGCGCAGCGTCTGATAGGCATCGAACGGCGAGCCGGTGATGCCCAGACAGTTGGCCCACCATGCCAGTTCCTGATGCACCTCGGCATCGGCGCTGATGACCGCACCGCCGACCACGTCGGAGTGGCCGTTGATGTATTTGGTGGTCGAATGGACGACGATGTCCGCGCCCAGCGACAGCGGGTTCTGAAGCGCGGGCGACAGGAAGGTGTTGTCGGCCACCACCTTGGCCCCGACCGCATGGGCGCGGCGCGCGACATCGGCAATGTCGGTCACGCGCAGCAGCGGGTTGGACGGGGTCTCCACCAGCACCAGCTTGGCACCATCGGCGAGGGCGGCATCCAGTGCCGCGCCGTCGTTCTGGTCCACAAAGGCCAGACGGAAATGACCCTTGCGGGCGCGGGCCGACAGCAGGCGGTGCGTGCCGCCGTAGCAATCGTGCGGCGCGATCAGCAGGTCATCCGGCGACAGCAGGCTGAGCGGCAGGTCTACCGCGGCCATGCCGGTGGCAGTGATGACAGCCCCTGCGCCGCCTTCCAGCTCGGTCAGGGTCTCGGCCAGCACGTCGCGGGTCGGGTTGCCCGAGCGCGAATAGTCGTATTGGCGCTTCTGGTCGAAGCCCGCGAACGAATAGTTGGACGACAGGTACAGCGGCGGCATGACCGAGCCGTGGGCCGTATCGGTATCGACGCCCGTGCGGGCGGCGATGGTGCGGGGATCGGCGAAGCGGGCGCGGGTCATTGGTCAACGTCCTTGAGTACTGAAGTCAGGATATCGCCCACGAACTTGTCTTCCTTCAGGAAGGCGTCGTGGCCGTAAATGGAATCCGCTTTCACAAAGCGGAACAGGTTGGGCAGGCGGTTGGCCAGCTCCTCCATGTCCTCGATCGGGCACAGGCGGTCGCTGTTAAAACCGATCAGGGTGACAGGCGCGGTGATGGCTTCCGGCTCGATCCGGTGGCGGTCGATGGAGTCCGACAGGGTCAGCCAGCGGGCGGGCGTGGTGCGGTCGCGATAGGCCTTGCCGCGCGCCGTCAGATAGTCGCAGACGGGATAGGCCTGACCCGCGTGGCTGGGAGCCTCGTTGTCGAAACGGGCGTCGAACTCCTCGGGCGTGCGATAGGTGGTCATGGCCAGCTCGCGGGCCAGACCGATGGCCTCGTCGATCTTTCCGGTTTCCAGACCCAGCTGCAGGATCCGGCGCTGGATGCCGCGCCATGCGGTAGCCAGCGGATGTGGACGGTGGGCCGCCGAGACGACCACCAACTGATCGGCCCAGTCGGGGAAAAGCTCGCCAAAGGCCAGCGCGATCATGCCGCCGTAGGAACAGCCGATGAAGGCGGCCACCTTCTCGACGCCCAGATGGTCCAGCAACAGCGCCAGCAGGCGGGCCTGATCCTGGGTGGTGATGGTCAGCGGCTCTTTGGGCTCGGACACGTCCGGCCCAAATTCTGGAGCAAAATCAAAGGCCAGAACGCGATAGCGGGTCAGGTCGATCGGGGCGCGGACGCCGACGGCACCCGACCACCAGCCCAGACCCTTGGTTTCCGTGCGGTGGACATAGCGGTCAGCGGAAATACCGCCGGCGACCACCACCAGCGGGGCATTGGCCTTGCCGTGCAGGCGGCCCACGACCTGTTTCTGGGTCAGCTTGCCGCCGAAATCGAGTTCGAAATCATCGGGGATGGGAACGAAGACATCATGGGCCCCGTCACGGCTCAGCAGCTCGGAGGGACGACGCGCAGGTTTGGCCCGACAGGAAGGGTCGGTTTGCGGCGTGTCGTTGGTTTTCAGGGCCAGGGTCATTGCGGGGGTCGTTTGCTCTGCGTTTCAGTCTCGGCTCACCCCGAAACTCTTGCAGTGACAGACCCGTGGTGCGCCGCCTTGTCGACGCTCCACTCATCTCTCGCGGTGTTCGAAAACACCCCGCAGGAGTTGGCACCGTTTCGGCTGGAAACCGATGGTTGCCCCGACGTCAAAGGGCCTAATCCCTCGGTCGGTCTTGATGAGTGAGCGCAAACTGATGTTTGGAAGAGCGCGGGTCAAGTGGAAAATTTCACCTCGTTTCGATTTCTATTGGTAAGCGGACGCCATAACCGGTCTTCGGCAGGCGGATTTTAAAAAATTTTGCTGAACGGGGGTTGACGCAGTGCAGCATCGTCCGTCACCCTAGGATCAACGAAACGCAACCTTGGACGCCTCTCAGTGGTGAACCGCATCGACAGCTTCGGCCTTACCCGCATCGCTTCGGCGATGGGTTTTGGCGCGTCTGTGATTACCGGCACTACCACTATTGGTACCACCACCATGCCCGTCCGGGCGGGAACAGGTTGACGCGCGCCGACTAGGCGAAAAGCACGAAACCCGAACCCCGCCCGGAGCACCCGAGGCGGGTTTTTTATTGCCCGATCCATCCGACTTCCCTCCCGAAAACGAATACCGATCCCAGGAAAAAGCCCATGTCCGCCAATCTTGCCCTCGTCGCTGAAAATCAGAAACCGCAACCGGCCCTCGATGCCGAGGTGGTGGTGCTGAAATTCGGGTCTTCCGTCCTGAAGAGCCCCGCTGACGCTCCGGCGGTGGCCAGCGAGATCTATGGCCATGTCCGTCGTGGTCGTAAGGTGGTGGCCGTGGTCTCGGCCCTGGCCGGCGAGACGGACAAGCTGCTGGGCGAGGCCCGCGCTCTGGGTCTGGATCACGACAATGAACTGCTGCCCGCCTATGTGGTTCTGGGCGAGGAGCGTGCAGCAGCTCTGGTGGCGATCGCCTGTGACCGCGTGGGTCTGGATGCGGTCGGCCTATCGGTACAGCAACTGGGGATTTCGGCAGAGGGCCCGTCGCAGCACGCCCGTCCGGTGGCGTTGAAGAACAACAACCTGCGCGAGGCTCTGGCCCAGCATGAGGTGGTTGTGGTGCCGGGCTTTGGTGCTGTGCGCGAATGTGGCCGTGTGGCGCTTCTGGGCCGTGGTGGCTCGGACCTGACGGCGGTGGTTCTGGCTGTCGAACTGGGTCTGGACAAGGTGCGTCTGGTCAAGGACGTAGACGGTCTCTACGACCGCGATCCGGCTTCGGCCTCGGGCACGCCGCAGCGTTACCGTCGCGCTTCGTGGGAGACGGCCCGCCAACTGGGCGGCGCGCTGGTCCAGCATGACGCCATCGATCTGGGCGAGGCCCGCAATGTCGAAATCGAAGTGGCGGCTCTGGGCCGCGCCGAGGGTACGGTGGTGGGCCACCGCAACGCCCCTCCGGGTCCGGTGGTGGCTGAAAAGCCGCTCAAGGTGGTGGTTGCCGGATGCGGCGTGGTCGGCGGCGGCCTTCTGAACCGCCTTCTGTGGGACAGCGGCTTTGAGGTGGTCGGTGTTCTGGTGCGCGATCCGCTGAAGCGCCGCGATGTGGAATGTCCGCAGGAACTGTTCAGCAATGACGTCGACGCCCTTCTGGCCAAGAAGCCCGATCTGGTGGTCGAGGCCCTGTCCGAAGGTCAGGCTGGCCATGACCTGATCCGCCGCGCTCTGGAGCAGGGCTGTGACGTCGTCAGCGCCAATAAACAGGCCGTGGCCCTTGATCCGGAAGGTCTGCAGAAACTGGCCGACGCCAATGGTGCCCGCGTGGCATGGTCGGCCTCGGTCGGCGGCGGCTCGCCGATGATCGAGACGCTGCGCGCTGCCCGTGCAGCAGGCGAGGTGGCCGGTTTCGAGGCCGTTCTGAACGGCACCGTCAACTTCATGCTGCAACGTCTGGGCGAGGGCGCAGCCTTCGCTGATGCTCTGGCCGATGCCCGCGCCGCAGGCTTTGCCGAGGAAGATCCGTCGTCGGATCTGGAAGGCCGCGATGCTGCCGCCAAGGTGAAGCTGCTGTCCTATGAAGCTTTTGGCCGCGTGCCGGACGAGGTGCCCAGCGACGTGCTTTCGGCGGCAACGCCGGTCGGTCACGCGCCGGTGCGCCAGATCGGTGCCTGCTTCAACAAGGGCGGCCAGTTGGACGCCAGCGTGCGCCTGAACGACAACCTTCAAGATGCCCTGTTCCAGTCCTTGAACGGCGAGCGTAATGCGCTCAAGGTCCACGGCGCGGACGGTCGTGTCTGGCTGTGCAAGGGACGCGGTGCGGGTCGCTGGGCGACGACGGAAAGCGTTCTGGCTGACGTCGCCGACATCGTCCGCGCACGACGCGCAGCGGCAGAGTTGGTCTAAACCTTATGGCAGTTTTCACGCCCGTTCTGGATGCCGAGGCCAAGACCTTTCTCAAGGCTTGGCCCATATCGGAAGTGATTGAATTCACACCGATTGCCGAAGGTGTTCAGAACACGAACTATCGGGTCTGGACCCGCGACAGCGCCTATGTCCTGACCCTGTTTGAGGGGCGTGAGGAACAGGCCGGACTGCCGTATTGCCTCGGCCTGATGCAGCATCTGGGGGCGGCGGGTTTTGCCACGCCGTCGCCGGTGGCCGATCTGGACGGGCGCTTGCAGGGCGAGCTGAAGGGCCGTCCCGCAGCACTGGTCGAATGGGCGGCAGGTGCGTGGAAGCGCCGTCCGTCCGAGGCTGATGTGCGTTTGGCCGGAGCGACTCTGGCTGATCTTCATCTGAAATCGCGCGGCTTTGGCCAGACGCGGGACAACCCCGTCGGGCCTCGCCGCTGGCGCGAACTGGCCGACCGCATCGCCGAGCGGGCGCAAGGGGCGGATGCCGCCATGCTCGACCAGATCGAGCAGTTGATGCCCGAACTGGAAAAACTGTTCGATCCGCAGCTTTTGCCGCAGGGCGCGATCCACGCCGACTATTTCCCCGACAATGTCCTGTTCGACGGCGACAGGATCGGCGGGGTGATCGACTTCTATTTTGGCTGCACGGGCGCGCTGGCCTATGATCTGGCTGTTGCGCTCAGCGCGTGGGGCTTTGACGCCGAGGGGCGTGCCGACGAGGCGGCGCTGTCGGCCTTCCGTGCCGGTTATGAATCAGTACGCCCGCTGTCGGCGACGGAGGCAGAGCTTCTGCCGCTATTGGGTCAGGCCTCGGTGGTGCGCTTTACCCTGACCCGCCTCCATGACCGTCTGTTCCATGATCCGGCGCATTTCGTGACGCCCAAGGATCCGAATCCCTTCTGGAAGCGGATGGAATGGTGGCAGTCCCCCGTCAGCGCCTGACGGGGGTTTTGCCGGTTACAGGCGGGCCAGCATCCAGATGGCCATGCCGATCATCATCAGGTTTTCCGTCAGCGACAGCGCGCCTAGGGGCACGCGGCTGTCCGAACCGACGCAGGCGCATTTCAGTTCGCGCTTGTCGATATAGACGGCCTTGAACACCGACCACGCGCCGATGGTGGCGATGAACAGGGCGACGGGGGCGGAAATCCACGTCAGCACATGGGCCGTCATCAGAACGCCCGCGCCCAGTTCCGCGAACGGATAGACCCATGCATAGGGCACCCAGCGGCGGGCCAGCAGGTCATAGTTCAGGAAACCCGTGGCAAAACCGTCGAGATTCTGGAGCTTCAGCATGGCCAGCGCGCACATGCTCAGGCTGATGAACCATTCGGCGGCATGCAGGGTGAAGGGCGATTGATAGGCTTGATAGCTGACCGCCATCGCCATCAGGGCGGTGACGAAGAACACCATCAGTACGGGCGTATAGGTGGTCGATTTCGGATCGGGCACCTTCACCCCCAGATAGCGGCGGGTGTCGTCAAAGCCGCCGATCCGCTTGCCATCGATGAAGATCTGCGGGGTGGATTTGACATCGTGCTTGGCCTTGAACGCGTCGGTTTCCTCGCGCGTCAGCAGCAGATGATCTTCCACCTTATAGCCCTTGGATTTCAGCAGCGATTTGGCCCGCAGTCCCCAGGGACACATGCTCTTGCCTATCGCCATCCGATACAGGACGGCCTTCTTTTGTGGTGCAGCCATTTCGGCGCTCCTCATCTTGATGCGTTACGACTGCACCCTATCTAGCCCCTGTACCATGGTACGGAGTCAACATGGCGGGAATGACAATTGGAAAACTGGCCGAGGCGGGCGGTGTCGGGGTCGAGACCGTGCGTTTCTACCAGCGCCGCGGTCTGCTCAAGACGCCGCCAAAATCGGGCGGGTTCCGCTATTATGACGATGCCGACCTGGAGCGCCTGCGTTTCATCCGTTCGGCGCAGAAGGCGGGGTTCACCCTGACCCGGATCGAGGAGCTGGTGGCGCTGGACCCGACGCGCGACCGCAGCGAGGTGCTTCATCTGGCCCGCGAACGCCTGGCGGAGATCGAGGAGCGCCTGCGCGAGCTGGAGAGCGTGCGCGATGCCCTGCGCGATCTGGCATCGCACTGTGCCAGCGGGGACGGCGAGGTCTGCCCTATCCTTGACGCCTTTCAGGGACCGACAGCGCACTGCAGGGCCTAGACCCCGCTGCACCATCGCCGTAAAGCCGTTGGCGGGGGTGGCGTATGCTGTTCAAGGAAAAGATGTTTCTGGCGAACTGTGACCCGGTTCGCCGTTTGCCGCCGTTCGAGCTGGAAAAGCGTTTCCTGATGTCCATCGCCCTGTCCAAGGGCGCGATCCTGACACCGAACCTGCTGCTAGATAATGCGGGCATGGGGCGGTTGCTGGACAATTCGCTCGTCCGGCGCTGGTCCATGAGCAAGGAAGGGCGCGGGGGTGTGGTCATCCGCGTGCCGGGCGCATCGGCTCCGGAGTCGATGGAAGACTATTTCGACAACCTGCCGCCCCACCACTATCTGACACGGTTCCAGTGCCGCAAACAGGACCTGTCGGGGCTGGACCTGGCGCAGTTCAAGTCCGAGCTGCACCGGCTGGATCGCAATCTGCGCCGCATCAGACCCGTCTATAGTCCGGTCAGACTGCACGGCCAGTCGCTGTCCGATGCCATCATGGCCTCGGCCTCCTTCACTCAATGGTGCGAGGACAAGCCGGAGCTGGAGGCCCCGCTGCGACAATTGCAGGACCGGGCACCCGAGCTGGGATCGCGCTCGCTCTGGTATGGCGCGTGCGAGGAGCTGCTGGGGGCCGATGCACCGCAGTTCAAGCTGGAGGTGATCGACGCCTGCTACAACGGGCTGTTCGTCGCATCGGGCGAGGCCTTCGTGATGGACCGCATCCCCGTGCTCGACAATGTGCCGGTCAGCCTGCTGTCGGTGGGCGTCGGCGCAGTTGCCTTTAGCGAGCAGCGCAAACTGTTTGAGTATGCGCTGAAGGGTTTTGATCTGGTCACTGCCTTTGGTGCGGGGCAGTTGGTCGAGTTTCTGACCGACGAGGCGGCCAGTTTTGTCGAGAACAAACTTCAGGATACATCGTTCAAATGGGCGACACGCCGGAACTGGTTCGGCCTGTACCCGCGCCTGACCCAGTCCATGGGGATAGAGATACGATGATCGTCTATGAAAACCCGTGGTTCCGCGTCGTGAAGGACGGCCCGTTCCATATCGTTGAGGAAAACACGGGCGGCGAAGGGGCGGCGGTACTGCCGCTCGTCGGAGACGCCATCCTGTTGCTGGAGATGAAACGCCCGTCGCAGGGTCATCAGCTGACCCTCGAAATCCCGCGCGGTTTTGGCGAGGCCGGCGAGGATGCCCTGACCTGTGCGCGGCGCGAACTCAAGGAGGAGACGGGTTACGACCTGCCGCTTTCGGCCTTCACCCTGCTGGGCCATGTGCGCCCCAATACGGGGATCATGTCCTCGCGTATTGCCCTGTTTCTAGCGCGGATCGATGCCGCGACCCCACACGCCGAACCGGACAAGGAAGCGGCGGGGCGCAGGCTTTTGCCGCTCGCGGATGTGGACACCGCCTTGGCTGAGGGCCAGATCGAGGACGGCTTTACCCTGTCGGCCCTGGCGCTGTTTCGCGCCAAGGCCGCGGGTTCACTCTAGAAACTGCCGACGGCGTCGCGGGCCGAGGCATAGTCGCTGTCGATGATCGACAGGCGCTCGGGCTTGTCGCCCAAGGCGGCGATCACCGGAGCAGGCTCGGGCGTGATGCCCAGAACGCTTTCGACATAGCCGCCGAACTTCGACGGGTGCGCCGTCGACAGGGCGACGACCGGTGCGCCGTTGCGGTCGATCTTGCGGGCCGCATGAAGGGCCACGGCGGTGTGCGGACAGACGACACGGCCCCACGCCTCATAGGCATGGCGGATTTCGGCGGCGGTGGTCGCTTCGTCCACCGAGACCGCAGCCGTCTCGCTGTTCAGCGCCTTGCGAAGGTCATCGGGCAGGGTGACGGTGCCGTCGCGGGCAAAGCCCTCGAAGATATCGCGGGTCTGGTCGGCATCGCGGTTCGAGGCTTCAAACAGCAGTCGCTCGAAGTTCGACGGGGCTTGCACATCCATCGACACACTGGCGCTTTCGACCGCCGGACGACGGTCATAAAGGCCCTCGTTGATGGCGCGGGCGAGGGCGTCGTTCTGGTTGACCGCGGCGGTCATACCGGCGACGGGCAGGCCCATCTTGCGCGCGGCGATACCGGCAAAGGCATCGCCGAAGTTTCCGGTCGGCACCACGAAATGTGCGGCCTGTCCCAGTTGCAGGGTGGCCGAGACATAATAGGGAATCTGTCCGGCCAGACGGCCCCAGTTGATCGAGTTGACCGAGGAAAGTCGCCCGCGTTCGCGCAAGGGTTCATCGGCCAGAAGCTGTTTGACCAGACGCTGGCAGTCGTCGAAATCGCCTCGGACGGCAAGGTTCAGGATATTGTCCGCCTCGACTGTGGTCATCTGTTTGCGCTGGATCGGCGACACGCGATCCAGCGGGTGCAGAACGACGAGCTTGATCCGCTTCTTGCCCGCAAAGGCGCGCACGGCGGCGGCACCGGTATCGCCGCTGGTGGCCGTCAGCAGGGTCAGCGTCTCGCCCGAGGCTTCCAGCGCCTCGTCCGACAGGGCCGCGACCAACTGCATGGCCAGGTCCTTGAACGCCGCCGTCGGACCACGGAAGAGTTCGAGCACGAACAGCCCCGATTCCAGTTCGACCAGCGGCGTCACCAGCGGGTGGTCAAAGCCCTTGACCAGATGGGCGACGGCACGCTCGACCGCGCCTTCGGGCAGGCTGTCACCGACAAAGGGGCTCAGCACTTCGCGGGCGATAACCGAATAGTCGGCGTCCTTTGTCTGTTTCAGGCTGGATAATGTCGGCCATGCGGTCGGCATATAGAGACCGCCGTCGGGGGCGATCCCGCGCAGCAGCGCATCGGCAAAGGTTTCATTGGCGGCGTGGCCGCGCGTCGACAGGTATTGGTCAGGCGATTGGGTCATCACCCTGCATGTCTAGACTGATAGAGGGGCGGCGTCATGGATTATGTTGCGCTGCAAAGCATGGATTCTGTCTTTTCGTGCAAGAAGTTGCCTGTTCTGCGATGGGCAGTGGATTTTGGGGCACATTCAGGCCAAGGGTAGGGCCATGAACCGTCGCTCCCTCCTTATGCGCGCTGCGTTTTTGGCCTCTGCTGTCGCGGGTGGTTTCTGGCTCAAGGACAAGCTTGTCTGGTCACGTCCCGAGCCGGGTTTTCACGGTGACGACCGTTGGCACCCGCTGTTGCGGACGGCCAGCGATGTTCCGGTGATCGATGCGGTGGTGAACGGTCGGGCGGTTAAGGCCCTGATCGACACGGGGGCGCAGTATTCGGTTCTGGACGCCCGCTTGGGACAGGACCTTGATGCGCCGCTGATCGACATGCCGACGGTGGCCTATGGTGTCGGCGGCGGTGCGGTTGTGGGCAAGGGGCGACAGGTCGATATGACAATCGCCAATGTGCGGATCGAGGCGTTCGAACTGGCCCTGCTGGATTTGGGACCGCTGGCCACTGATCCGTCGATCGGTGTCGGGCTGGTCATCGGGCGCGATCTGATGCGGACCTTGGTCATGGAGTTGGACTGGGGGCAGAAGCGCCTGCGTTTCCTGCCCGCCTCGGGCTGGCGGGCGTCGCCCGATCTGTTTGCCGCGCCTGTTCGAGCGGACGGCGATGCTCTGGCCGCAGAAGCAATCGTCGAGGGCAGGGCCGTGACGGCGGTGGTCGATACGGGGGCGTCCTCGCTTCTGTCGGTGACCGAGCCGGTGGCCCAAACCGTCGGGCTTCTGGATGGCCGAAGGGCTGAAGGTGGCACCAGTTTGGTGCTGGGTGGCATGACGCAGGCCCGCTGGGTCAGGGCTGAGCAGGTGGCATGGGGCGAGCGCACATGGGCCAATGCCCGCGTGGCGATCTTCCCGCCGTCACCGATCGCACAGGCCCCTGATGCCCTTTTGGGCATGGCCGCGTTTAAAAACAAAAAGCTGGCCCTGAACCTTGGTCAGAGCCAGCTTTTCGTCAGTCGTGATCTGGACCTGACGGTCGGCTAGGGCCGGTTACAGGTTCTCGAACGTATTACAGGCGTTGGGATCGCCGGTCTGATAGCCGCGACGCAGCCACTGCATCCGCTCTTCGGACGAGCCGTGGGTGAAGCTTTCAGGCGAGACGCGACCGCCGCCACGGCTCTGGATAGCATCATCGCCAATGGCGGCTGCGGTCTTCATGCCCTCGGCCAGATCGCTGTCGGTCACGCTGACTGCACCACCGGAGACGGCGCTGGCATTACGGGCCCACATGCCTGCGAAACAGTCGGCCTGCAGTTCCAGCGCGACCGAATAGCGGTTGCCCTCGGCCAGGGTGCGGGCGTTCTGCTGCGCCCGCTGGACCTGTTCGGTAGCCCCGACCAGACGCTGGACGTGGTGTCCGTATTCATGGGCGATGACATAGGCCTTGGCAAAGTCGCCCCCCGATCCGCCCATGCGCTGAAGCTCCTGCCAGAAGCTGAGGTCGATGTAGACCTTCTGGTCGGCGGGACAATAGAAGGGGCCCATGGCGGCTTGACCATAGCCACAGCCGGTCTGGGTGCCCTGTTCGTACAGAACGGTCACCGGCGGACGATAGCCGTCCAGCTTTTGCGACCACACATCATTCAGATTGGTGCCGATCACGTCGACGAACTGTCCGGCATCATCCTCGGGCGTGCCGCGACGGCCTTCCTGCGATCCGGCCTGACCCAGACCGCCCAGCTGTCCGGCGACCTGCTGGGTCGTCTGTGGGTCAACATCGAAGAAGAAATAGAGCAGCCCGGCAATGATCAGCGCCCCGATGCCGCCGCCCGCCACGGCTCCGCCGCCCATTCCGCGACGATCCTCAATGCCGCCACCGCGACGTCCGCCTCGCCATTCCATTGGCCCAGTCCTTCCCTGTCTTTGCCATAGCGTAAGGCAGGACACCTGCGTTCGCCAAGCAAAGCCTTGCATAGATCAATCCAGTGACCAGACCCTTGAGCGTTTGACCTCCCGGTCTTCCAGCTCGCGCGTGGTCGGCACCGTATACTCACTGAGGAAGGTAAGGCCCGATTTGGGGAAATAGTTTCGTCCCGGATCGCCAACCAGCACGCGCGTGCCGTTTTTTCTGGCCGCCAGCAGCCATTCCAGCACCGCTTCGGCCATGGGCTTTTCGTAGAAAACGTCTCCGGCACAGATGACGTCCACCTGTGGGGGCGGGCTGTTCAGCAGATTGGTGTCGGTAAAGGCGATCTCGACGCCATTGGCCTTGGCATTGAGGGCGACGGCCGCCTCGCAGAAGGGATCGATGTCGGCGGCCAGAACCGAGGCTGCCCCCGTCTTCATGGCCGCCACGGCCACAAGGCCCGATCCGGTCGCCAGATCGACAACGGTCTTGCCCGCACATTCTTCCGGGTGGTCCAGCAGCCAGCGCGCCAACGCCTGACCGCCCGCCCATGCAAAGGCCCAGAAGGGTGGCGGCACACCCATTTCATCCAGCTCTTCCTCGGTCAGACGCCAGATGGGCGTGATCTCGTCGGCCAGCCACAGCTGGATTTCCGGCGTGTGCGAGACGGGCTGAAGGCGGGTGTTGCCGAGGATGAATTCGGTGGGGTTCTTGATGCGCGACAAGGGTTTGCGACCGGAATGGCAAGACGGAAAACGGCGGCAAACTGGGCGTGCGCGCAAGGAAAGGCAAGACGTAATGCGGGCCTTACAAAATGTAAGGTTGACATGACATATCGCCAATGTCAGGTTGACCTTACATAAGAGGAGATGATCCATGAACGGACGTGACGCAACACCCAATGGCCGCAGCTATGCGCGTGGCACCATGCTGACCATGGGGCTTTATGTGGCGGGTATTGTGGCCGCCTCTCTGGCTGTGCGCAGTGGCTCTGTGCATGGCGCAGCGCTGATCACACTGGCGCTTGTGCCGGGCCTCGCCATCGTGGGGCAGATCGGCGTGACCCTGAACTATCTGCGTAAGGCCGACGAGTTCCTGAAGGCCCTGACCGCCCGTCGCCTGATCATTGCCAGCATGGGCACCTTGGCCATCTTCACCGTCTGGGGCTTCCTTGAAACCTTCGCTGGTGTCGAAGGGCCTGCGGCGTGGGCGGCCTATTGCATCATGTGGGGGCTGTTCGGCGTGGTTTCGTGCGTCGAGAGGTTCGCCCAATGAACAATCGGCTCAAGCTATTGCGCGTCGAACGCGGCTGGACTCAGGAACAACTCGGGGAGCAGTTGGGCGTGTCCAGACAGGCCGTGATCGCACTGGAAAACGGCAAGCACAACCCGTCTCTGGACCTCGCCTACAGGATCGCGGCCCTGTTCGGAAAGCCGGTCGAAGAGGTCTTCGAAAATCCCCACGTTTAGGCTGGCGACCTTAATCAACCAGAGCGCCTGAACGCTCTGATCGATCGGTTCTGCAGCCCTGATTATTCCGGCGACAGGGCGTTGGTGACGTCCCCCGTCTTTCCGGTGCCGCCGAAATCGGCCGCGAAGACGGGGTTCAGCCCCTTGCCCAGGGTGGCAAAGGGAATGGTCAGGTAATAGGCACCCTCGACATAGGGGCCGACGTCATAGGCATTGAGCAGGAAGGTAATGCCCGAGGCCTTGCCCGCCGCATCGCTGGCGGCCAGCACGACCGGCACCTTCTTCAGGTCGGGGCAGGTCCACATGCCGTCGCTGCCACCCAGCGGAATGGCACCTTCGCGGCCCTTCTTGGCCTGGTTGACGGCATCGCACAGGGTGCGGCCCAGCGCGGCCTTGTCCGCATCGGCGGCGAACAGGTCGGCGGCGGTCAGGAATTTTTTGGACGTCTTGTCCCACAGAAGTCCGGTCGCATAGGTGTTGGGGTGCGCGCCGCCCGAATAGTCAAAGTCGGTGCGCAGCATGCTGAACAGACGGTCCGTCTCTACAGGGTTGCTGTAGATGATCTGTTTCTCATACGGCGGCAGGTCTGCGCTGCCGAACTCGCTGCGGTCGGACTGGGCCCCTTCGGTATAGTCCTTCAGCTTGCCGACTTCTTCGGAATAGAGCTTTTGATAGAGCTCCGGAAACGCCTTTACCGCTTCCGGCAGGGTCAGTTTGACCTTGGCGTAGGGCGTGGCGGACTCATAGCTCAGCGGACCCTCGGCAGCGGCGCTGGCCTCGGCCTGTTGGCCCTCTGCGGGCTTGGGGTCGCGGTTGCAGGCGGCAAGGCTCAGGGCAACGGCAGTCCCGAGAAGGGCGAGGCGGAGGGTAGGCGAGGTATTCATGCAGATGTCCACTTACTCAGTGATCAGAATCCAATCCAACTAAACGCGATAGCGGCCAGAAGGATCAAACCGGCCTCGCGGTTGGACTTGAAAAGTTTGAGCGCCAGAACCGGATTTGCGGGGTCAAGTTTCACCACCTGCCACACAAAATGGGCAGCGTAGAGCGCAAGGAAGGCCCAGAACAGCGGCCCCACATCGGCCACCCATCCTGCGGCACCGGCCAGCAGAACCGCCAGCACATAAAAGACCGCCACACCCTCACGCACCTTGGAGCCAAGGCGGCGGGCCGAGGACTTCACGCCCGCCATGGCATCGTCCTCGATGTCCTGCAGGGCGTAGATGGTGTCATAACCCAGCGTCCAGAACAGGCCACCGATATAGAGTAGCGCAGCGGACAGACCCAGTGAGCCATCCGTGCCCAGCGCCACGCCATAGCTCGCAGCCGCAAAACCCAGCAGTGCGCCCCAGTTGAAGGTCAGGCCCAGCCACGCCTGCGGCCACCACGTAATCCGCTTCATGAACGGATAGGCGGCGACAAGGAACAGGCTGAGGAAGCCCAGACCGATCGCCAGCAGATTCATCGTCAGCAGGATGCAGAAGCTGACCAGAGAGATGCCGACCACAAAGGCAGCGGCCTGTTTGGCGCTGATCTGGCCTGACGGGATGGGGCGCGAGGCGGTGCGGGCGACCTGCGCGTCAAAGTCGCGGTCCACGATATCGTTGACCGCACAGCCAGCCCCGCGCATCAGCGCCGAGCCGAGTGCAAAGCCGAGCACCAGCCACGCCTCGTACCAGCCAAAGCCCTTGCCGTTCTGGATCAGGGCCAGCGCAATACCTTGCCAGCCGGGCAGCAGCAGCAGCCAGGTGCCGATGGGACGGTCAAACCGCCCCAGCTTCAGCCACGGCTTCAGCTTTTGCGGGGCATGGCGGTCGACCCAGTTATCGGCGGTCGCATCGGGCAGGGGGGCAGTCGTCATACCCTGTCTTTAACCCCGATTGGCCGATCGACAACCTTATCTTATGCCGCAGGCGAAGACGGAGCCTGTTTGGCGCTCTCGGCGGCGATCTGGCGAAGGGCCGAAGCGAACACTTCCGCAGGCTGGCCGCCCGAGATCAGATACTGGTCATTGATCACGATGGCAGGCACCGAGGAGATGCCGCGCGAACGCCAAAGCTGTTCTGCATCACGGACCTCGCGGGCATAACGGCCCGATGCCAGAACCTCTGCCGCCTCGGCGCGGTCAAAGCCGGCCTTTTCGGCCGTCTGGGTGAGGACACCCGCATCCGAGACATTGAGGCCATCGGTAAAGTGGGCGGTGAACAGTGCCTTCTTCAGGGCTTCCTGACGTTCGGGTGCGACTTCATGCGCCCAGTGCAGCAGGCGGTGGGCATCAAAGGTGTTCCAGATGCGCGAGTTCTCGCCCATCCGCATATCGAACCCGACCTCGGCGGCGCGCTGGCGGATCATTTCGCGGTTGGCGGCGGACTGTTCGGGCGTCGATCCGTATTTGCGGCCGATATGCTCGACAATATTCTCGCCTTCGGGAGCCATGTCGGGGTTCAGTTCGAACGGCTGGCAGGTCAGGTTGGCCTGAATGCCTTCCGGCTTCAGTTCCTCCAGCGCCTTGTTGAGACCGCCCAGCCCGATGACGCACCACGGGCACATCACGTCGGAAACGAAATCGATCTTCAGGGGTGCGGTCTCGGCCATGGAATCTGCCTTCTGGAACAGCTGGTGTTGCATTCCATATGGAGACTCGACCTTGGTCTGCAAGGGCCGCTGTCTATTTCATTGACGCCCATTCGTGTTCGAGGATGGCATAGACATACTCGCTGCCCCAGATGCCGCTGAAACGCTCGTTCTGGACGAAGTGCGCCTCGCGCCGCAGCTTCAGCCGCTCGACCACGCCGATAGAGCCGGTGTTGCCGGTATCCAGACGGGCGAAAATGCGGTGCAGGCCGAACTGCTGGAAGCCATAGGTGATGATGGCACGCGTGGCCTCGGTGGCAAAGCCGTGACCGGCATAGGTGGGATCGAAGATATAGCCGACCTCGCCCTGAAGTGCCTGTTCATTGGCAAATTTCAGCAGCACCTCGCCAACCAGATAGTCGCCGTCCTTGGCAATGACGGCCAGTTTGAACACGTCGCCCTGCTGCACAAAGACGGGACGGATCACCGAGGTGTACTGGCGTTGAAGCGTCTCCCGGTCCGGCGGGGCGGCGTACAGGTAACGATAGACGTCACCGCGCACGTGATAGGCACAATAGGCGGCAAAATCTTCGGGTTCGAACGGTCTCAGGATCAAACGTTCGGTTTCAATAATCGGGTCGCGGACGGATACGGGAGACATGGCATCTAGAGTCTGTCAGGGCGCAGCCTGACGCAACACATAGATTGCCGCAGGCAAGCCGAAATCACTGCCTCAGACGTAAAATATTGAAATGTAATGAAATGGGGGGCGGCCCGGTTTCTCAGTCGGGGGGCGTGTTGACCGGGCCGCCGGGAAAGCGCGGATTGGGGGGTGGGGGAAATCCGCGCTGTTCCGATGTAAAGAACTGCGTCATGGCGGTTAGGTTCCCGCAGCTCAGCGCATAGAAATTTTAGTTTTTTACGACAGCCTTCCGGCATTGGTCGAAATGGCTTCAGCTATGGGTTGCGTTGTCCGCCAAGCCAGAGCAGTGAGGGATTGTGAAGACGACCCTTATTATTGACTGCGACCCCGGGGTGGATGACGCCACGGGACTTCAGATGGCCTTTGCGGCCGACCAGATCGAGCTGCTGGCGGTGACGACGGTGGGCGGCAATGTGCCGGCTGCCGCGACAGCCCGTAACGCCTGCATCCTGCGCCAGATCGCCGGACGCGAGGATGTGCCGGTATTTGCGGGCGCGGACCGTCCGCTGCGCCGCGACCCTGCCGGTGCCGGAGAGTTCCACGGGGCCGAGGGTCTGGGTGACCTATCGCCTTTTGAAGCCCGCAAGGGCGTCGAGGCCGAGCATGCCGCCGATGCCCTGATCCGTCTGGTCATGGAACGCCCCGAGGGCGAGGTGACCCTGATCATGATGGGGCCGATGACCAATCTGGCGCTGGCCCTTCGCAAGGAACCGTCGCTGGCCACCCGCCTGAAACAGGTCGTGGCCATGGGCGGCGCGCGCAGTGAAGGCGGCAACATCACCGCCAGCGCCGAGTTCAACATCTGGGCCGACCCCGACGCCGCACACGAAGTGCTGAGCAGCCCTGCCAAGGTGGTCATGCTGGGACTGGACGCGACCCATCAGGTCCGCGTCAGCGAAGAGCGCATCCAGACCATCGAAGCCATCGACAACGATCCGGCCCGCACCGTGGCCGCCATGTTGCGCTTTTCCCAGCGCATCGAGCGCGAGATTGTCGGCTGGCATTCGGCCCCGCTGCATGATCCCTGTACGGTCGCCTATGTGCTGGCACCGGAACTGTTCGATGTCGTCCCCGCCAATATCCGCGTGGAGTGCGACAGCGACCTGACCCGCGGCCACACCGCGGTCGAGTTCCGCGTGAAGCCGGAGGACACCCGCCACCTGTGGGCCAAGGGCGTGCGCGACCGCGAGGTGTTTTATTTGATCGGCCAGCTGCTGGCCCGTGCCGGAGAGCCGAAATGAGGATCACTGTCGTCGGTTCGATCAACCTCGACTATGTCGCCACCTGCGCCAGCCTGCCCAAGGCAGGCGAGACGGTGACGGGCGCGACGCTGGCCCGCCATCCGGGCGGCAAGGGTGCCAATCAGGCGTTGGCCGCCCGCAAGCTGGGGGCCGAGGTGTGCATGATCGGTCGCGTGGGCGATGACGAGATGGCGCTTCCGGCCACCGCCCTGCTGGACGCCAACGGCGTGGACCTGAACGGTGTGGTCACCGATCCGGACGAGCCGACGGGCGTCGCCCTGATCTCGGTCGATGCCGAGGGCGAGAACCAGATTACCGTCGCGGCGGGGGCCAACCACAATGTCCAGCCCGAACAGCTTCCGGCCCGTATCGAAACCCCGCTGATTGTTCAGCTGGAACTGCCAATCGCCACGGTCGAGGCAGCCGTGGGCCGTGCGACCGAGTTCGTCTGTGCCAACCTCGCCCCCGCCGCTCCAGTGTCGGATGCGCTGCTGCGCCGTGCCGACCTGATTGTCGTCAACGAGACCGAAGCGGCCTTCTATGGCGATGCCCTGCACCACGGCGGTGGTCGCGTGGTCATCACCAAGGGCGCGCGCGGCGCGGCCATGTACCAGCGCGGCGTGGAAATGGCCTGGGCTACCCCGCCGCAGGTCAAGGCTATCGACGCCGTCGGTGCCGGTGACGCCTTTGTCGGAGCCATCACCGTCGCCCTTCTGGAAGGCATGGAGCCGCAACAGGTGCTGGAGTTTGCCTGTGCCGCAGGCGCTGTCGCCTGCACCCGCGCGGGCGCGCAATCCTCGCTGGCCTCGAGAGAAGAGGTCGAGGCTCTGCTGGACGCCTAAAGCTTGATGATCTGGCGCACGGCCATGCCGTCTGCCAGGGCGTCAAAGGCCGGATTGATCTGGTCCAGTGTCAGCGTGCCCGACAGCAGGCGATCCACCGGCAGACGTCCGTCCTTGAACAGGCGGATGAAGCGGGGGATGTCGCGGCTGGGCACGCAGGCCCCGATATAGGAGCCTTTCAGCGTCCGCTCCTCGGCGACCAGCGAGACGATGTTGACCTCCAGTGCGGCATGGGGCGGCGGCAGGCCCGCCGTGACCGTGGTGCCGCCGCGCCGAGTCATCCGCCATGCGCTGTCGAGCGCCCGCGCCGATCCGGCCATTTCAAAGGCAAAGTCCGCCCCGCCATTGGTCAGGGCGCGCACCTGTTCGATGGCGTCGGCATCCGCGCCATTGACGGTTTGGACGCCGAAGCTTTCCGCCAGCGCCAGCTTGTCGGGGTTCAGATCGACCGCCACAACCGGACTGGCCCCCGAGGCCAGAGCCCCCAGCATTGCCGCCAGACCCACACCGCCGAGGCCGATAACCACGGCAGACTGTCCGGCCTTGATCTGGGCGGTGTTCACCACGGCCCCCACGCCCGTCAGCACTGCACAGCCGAACAGGGCGGCGTGCTCGAATGGCAAATCCTTGTCGATCTTCACGACCGAGCGGCGCGACACGACCGCATGGGTGGCAAAGGCCGAACAGCCCAGATGGTGGTTCAGCGTCTCGCCGTCCTCGCACACAAAAGCGCGGCGACCGCTCAGCAAACGTCCCTCGCCATTGGCGACAGCCCCCGGCTCGCACAAGGCAGGGCGACCCTCCGCGCACGGATTGCAATGCCCGCACGATGGCATGAACACCATCACCACATGGTCGCCGACCTCAAGATCGGTCACATCCGGCCCCAAGGCCTCGATCACACCCGCCGCTTCGTGACCCAGCGCCATCGGCATGGGGCGCGGGCGATCACCGTTGATGACCGACAGGTCCGAATGGCACAGCCCCGCCGCGCGGATACGCACCAGAACCTCGCCCGCCTTGGGATCATCCAGCGTGACCTCGCGGATCTTCAGCGGCTGGCTGTCGGCATAGGGGGTGGCGTGGTCCATGCGGTCCAGCACGGCGGCGCGGGCGGTAATGGGCATGCTTGTCTATTCCCCCATGGTCAAAGCGACGGCTCTGCGCCACGCTAGGCTGACTATCGGGGACCGCCAAGAGGGAGATCGGGGTTATGTCACGCGAAAAGCCCGCAAACCGCGCCGACTATCGCCAGTTCGTCGCCCTGACGACGCGCTGGGCCGACAATGATGTTTACGGCCACATCAACAATGTCGCCTATTACGGCTTTATCGATACGGCGGTGAACCAGCTGCTGATCGAGGCGGGCGTGCTGGACGTAGAGGCATCGACCCAGATCGGCGTGGTGGTAGAATCCGGCTGTCGTTATCACGCCTCGGCCCACTATCCTGACACCATCCATGCGGGCGTGCGCGTGGGCCATCTGGGCAACAGCAGTGTGCGCTATGAGGTCGGCCTGTTCAGGAATGACGAGGATCAGGCCATTGCCGAGGGCTTCTTTGTCCACGTCTTTGTGGGCCGCGAGGATCGCAGGCCCCAAGCCATGTCTGCGGCCCTGAAAGCCTATCTGCAGACCCTGACTTGATCTGTGTCCGGGGGCGCAAGGACCCCCGGTCAACAGCCAGCGCGATCAGTCGCGCGTATTGCGCATCAGTGCCATGATGCCCACGGCGGTCAGTGCGCCCAGAGCAAAGGCACCCACAACCGAACCGGTCGCAGCAGCGGTCGAAACCGTAACCGGACGACGGGCGTAGCGCTCGACGATCTCGGTGGCTTTCGGATCGCTCAGACCTTCATCGTAGGCGTCGTCCAGATAGGTGTCGTCAACTGCGACCATGATCGTCCTCCAAACATAAAGTGCGCCTTTTTGAAAACCTGTGGCGCGATAGAGCGGTTCCCTGTGGTGACAGAGAAAGCCCTATCCGGTAAAGGGCGCCCCTTAGCATATTCGATTTCGGGCAAGCGACACCATGGCCGGCCACTCAAAATTCAAAAATATCATGCACCGCAAGGGGCGCGCCGATAAGCTCCGCGCCAAGCTTTTCTCGCGTCTGTCGCGTGAAATCACCGTTGCGGCCAAGTCGGGCATGCCCGACCCGTCGATGAACCCGCGACTGCGTCTTGCCGTGAACAACGCCAAGGCCGAGTCGATGCCGAAGGAAAACATCGAACGCGCCATCAAGAAGGCATCGGGCGGCGAAGTCGATGCGATGGAAGAAGTCCGCTACGAGGGCCGTGGCCCCGGCGGCGTCCAGATCGTGGTCGAATGCCTGACCGACAACCGCAACCGCGCCGCCTCGAACGTGCGTACCGCCTTCTCCAAGAACGGCGGCGCACTGGGTGAAGCCGGTTCGGTCACCTTCATGTGGGACCGCGTCGGCAAGATCACCTATCCGGCCGAAGCCGGTACCGAGGACGCCGTCATGGAAGCCGCCATCGAGGCCGGTGCCATGGACGTCGAAAGCGATCTGGTGAAGCCGGACATCTACGAAGACGCTCCGGGCCACACCATCTGGACCGCCTTCGAGGACCTGAACGAAGTCGCCGAGAACATGTCCAAGGTTCTGGGTGACCCGAAGTCCACGGCTATTGTCTGGAAGCCACAGTCGGAGATCCAAATCTCCGGTGAACAGGTCGGAACCCTGTTTAAGCTGCTGGATGCACTGGACGCCGAGGACGATGTCCAGCAAGTCTATTCCAACGAAGACATCTCGGAAGAAGACGCCGCGAAATACGCAGGCTGATCTTTTCGAGGTTGGGGCTGGGAAAGGGCGGCGCCGTCAGGGCGACGCCCTTTTTCTTTGTCCGGTTAGGGAAAGCGACATTGGTTCGGGTGTTTTCTGTCTGTGTACTGCACAGGACAGGAGACGCTGGATGCTGCCTTGGTACGAACTGGTCTGGCCCATTGCGGGGGCCGTAGTCGCGGGCGGACTGATCGGGCTGGAGCGCGAATGGCGTGGCCGTCCGGCGGGGTTCCGCACCCATATTTTGGTCAGCCTGTCGTCGTGCCTGTTGATGCTGGCGGCCCTGCACCAGCCGATCTGGGCGTTCGACAACATCCCCGCCGACAACATCATGACCGACCCGACGCGTATGGCGCACGGCATACTGACGGGCATAGGCTTCCTGTGCGCAGGCGTGATCGTCCGGCAGGGCTTCTCCATCCACGGACTGACCACGGCGGCCTCGCTATGGATGACGGCGGCCATCGGCATGCTGTTCGGGGCGGGGTTGCCCGTGGTGGCCATCACCGGCGCAATCGTGACGGCGGTGATCCTTGTGGGCCTAAAGCTGATTAGCTCACTGGTGCCATCGCGCGTGACCGCCGAGATCAGGGTCGAATGGAAGCGTGGCGACCGGCAGGCGGCAGAGCGTGTGCAATCCATTCTGTCGGTTCCCAAGGCGGGCCTTCGCTCGGGCCGCTATGCCCTGAGTGCCGACGGCGCGCACGAGGTCCGCTGCTGGCGTTTCCGCATCAATGACCGCAGCCGTTTGACCCAGATCGCCAGCGATCTTTCAAACGAACCGGGTGTCACTGGCTTCGAGATATCGCCCCACGACGATTGATCAGGTGCAAAAGGCGATGGCCCGCTCGACCCAGATGATCAGGCCCTGACGCTGCCACAGGGCCAGACCGCCCAGCACCAGCGCGATGGCTCCCGCGCCGAGCAGGGCGGGGATCAGGCGTTCGGGCTTTTGCGGTTCTGGCTTTTGCGGTTCTGGCGTCATGCGTGGGCGGGCTGTGGTGCGGGCGGGGTCTGGCGGATAGGCAGGTTGGCCACGGCGGCGATGAAGCCTAGCGCAATCGCAATATACCACACCAGTTGGTACGAGCCGGTCGCATCAAAGATCAGCCCTGCCAGCCATGCACCCAGAAACGCCCCGATCTGGTGTCCAAAGAAGACCAGACCCGTCAGGGCCGACAGGTTCCGCAGGCCATAGATCTGGGCCACCAATCCATTGGTCAGTGGCACAGTGCCCAGCCACAGAAAGCCAAATGCCGCCGTGAACACCAGTGCGCTGGCCGAGGTCAGCGGCACCATCAGAAACACGATGATGGCCACGCCACGCAGGGCATAGAGCACGGCCAGCAGATGCTTTTTGGAGTATTTCCCGCCCCATGCACCCCACATCCACGAGCCGAGGATGTTGAACAGGCCGATCAGCGCCAGCCCCGTGGCGCCGACACTGGCAGGCAGGCCTTGATCGGTGATGTAGGCGGGGAAGTGGATACCCACGAAGGCGACATGGAAACCGCAGACGAAATAGCCACCGAACAGCAGCCACCAGCTGTGGTCGGCAAAGGCCTGTTTCAGGGCCTGACCCAGCGGCAGACCTTCGGGGCGGGAAGCGGCAACGGCACCGCGCCGCGTCATCAACCCAAAGGCCAGCGGCACGATCAGCAGCAGCATGGCTGCTAGCGCCGTCAAACTGTTCTGCCAGCCGATGGCGTCAATCAGCGCCTGTGCCAGCGGCACGACGAAGAACTGGCCCAGCGAGCCGCCCGCGGTGATGATGCCAAACGCGAGGGTGCGTTTGTGCGGGGGCACGATCTTGCCGACCGCACCCATGGTCACAACAAAGGTGCAGCCCGACATGGCCATGCCCACCAGCGCGCCGAAGCCGATACCGATCCCCAAGGCATTGGTGGCATAGGCGGTGATCACCATGCCTGCCGCATACATGGCGGTACCGATCAACAGCACGCGCCCCGCGCCATGCTTGTCGGCATAGGCCCCGACAAAGGGCTGGACCGCCCCGAACAACAGGTTCTGCAGGGCCAGCACAAAGCCGAAGGTCTGGCGGCTGATCCCCAGATCCATAACCATCGGCGTCAGATAGAGCCCGAACGACTGGCGCACGCCCATGGCCAGAGTGACGATGGCGGCGCTGGCGGCGATCATGATCCAGGCTTGCCGTGACAGGACCGGAGCGGGGGAGGATGTCATGCGGTACCCTTACTTCGGCTGTGCGCCGTCACGCTGTAAAAGCTGTGCGGCTGCGTCACATCGGGCGTGGCTTCCGCAATCTCTGGTAGGCCAACCTTGGCGAGGTCATGCAAGGGGAAAAGCGGCATCCGGTCATTGTCTGCTAACTATCTTTGGGGCATGACGTGAACAGATGACGAACGAAACCATCAGAATCGTCGGGATCGACCCCGGCCTACGCAAGACCGGCTGGGGCGTGATCGCAGCCGAAGGCTCGCGTTTGCGTTGGATCGCGCATGGCGTGATCGCGCCTGACGATACCCTGCCGTTTTCGGAGCGGTTGCTGGCGCTGATGAACGGCATCCACGCCATCTGCCACGATTATCAGGTCGACGAGGCGGCGGTCGAAGAGGTGTTCGTCAACGTCAATCCCGCCTCGACCCTGAAACTGGGTCAGGCGCGCGGGGCCGTTATCCTCGGGGCTGCCACCTATGGCCTGTCGGTGGGGGAATACCCCGCCAACCTGATCAAAAAGGTCGTGGTCGGTGCCGGTCACGCCGACAAGACCCAGATCGCCTATATGGTGGCGCGCCTGTTGCCGACTTCCAAGGGGGCCAAGGCCGACGCCGCCGATGCCCTGGCCGTCGCCATCACCCACGCACAGCTTCGCAAGCGTGCGCTGTTGGAATCTCTAGTTAAAGGTGCCGCGTGATCGGTCGTTTGAAAGGCATTGTTGCCGAGGTCGAGCTGGACCACTGCATCATCGACTGCGGCGGGGTCGGCTATGTCGCCACCTGCGGATCGCGCACCCTGTCGCGTCTGGCCCCCAATGCCGAGGCCACCGTCTATATCCATTCGCAATGGTCCGAGGACCAAGGCCCGCGCCTTTACGGCTTCTTCAGCCGAGACGAGCGCAAGGCGTTTACGACCCTTCTGGCCATTCAGGGCGTCGGCCCCAAGGCAGCGCTGGCGGTTCTCGATGTGCTGCCGCCGTCCGATCTGGCCAATGCCGTGGCGCGTGAGGACAAGGCCGCCGTGGCCCGTGCCAATGGCGTGGGGCCGAAACTGGCGCTGCGTATCGTGACGGAGCTGAAGGGCAAGCCGCTGGGCGATACCACCTTCACCCCGACCGCTGCGGGCGTTCATACCGAGATTGCCGCCGCGCCGGTGCCCTCGATTGCGGGCGAGGCCGTGGCCGCGCTGCTGGGTCTGGGCATTGCCGAGGTCAACGCCCGCCGCGCCGTCGAGGTCGCGCTGGAAGCCAAGGGCGAGGAGGCGGGCCTGTCCGCCATCATCCGCGCCGCGCTTCAGGAACTGGGTAAATGAGCGAGCGTATCCTGAGCGGCGAGGCCATGGCGGGCGAGGCATTCGACCGCGCCCTTCGTCCGCAAACCCTGTCGGAGTTCGTCGGCCAACCCAAGGCCAAGGACAATCTGTCGATCTTCATCGAGGCCGCGAAAAAGCGCCAAGAGGCGATGGACCACGTCCTGCTGTTCGGGCCTCCGGGGCTGGGCAAGACGACGCTGGCGCAGATCGTGGCGCGTGAGCTGGGCGTGGGTTTCCGCGCCACCTCCGGTCCCATTCTGGGTAAGCCGGGCGACCTCGCGGCCATCCTGACCAATCTCGAACCGCGCGATGTGCTGTTCATCGACGAAATCCACCGCATGTCGCCTCAGGTCGAGGAAGTCCTCTATCCCGCGATGGAAGACCATGTGCTGGACCTGATCATCGGCGAGGGACCCTCCGCCCGCTCGGTGCGGATCGATCTGGCCCCGTTCACGCTGGTGGGGGCGACGACCCGCGCGGGCCTGCTGGCCACGCCCTTGCGCGACCGTTTCGGTATCCCCCTGCGGCTGGAGTTCTACAGCCCAGAAGAACTGACCATGGTGGTGCGCGGCACCGCCCGCAAAATGGGCGCGGAGATCGACGCCGAGGGCGCGTTCGAGATCGCTTCGCGCTCGCGCGGGACGCCGCGTATCGCGGGCCGTCTGCTGCGCCGCGTGCGCGACTTCGCCGATGCGGCGGGCGCTCCGCTCATCAATCGTCTGGTGGCCGCGCAGTCGCTGGCCCGTTTGGAAGTCGATGAAGCGGGTCTGGACAGCAATGACCGCCGCTTCCTCAAGGCCCTGATCGAAAACTATGGCGGCGGTCCCGTCGGCATGGACACCCTCGCCGCCGCCATCGCCGAAGCCCGCGACGCCGTCGAGGACGTGATCGAACCCTATCTGCTGCAACAGGGCTTCATCATGCGCACTCCCCGCGGCCGTATGGCGTGTGCGCGCGCGTATGAACATCTGGGCCTGTCAGCGCCGCCGCCTACGCCCAGTTCGCCGGATCTGTTTGGGAAGTAGGGCGCGTACAAGAATCGACACCTGTCATCTATAGTTGACAGTCTGGCAAACAGGGGTATGCTGGATGGCGTTTGAAGTACGAAGCACAGTTCGGTTTGATCAGTGGCTCGATGACCTGCGTGATCGCAAGGCACGCTCCAAAGTTCTGTTCGCCATCCGCAAGATGTCCTTGGGCAATCTTGGGGACGTGAAACCTGTCGGGGCTGGCGTCAGCGAGACCCGCATTCACTTTGGGCCGGGCTATCGATTGTATTTCGTGCGGCGTGGAAGCGAGGTCATCATTCTTCTGTGTGGCGGAGACAAAAGCTCCCAAACGCAGGACATCAAGACGGCCATCGCTTTATCTACTGAGGTTTGACGCCATGTCCGATATCGCAACTAAGGCTTTTGATGTTTCCGAGCATCTACGAACGCCTGAGGATATCGCCGACTATCTGCAAGCTGCGCTGGATGATGGCGAGGGTGACACCCGCCTGTTTCGTGCGGCGTTGGCAGACGCGCTCAAGGCGCATAACCGGATAAGCGGAGCGGCGGCATCCGCAGGTATCAGCCGTCAGGGCGCATACAAGGCGCTGTCGGCTGAGGGGAACCCTTCGTTCGACACCATCCTCAAGCTGATGAAGGCTGCGGGATTGAGCTTTGAGATCAAGGCCGCTGCCTAGGCTGCGCTTGCTTCGCCCTCAAATAAGCGCGAAGTCAGGGGTATGACCGATCTCCCCACCGCTGGCCGTTTCGAGGCTAAGGATCACCTGCTGCCTGTGCGTGTCTATTACGAGGACACCGATTTTACGGGCGTGGTCTATCACGCTAACTATGTCCGCTATTTCGAGCGCGGGCGGTCGGACTTCCTGCGGGCGGCGGGGATTGGCCATACCGACCTGCTGGAAAGCGATGATCCGCTGGCCTTTGTCGTCAGCGAGTTGAACATCAAATACGTCCGGCCGGCCAAGATCGACGACGCCCTGATCGTGCGCACCCGCTATGAGGTGGTGAAGGGCGTTCGCATGTTGATCAAACAGACGATCGAGCGTGACGGCGAGGTTCTGGCCAAGGCCGATGTGGTCGCCGCCTGCATCCACATGGATGGTCGTCCGCGTCGCCCAAGCAAGCTTTTGATGCAAAAGGTCGAGCCGTGGCTGTCGGGACCGTCCGACGCGTCCTAAACCGTTAAATTCCGTTAAGAAATAAGCCGATAACGCTTATGTCAGAGCCTTATGGGGTGACGTGTGCGTTATGGTTGGCTAGATCGCCGATATTGCCTTGAATTCGCCATCTGTTGCGTCTCTCAAAGGTACAGGATTTCCGGAAGCGACCAAGGATCATTGAATGGCTCCCCCTGTCGACGCCTCGCTGTTGAACCCCATCGAACTCTTCATGTCCGCCGACTGGGTGGTGAAGGTGATCATGATCGGGCTGGCGATTGCCTCGCTCTGGTCGTGGGCGGTGATCCTCGACAAGGCCTTCCGCTTCAGCGCCATGTTCAAGCGCGCCAATGAGTTCGAACAACTGATCGAGACGCGCTCGCTGGAAGAGGCCGCCGCTGCCGCAGGCCCGCATCCGGCCGATCCTCTGCCGCGCATGCTGCAGATTACCCTGCAGGACTGGAAAGAGGCCCGCCAGCGTGGTCCGTTGACCGATGCACAGGGTCAGGCCCTGCTGAACCGCATCGACCGCGCGATGGACTCGGTGATCTCGCGCGAGACGCAAAAGATCGAAAACGGTCTGGGCGTTCTGTCGGTGGTCGCCACCGCCTCGCCCTTCATCGGCCTGTTCGGCACCGTCTGGGGCATCATGAATGCCTTTGACCGCATCGCCGCCGCCGGTAACACCAATCTGACGACCGTGGCTCCGGCCATCGCCGAGGCCCTGTTCGCCACGGCCATCGGTCTGGCCGCCGCCATTCCGGCCTATATGGCCTTCAATGCCTTTTCGGTGACGGCTGGCAAGTTTACGGGCCGTCTCGAAACCTTTGCCGACGACCTGTCCGCTGCGCTGGCCCGCCGTCTGGCCGGTCCGGCCACCCCGCCGCCGCCGCCTGTTCCGTCTTCGGACCTGAACATCCGTCGGGGCCACTAAGCCATGGGTATGGCCGCAGGAGGATCGGGCGGAGGAGGCGGTCGCGGCCGTCGCCGCGCCCGCAAGCGCCCGCTGAGCGAGATCAACGTCACGCCGCTGGTGGACGTGATGCTTGTGCTGCTGATCATCTTCATGGTGTCGGCACCGCTGATCACGGTCGGCGTTCCGGTGGAACTGCCCAAGACCGAGGCCAGCGCCGTCGAGGTGAACGACAAGCCGGTGTCTGTCTCCATCAAGGATGACGGCTCGATCTATGTCGGCGAATCCGAGGTCAGCTGGGAACAGCTTCCGGTCCGCGTCGGCGAGGAAGCGGGCGAGAACGCGCGCGAAAAGCAGATCTTCATCCGCGCCGATGGCCGTGCCCCCTATCAGGCCGTGGCCCGCGTCATGGCCCGCCTGTCGGCGACCGGCTTCACCAAGCTGAACCTGATCACAGACACCGCAGAGGCGGCAGGAGCCTAAGGCTGGATGCGTAGGCCGTCCCCCGCCCTGATCGGATCGCTGGCGCTTCACGCCGGCGTTGTGCTGCTCAGCCTTCTGACGCTGAGCAACCGCAAGGCCGAGCCCTTGCCGCTGGTCAATTCGGTGCCGGTCAGCATTGTGTCCGATGTCGTGATTGAAGCGGCACCGGCAGACAATCCGCAGCCGGACCACAGCCCCGAGGACGGATCGACCTCGCCGCAGGACCTGCCGCAGGCCGCTGAGCCTTCGCCCCCGCCGCCCGAGCCGACGCCGACCCCGCCCAAGCCGGAGCCGACG
>NZ_CAMZFB010000023.1 GCF_947305955.1 uncultured Brevundimonas sp.
TGGCGCTCCGGCTGGCGGTCCACGCATGGGTGCTGGTGGCCCTGGCGGCGGCGGCCCGCGCATGGGCGGCGGCGGCGGTCGCGGTGGACGCGGTGGCCAGATGCTGCCGGGCCAAGGCCGCTTCAACGTCAGCCTGTACCACACCTATCGCATGACCGATGAACTGACGATCCGTGACGGTCTGCCGGTCATCGACATGCTGGACGGCGGTGCCACGGGCTCGCGCGGCGGCCAGTCGCGCAACGAGGTCCAGCTTCAGGCCGGTGTGTTCAAGAGCGGCATGGGTGCCTTCCTGAACGCCAACTGGGCCGAGGGCACACGCGTCTCGGGTGGCAATTCGGGCGACCTGAACTTCTCGGATCTGGCGACCGTGAACCTGAACATGTTCGCGGACCTCGGCCAGCGCACCCGCTGGGTCGAGAAATTCCCGTGGCTGGAAGGCTCGCGCGTTTCGATCGGCATCGAGAATATCTTCGACGAGAAGATCAAGGTCACGAACGCCCTCGGCGAAACGCCCCTGTCCTATCAGCCCGACTATATGGACCCGATGGGCCGCACCTTCCGGATCAACTTCCGCAAGATCATCTTCTAAAAACGAAAGGCCCGCCGGAAACGGCGGGCCTTATTGTATGCGCGAAACGAAAAAGGCCCGCAGTCACCTGCGGGCCTCTCGTTGTCTTAGTGGTGGTCGCCCTTGGGGCTTTCCATCAGTTCGATCAGGACGCCGCCCATCTCCTTCGGATGAAGGAAGACGACAGGCGTGCCATGCGCACCGATACGCGGCTCGCCGGTGCCGAGGATGGTCACGCCCTTGGCACGCATCTCGGCCACGGCGGCGTGGATGTCCTCGACCTCAAAGCAGACATGGTGCTGGCCGCCCTTGGGGTTCTTGGCGAGGAAGCCGACGATCGGGCTGTTTTCGTCAAACGGCTCGATCAGCTCGATCTGCGCGGTCGGCGTATCGACGAAGCAGACCTTCACGCCCTGCGCCGGAAGATCGAACGGTTTGCCGATCTTGGTGGCACCGAGGATGTCGCGGTACAGTTTGATCGACTCTTCGATCGACGGCGTGGCAACGCCAACGTGATTCAGATTACCGATCATCACTTCTTGTCCGCTTTCGGTTGAGCATAGCCCAGACGCTCGTTCAGTTTTTCGATCAGGTCCGCCGCCGTGTCGGCAATCACGGAGCCGGGCGGATAGACGGCAGCCGCGCCCATATCCAGCAGAGGCTGCACGTCCGACGGCGGGATCACGCCGCCGACCACGATCATGATGTCCTCGCGGCCCAGCTTGGCCAGTTCGGCCTTCAGTTCCGGCACCAGCGTCAGGTGACCTGCCGCCAGCGACGAGGCACCGACCGCATGGACGTTCTTTTCAACGGCATCGCGGGCGGCTTCGGCAGGCGTCTGGAACAGAGCCCCCGCCGTCACATCAAAGCCGATGTCGCCATAGCCGGTCGCCACGACCTTCTGGCCACGGTCGTGACCGTCCTGCCCCAGTTTGGCGATCAGGATGCGCGGCGGACCACCGTCGTTTTCAACGAAGGCGGCGACCATTTCCTTGGCGCGGACGACCTTGGGATCGTTGCCCGCTTCCTTGGCATAGACGCCCGAGACGGTCTTCACCTCGGCGACGTGGCGACCGAAGGCAGCCTCCAGCGCGTCGGAGATTTCGCCCACGGTGGCCTTGGCACGGGCGGCACGCACCGACAGTTCCATCAGGTTGGCATTGCCGCGTGCGCCGTTGGTCAGTTCGGTCAGGGCCGCTTGCACGGCAGCCTCGTCACGCTCGGCACGCAGGCGTTGCAGCTTCTCGATCTGGCGGGCGCGGACCTCGGCATTGTCGACCTTCAGCATCGGAATGTCGTCAACGACAGGGTTCAGGTACTTGTTCACGCCGACCACGGTCTGCTGGCCCGTATCGATACGGGCCTGAGTGCGGGCTGCCGACTCTTCGATACGCAGCTTCGGAATGCCGGCTTCGATGGCCTTAGCCATGCCGCCGTATTCCTCGACCTCGGCCATCAGGGCGCGGGCCTTGGTGGCGATTTCGTGGGTCAGGCGCTCGACATAGTGCGAGCCGCCCCACGGGTCGATCACGCGGGTCAGGCCGGTTTCCTGCTGGGCGAGAATCTGCGTGTTGCGGGCGATGCGGGCCGAGAAGTCGGTCGGCAGGGCCAGTGCCTCGTCCAGAGCATTGGTGTGCAGCGACTGCGTCTGGCCACCGGCGGCAGCCATGCACTCGATCATGGTGCGCGAGACGTTGTTAAACACATCCTGCGCGGCCAGCGACCAGCCCGAGGTCTGGCAGTGGGTACGCAAGGACAGCGACTTGGGATTGACGCCGCCTTCCTTCTTCACGGCCTCGGCCCACAGAAGGCGACCGGCGCGCATCTTGGCCACTTCCATGAAGTAGTTCATGCCGATGGCCCAGAAGAAGCTCAGGCGCGGCGCGAAGGTATCGACCGCCATGCCCGCAGCCTTGCCGGCGCGCAGGTATTCGATGCCGTCCGAAAGCGTATAGGCCAGCTCAATATCCGCAGACGCCCCCGCTTCCTGCATGTGGTAGCCGGAAATGGAGATCGAGTTGAACTTCGGCGTCTCCTTCGAGGTCCACTCGAAGATGTCCGAAATAATCCGCATCGAGGGCGACGGCGGATAGATGTAGGTGTTGCGGACCATGAACTCCTTCAGAATGTCATTCTGAATGGTTCCGGTCAGTTGGGCGTGCTCGACGCCCTGCTCTTCACCCGCCACGACATAAAGGGCGAGGATCGGCAGAACCGCGCCGTTCATGGTCATCGACACCGACATCTTGTCCAGCGGGATGCCGTCGAACAGGGTGCGCATGTCGAGGATGCTGTCGATGGCCACACCGGCCATGCCGACATCGCCCTTCACGCGCGGATGGTCGCTGTCATAGCCACGGTGGGTGGCGAGGTCGAAGGCGACCGACAGGCCCTTTTGGCCCGCCGCGAGGTTGCGGCGATAGAAGGCGTTGGACTCTTCAGCGGTCGAGAAGCCCGCATACTGGCGGATGGTCCACGGCGCACCGGCATACATGGTCGGATACGGGCCACGCACGAAGGGTGCGAAACCGGGCAGACCCTCGAGGAAGTCGAGGCCCTCGATGGCGGAGGCGTCATAGGAAGGCTGGACGGTGATGCCCTCGGGCGTGGTCCATGCCTCGCGGGCGGGGCCTTGGCCCGTGGTGCCCAGTTCCAGTTTCAGCTTGGAGAAATCAGGGAAGCTCATTGGCCTGCCTCCTCGAACGCGGCGGCAATACGGACGGGTTTCAGCGGCTCGAACGCGCCATAGGTCGGCACTTCGTCGTCGGCCTGGCTGACGATCACGCCGCGCACATCGGGGTCCACGAATTTGGTGACGCCGACGATCTGTGCCACGCCGTTCTGATAGGCTTTTTCGGCGAACTCGCGGGCACGGGCGATGCGCTGTTGCACCAGACCGCCCTCAAGGAAGGCGACGATGCCACCCTCGGCCTCATATGCTTGGAACTCGGTCCAAGCCGCCTCGGCCAGTTCGCGGGTGCGGGCATCCAGATACCAGCTACCCGAAGCCGGATCATCGACGCGGCCCAGATTGCTCTCTTCCATCAGGATCAGCTGGGTATTGCGCGCCTGACGGCGGGCAAAGTCATCGGGCAGGCCCGCCGCACGGGTAAAGCCGTCCAGCACCACGATATCGGCCCCGCCGACACTGCCCGCGAAACCTGCAGCGGTCAGGCGCAGCATGTTCGGCCACGGATCGCGCGAGGCCAGCATGCGGCGCGACGAACGGGCCTCGATCTGGGCCTGAACCTCATGGCCGAAAGCCTTGGACACGTTCGACCACAGGATACGCAGGGCGCGGATCTTGGACAGGCTGTCGAAATACTGCTGGTCCACTGCGACGCCCAGCGTCACCGAGGCCAGTGCCTTTTCGACAGAAACACCCGCCGTCACCAGCGTCTTGACGTAAAGCACCGCCGACGACAGGGCAAAGGCCAGTTCCTGACCGATCGACGCGCCCGCCTCATGGGCCACCTGTCCCGATGCAAGGAACAGACGTGCTTCCGGATAGGTGTTCGACCAGCCCGCGGCCTTCTGCGCCGCTTCGCTGACGATCTTGGCAAAGTCCTCCGGCGCACCGCCCGAGCGGGCATAGGCCGAGATCGGGTCGAGGTGGAAAGACAGCTTGGCACGCGGCGAGGCCTTGGCCACGGCGTCCAGCGCCTCGCCCGCCTTCACCCCGTCAAATCCGGCATCCAGCGCGACCGGAGCCAGCTCCAACGCCACGCCTTCCAGCGCGGTGGCCAGTGCGGCGGCGTCCTTCACCACCGGACCCGACAACAGGACCGACGCGGCCCCGTTCTCCAGATCGGTCAGCACCGCCTTGTTCATGGCGGCGGCATCCCCGCCCTCGTTGATCGTGCGCAGGTCCCACGCGCGACCTTCGCTGTCGCTGGGACGCGGCGCGAACACCGCGCCCGAGGCATTGGCCGTGCCATACAGCGGGCGGGTCGCCAGCTGGTCCGCATCCAGATGGACGAGGCTTTCCAGCGGGCGATCCTTCAGCGCCTTGATGGCGGCATCGCGCCATTCCAGTGGCGAGGGGACGGGGAATTGGCTCATGGGTCTTACTCGAACTCCACCAGAACGTCGTCGGCGGCGACAGGGTCGCCGGCCTTGGCCTTTACGGACTTCACCTTGCCGTCACGCTCGGCCTTGAGGATGTTCTGCATCTTCATGGCTTCGATGATGGCAACGGTTTCGCCCGACTTCACTTCCTGACCTTCGACGACGGGGATGTCGACGACAAGGCCCGGCATCGGCGACAGCGTCAGCTTGGAGGTATCAGCGGCCTGTTTCTCGGGCAGCATTTCGTAAAGGGCGGCCACTTCGGGGCGCACGATACGCACGCGAGCCTTGGCGGCACGCGAACGGATGTCGAACCCATCGGCGGCGCGCTTCACTTCCAGCGTAAAGGCTTCGTCGTCCAGCACGGCGCGGAACAGGGACAGGCCCGGACGCCAGTCGATTTCCGACAGCACCACCACCTCGTCATTGATGATGACGTTCAGGTCCTCTGCCTCGTCGTAACCGACCTCGACCTCATAGGCGTCCTTGCCGACCAGAACCGTCCATTCCGAACGCTCGGACGGATCACCGTCCTGCTCGGCAATGACTTCGTTCATGGCGACGGCAGAGGCGATCATCTGCTTCACCTGAAGGGCGGTCGGTGCCACGCCGTTGAAGCCTTCGGGGAACTCGTCCTTGATGTAGTTGGTGGTCAGCTTGCCCGACTGGAAGCGTTCCTGATCCATCACGGCGGCGAGGAAGGGCACGTTGTGGCCAAGGCCCGCAAGGTGGGTGTCTTCCAGAGCGCGGGCCATGCCCTTGATCGCGGCATCGCGGGTTTCGCCCCATGCGCACAGCTTGGCGATCATCGGGTCGTAGAACATGCTGATCTCGTCGCCCTCGCGGACGCCGCTATCATTACGCACGACGTAACCGTCCTGCTGGCCCTCGGTCGGCTGCTCATAGCGCACCAGACGACCAATCGACGGCAGGAAGCCACGATAGGGGTCCTCGGCATAGATGCGGCTCTCGATGGCCCAGCCGTTGATCTTCAGATCTTCCTGCTTGAGGTTCAGATGCTCGCCCCATGCCGAGCGGATCATTTGTTCCACCAGATCGACGCCGGTGATCAGTTCGGTCACCGGATGCTCGACCTGAAGGCGGGTGTTCATCTCGAGGAAGTAGAAGGACTTGTCCTGACCGGCGACGAACTCGACGGTGCCCGCCGAGTCATAGTTCACGGCCTTGGCCAGAGCGACAGCCTGCGCGCCCATGGCGGCACGGGTTTCTTCGTCCAGCAGCGGTGACGGGGCCTCTTCGATGACCTTCTGGTTACGGCGCTGGATCGAGCATTCACGCTCGAACAGGTGGATGACGTTGCCGTGCTTGTCGCCCAGCACCTGAATCTCGATGTGGCGCGGATCGACGATGAACTTTTCAAGGAACACGCGGTCGTCACCAAAGGCGTTGATCGCCTCGGCCTTAACGGCAGCAAAGCCCTCGGCCATGTCCTCGTCGGAATGGGCAACGCGGATACCCTTGCCGCCGCCACCAGCCGAGGCCTTGATCATGACCGGATAGCCGATCTCGCCAGCGATCTTCACGGCCTCTTCGGTCGTTTCGATCAGGCCCATGTGACCCGGAACGGTCGAAACGCCCGCTTCGGCTGCGAACTTCTTGGAGGTGATCTTGTCGCCCATGGCGTCAATCGCCTCGGGGTTCGGACCGATGAAGGCGATGCCCTCTTCCTTCAGACGACGCGCAAAGCTGGCGTTTTCCGACAGGAAGCCAAAGCCGGGATGCACAGCCTGTGCGCCCGTCTGCTTCACGGCGTCCACGATCTTGTCCTGGATCAGATAGGACTGGTTGGCCGGCGACGGACCGATGTGAACGGTTTCATCCGCCATCTCGACCGCAAGCGAACCGGCATCGGCGTCGGAGTAAACCACCACCGTCTTGATGCCCATCTTGCGGCAGGTCTTGATGACGCGAACAGCAATCTCGCCGCGGTTGGCAATGAGGATTTTATTGAACATGATCAGTTCGCTTTTCTTGAATTCTGTTTCGCTGGGCGATCAAGAACAGAAGGATCGATTTGAGTTAGTTTGATAAGCTCAGCGATCTCAGCATTGGATGCACTGCGGCTTAAAAAATGGCCGCGCTCCAGAGATCCCTGATCAAAGCCTAGGTAGCTGTCGACACGTCCAGCTGAGAGAAACTCAACCTTGATCTTATGGATGGGATTACCAGCCCAAGGCGTTGCCCATCCATCAGGGCGCGCATTCACGAACACCACAAGTTTAGAGATCGTTTGCGGGTCGACAATGGATTTGCAGAGTCCTGCACTTCGATCAACCTGATCTTCGCAATGCCCCTCCGCATAGACACGTACCTCGTCAATGCTGGCAGTTATTGGCGGCAACGTCCTGTGCTCGTTCGTGCGGATGCAAGCACCCACCGTGATTGTGAGCGCCACTGTCGCCGCCATTTTTGCGAATGTCAGGGGAACTTTCATACTACAGCGGGATGTTGTCGTGCTTCTTCCAAGGGTTTTCCTGGACCTTGTTCTTCAGCGTGCCGAGGGCCTTGATCAGGCGACGACGGGTGCCGTGCGGCATGATGACGTCGTCGATATAGCCGAGGCCAGCCGCCACGAACGGGTTGGCGAAGCGTTCCTTGTATTCGGCTTCACGCGCGGCCAGAGCTTCGGGATCGCCCGCTTCCTTGCGGAAGATGATTTCCACGGCGCCCTTGGCCCCCATGACGGCGATCTCGGCGGTCGGCCATGCATAGTTGACGTCGCCGCGCAGGTGCTTGGACGACATCACGTCGTATGCACCGCCATAGGCCTTGCGGGTGATGACGGTCAGCTTCGGCACGGTGGCCTCGGCATAGGCAAACAGCAGCTTGGCACCGTGTTTGATCAGGGCGCCGTATTCCTGCTTGGTGCCCGGCATGAAGCCCGGAACGTCCACAAAGGTGACCAGCGGGATGTTGAAGGCATCGCAGAAACGCACAAAGCGCGAAGCCTTGCGGCTCGAGTCGATATCCAGAACGCCCGCCAGCGTCTGCGGCTGGTTGCCGACAATGCCGACGGTCTGGCCATCCAGACGGCCGAAGCCGCAGATGATGTTCTTGGCGAAGTCGGCACCGATCTCGAAGAAGTCAGCCTCGTCGACGACCTTCAGGATCAGTTCCTTCATGTCATAGGGCTGGTTCGGATTGGCCGGAACGAGGGTGTCCAGCGAGGCTTCCTCGCGGTCGGCCTCGTCATAGGTTTCGCGAACCGGAGGCTTTTCGCGGTTCGACAGCGGCAGGAAGCCGATCAGGCGGCGAACCTCGGCCAGAGCCTCAAGGTCGTTCTCGAACGCGCCATCGGCCACGCCCGACTTGCCCGCGTGAACGCGCGCGCCGCCGAGATCCTCGTGGCTGACCACCTCGTTGGTGACGGTCTTTACCACGTCGGGGCCGGTCACGTACATGTAGGACGTGTCCTTCACCATGAAGATGAAGTCGGTGATGGCGGGCGAGTAAACATCGCCGCCCGCGCACGGCCCCATGATGACCGAGATCTGCGGGATGACGCCTGAAGCCAGCGTGTTCTGAAGGAAGATGTCGGCGTAACCGGCCAGCGATTCCACGCCTTCCTGAATACGCGCACCGCCCGCATCGAACAGGCCGATGATCGGCGCACCCGCCGTTAGCGCCATCTTCTGCAGCTTGACGATCTTGGCCGCATGCGCGCCCGACAGAGAGCCGCCAAAAACGGTGAAGTCCTTGGAGAACACAAAGACCAGACGGCCATTGATGGTGCCGCGACCGGCGACGACGCCGTCACCCGGAATGCGCTGCTTTTCCATGCCGAACTCGTGGCTGCGGTGCTCCACGAACATGTCCGTCTCTTCGAAGCTGCCCTCGTCAAGCAGCACGTCGATGCGCTCGCGCGCGGTCAGCTTGCCCTTGGCATGCTGGGCCGCGATGCGCTTTTCGCCCCCGCCCATACGGGCAGCAAGGCGACGGCGCTCGAGTTCCTCGAGGATGGCCTGTGTCATGGAAATCCGACTCCCTCACGAAATGTTTCTGGAAAGAACAGCGGTCCTTGCAAAAAGGCAATCGCAACTTTGCAAATCGTGCGGAAGTGTGTGAGCTTGCCAAGGTTTTCGGGGGCGTTTGCAAAGTTGCAAAATGGGCGAGAAGCTATTCTTAGGTAACAAGGTTCGCAAATTGCGTGAGGCCAAGGGCTGGACCCTGGACCAGTGCGCGAGCCGTCTGGCGTTGTCGCCGTCCTATCTTTCGCAGATCGAAACCAACCAGCGACCGGCCACCGCGCGGGTCCTGATCTCGCTCACCCGCGCCTTTGACGTGGACGCCAGCATCTTCGATCTAGAGGGCGACGCCCGCCTGATCGCGGACCTGCGCGAGGCGGTGACCGACGTGGCCGGATCGGGCGAAATCCCCTCGCCCGCCGAACTGAAGCACGCCGTCACCAATGCGCCGCGTCTGGCGAGGCAGTTCCTGACCCTGCACCAGAACTATCGCCGTCTGGATGACAGGCTAAAGACCCTGAACGAGACGCTGGGCCGCGACGAGAAACAAGTATCCGCCCCCGTCCTGCCCTATGAGGCGGTGCGCGACTTCTTCCACTATCGCGACAACTATATCGACGTGCTGGACCAAGCAGCCGAACAGCTGGCCGAGCGCCTGTCCATCGGGGCCGCCAACCACCCCGAACGCCTGTTGGAACAGGCGCTTGGCGACCTGTGCGGCGTACGGGTGGCCTATGGTGAGGGACTGATGCGGCGCTATGATCCACAGGCCCGCATCCTCTACATCGACCCTGCTCTTCCCGCCGCGACACGCAGCTTCCAGATGGCGCACCAGCTGGGCCTCTTGGTCTTTGCCGACGCAATCGAGGACGAGTTGGTCCGCGCCAATTTCGACACCCAAGCGGCAACCGATGTGTGCCGCGTGGGGCTGGCCAACTATGCGGCGGGGGCGATCCTGATGCCCTATCGCCGCTTCCTCGACAGCGCTCGCGATCTGCGCCACGACGTCGATCTGATGCGCCAACGCTTCCACACCAGTTTCGAACAGGTGTGCCAGCGCCTGTCCACCTTGCAGCGCCCCGGTTGGCGCGGCGTGCCGTTCTATTTCGCGCGCGTGGACATGGCCGGAAACATCACCAAACGCCACAGTGCCACCCGCTTCCAGTTCGCCCGTTTCGGCGGGGCCTGTCCGCTGTGGAACGTGCACGAAGCCTTCAGCTCGCCCGACCGTATCCTTGTGAACCTGTCGGAAATGCCGGACGGCAGCCGCTACATCTGCATCGCCAAGAGCGTGTCCAAACCGGGCGGGTCGTACCTTGAGCCAGACCGCCGCTATGCCTTGGGTCTCGGCTGCGAGATCGAGCATGCGGACCAACTGGTCTATGCGGCGGGACTGGACCTGAACGGCCCGCCAATCCGCATGGGTGTATCGTGCCGCATCTGCGAACGGACGGACTGCCAACAGCGGGCCTTCCCGCCGATTGACCGCACACTGCATGTCCGCCCCAACGAGCGCGGCGTCATCCCCTATGCGCTGGGCTAACGACCCCGTCTAAAAACAGGCTCAGCATTTCTGCATTGACGCCACGTCATCTTGCACTGCAAGGTGCGGTTGTGCATTGCGAATACTGACAACGATGTTAATGATGGATCGAGCGCGGTCCATCCGTCCGATCGACGCCACTGGCTCCACCGAACATTCGCCGTTGACGGCCCAAACTGCGATGACCCGCAGGCAGGCCTTTCACTGCCCGTATTCCTGTTGTGAGACGTAAATGACCAAGGCCTTCCTCGCCTCGACTGCAAGCCTGCTCGCTTTCGCCGTAAGCGGCGTGGCCCATGCACAGGTTCAGGCTGCCGACGATGCCCAGACCACCCGCGTCGGCGACATCGTCGTCACCGCCCAGCGCCGCGAACAGGCCAGCCAGGACGTGGGCGTCGCCCTCAGCATCATCGGCGGCCAGACGCTGGACGAGCGCGCGATCAGTGTCGTCAACGACCTTGAGAACGCCGTCCCCAATATGGAGGTCGACAGCCAGTTCGGCAGCGGCCAGCCCCAGTTCCGCATCCGCGGCATCGGTGCCCGCGAGTTCTCGGCCAATAATGCCTCGACCGTCGGCGTCTATGTGGATGAAGTGGCCCACCCCTATACGGTGACGACACAAGGCGCGCTGTTCGACGTGGCTCGAATGGAGGTTCTGCGCGGCCCGCAAGGTACGCTTTATGGCCGCAACACCACCGGCGGCGCCGTCAACATCATCACCAATGCCCCGACCGCCTATCGTTCAGGCGGCCTGACCGCTGAATACGGCAGCTATGACCGTTACAAGATCGAGGGCTTTGTCTCGGGCCCGATCACCGACAAGCTGCTGGGCCGTCTGTCCGCCACCACCGAACAGGGCGGTGCATGGCAATACCACCGCGATACAGGCGAAAGCCTCGGCGACACCGACAAGACGGCCATCCGCGGGCGTTTGACATGGGATGTGTCGGACCGCACCACCGCCAATCTCTCGGCCACATGGCAACAGGACAAGTCCGAAGGCCTCGGCTTCCGCCTGCTTGGCCCGTACCGCGTGGCTGACGGTTCAATCACCTACCCGACCGACACGGCGTGGCGGATTACCGGCTGGCAGATCGCACCGGACATGGCCGCCGCGGCGGGCCTGCCGCTCGACGCCAAGCCCGGCCGCGACAACGAGGGCTTCGACCTGTCTCTGCGTATCAAGTCCGACCTCGGCTTTGCAGAGCTCAGCTCCATCAGCGCCTATCAGACCTTCGAGCGCAGCGAGTACAACGACTGGGACAGCACCCGCTTTGCCGAGAGCGACGTCTATTTCTACAACGAGATTGAAGTCCTCGCCCAGGAACTGCGCCTGTCCTCCAAGAGCGACGGCCCGCTGCAGTGGATGGTGGGGGCGCACTATGCCACCGAAACCAATGACGGCGGCTACTACACCCGTTTCCGCGGCATCAATGGCCTGATCAACACCAGCTATGAGCAGGATGTCGAAGCCTATGGCATCTTCAGCCACAACAGCTGGCAGGCGACCGACCGCCTGAACCTGATCCTCGGCCTACGCTGGGAAAAGGAAACGCGCTCGCTGCTGACGCCGGGCACCTTTACCGCGCCCGCACTTCCCGCTCCGGCGAAGCGCTATGACAACGACATGTCGGAAGTCTCGGGCCGCATCGGTCTGGAATATGATCTGACCGACAATGCCATGCTCTATGCCAGCATTGCGCGGGGTGTGAAGTCGGGCGGTTTCACCACCTATAACGCCACCTCCGCCACGCCCTTCAAGCCGGAAATCGTCATCGCCTATGAGGCTGGCATCAAGTCGGATCTGTTCGACAACCGGCTGCGCCTGAACGGGGCTGTCTTCTACTACGACTATGAGAACCAGCAGGTTCAGGGGCTGGAATACAGCCGTGAGCGTGGGCAGCTGGGCAAGATCACCAATGCCCCGAAATCGCGTATCTTCGGCGGTGAAGTCGAACTGACGTGGGTTCCGCTCGATGGCCTGACGATCAGCCAGAACCTTGGCTACAAGTCTGGCAAATATGAAGAATATTTCGCCGTTGACGGCAAGGCGACCGACGCCGCCAATCCGGTGGACGGCCCGTGGGACATCATCATCACCAATGACCGCTCGGGCGAGCGTCTGGCCTTCCCCAAGCTGAACTATGGCGGTCAGGTCGCCTATGACTGGATGTTCAAGGGATGGGACCTGCGCGCCGAGACCAACTACAACTACCGCGACGAAACCTATTCGGTCACTGCCGCCTCGATCATCGACGACTACTGGCTGTTCAACGCCAGCCTGACCGCAGGCCCGTCAGACGCCAACTGGCGCGTCTCGCTGTGGTCGCGCAACCTGTTCGACACCTATTACGAAGAGACCCGCAACGGCTTCAACTCCTCGTCGCGCCCCACCACCAGCCCCCGTCAGGGCCGCACCGTGGGCGTCAGGTTGAGCATGGAGTTTTAAGCGTTGCATTAGATCTTCCTCTCTAAGCAAACAGCTTAGAGGGGAAGTATGCCTGCACCCGAACCGCATTCAGACTGGCTTCACACAGACGAAATCGAAGACATCGCCGCATCCGTCCGACACGCTTTGAGATGCAGGGATAGTGCGTCAACAGACAAGCATGAATGGAAGTGGTTCGCACTGGCGATACATTCGGCCCTTCAGGGAACTTTAGTTGCACATCTGACCACAACCGCTATTCCGGTTGGCGCTGTGAGCGATAAATGCGCTGCTGCGTGGCTACTTCATTACAACCAGGGTGGCCCAGTTCCTCAAACCAAACTCCTAGCCTTCCCAGACTTATTGAAGAAGGCCCGCAAGGATGGTCAGTGTGGAGGTGGTGCTAGCTATCCGCGGCTTCAAATCTCCGAAATGGAGCGGAAATGGCTCACGCGTTTCCATGATGACATTCGCAATCAGTTCACTCATTTCGAACCTATGGCATGGTCACTTGAACTGAGTGGCATGACACCACTGGGCGCACTGGCAGCACGTCTGATCGAGGAAGCAATCCAAGCTAACTGGGCCTTCCGACATGCAGAGGAAGAAACCCTTATAGAACTGCGAAGCAACCTGAAGCGCCTGCAAAACGCATAAAGCTGGTCCGTTTGAACTATAGCCAGTAGTTTGCCCGCGCCGCGTTCAGCTCGAGCGCATTCGTATACTTCTGGTCGGTCTGTTTGGCATTTTCAGCGGCAAAATCTGGCGTGGTGCGCATGGCAAAGGCGTTGGCGGCAGCGCTGGCCTTGATGGTCGCGCCTGTGGCCTCAGCCGACGCGCCGCAGAGCCGGATCGTCGTCGGCGTGCCGCTGGAGCCACCGCATCTGGACCCCACGACGGGCGCGGCGGCGGCGGTGGACGAGATCACCTATGCCAACATCTTTGAAGGTCTGACGCGGCTGACACCCAATGGCACGGTCGCGCCGCAACTGGCCGAAAGCTGGAGCGCGTCACCCGACGGCCTGTCGTGGACCTTCCACCTCAAGCGCGGCGTGACTTTCAGCGACGGCTCGGCCTTTGACGGCAACACCGTCCGCTATGCCTTGATGCGTATCGTGGCCGAGGGCTCGACCAATGCGCAAAAGGCCCTGTTCGCGCCCATCCGTGCGGTGGATGTGATCGACGCCCACACCGTCACTATCCGCCTGTCGCGCCCCATGGCCAACCTGCCCTATCTGTTGGCGTGGGGGGATGCGGCCATGGTGTCGCCCGCCAGTGCAGCGACCAATGCGACCCAACCGGTAGGCACCGGCCCCTATCGCCTTGCCCGCTGGCAGCGCGGGGGCGAGCTGGAACTGGTCCGCCGCGAGGATTACTGGGGCCGCGCCCCGCAGATCGACCGCGTGGTGTTCCGCTTTATCGGTGACCCCGCCGCCGCCTTCGCCGCCGTTCGTGCGGGCGATGTGGACGCCTTCCCCAACTATCCGGCACCGGAGACAGTGGGCGAGCTACGCCGCAATCCGGCCCTTCGGGTGACCCAAGGCCTATCCGAGGGCAAGGTCATCATGGCGATGAACAATGCCCGCGCCCCGTTCAACGATATCCGCGTGCGCCGCGCCCTGTCCTTCGCCATCGACCGCAAGGCCATCATCGACGGGGCCATGTTCGGCTTCGGCCAGCCGATCGGCAGCCATTACTCGCGTCAGGCCGAGGGCTATGTCGATCTGACGGGCCGTTATCCACACGATGTGGAAAAGGCTCGCCAACTGCTGGCCGAGGCAGGCTATCCGAACGGGCTGGACGTGACCCTGCGTATCCCGCCACGTCCCTATGCCCGCCGCAGTTCCGAGGTGCTGGTGTCGCAACTGGCGCAAGCTGGTGTCCGCGTAAAGATCGAGACGCTGGAATGGGCGCAATGGCTGGATCAGGTGTTTGGCCGCAAACAGTTCGACCTGACCATCGTCGAGCATGTCGAGCCGATGGATTATGACATCTATGGCCGCAAGGACTACTATTTCGGCTATGACAGCGCGGCGTTTGACGCCCTGTTGGCGCAGGTGAATACCGCACCGGACGAGGCCACGCGGCTCAAGCTTCTGGGCGACGTCCAGCGCCTGATCACTGATGACGCGGTCAATGTTTTCCTGTTCCAGTCCTCGCGCATCGGCGTGTCGCGCCAAGGCATCGACGGCCTGTGGATAAACGCTCCCATCGCCGCCAATGATATGACGGGTGTCCACAGCGAGGGTTCAGGCACGGTGGCATCCTCGCGCGCGGCCTCCCCCCTGTCATGGAGCTGGATCATCGCGGCGGGCCTGATCGCCGCCCTCGCCTTCAGCGTCTGGAAACTGGGCGCGGTGTGGACGGCCAAGCGGTTGCTCGGCCACGGCCTGACCCTGCTCGCCGCATCGGTGGTGATCTTTGGCCTGTTGCAGGTCCTGCCGGGGGACCCCGCCGCCTATATGATGGGCCTGAACGCCAGCCCCGAGGCCATCGCCACCTTGCGCGAACAGATGGGCCTAAACGGCGGTCTGATCGAACGGTATCTGGCATGGACGGGCGGGCTGCTGGGAGGTGATTTCGGTACCAGCTATACCTATCAAACGCCCGTCACGGCCCTGATCGGAGAGCGGCTGGCCGTCTCCCTGCCGCTGGCCCTGTCGGCCTTGGTGCTATCGATTGTCATTGCCCTGCCCGTCGGGGTCCTTGCCGCACGTCACCACGGCAAGGCGGCAGACGGCGGCCTGATTGCCCTGATGCAGGCGGGCATTGCCATTCCAAACTTCTGGCTGGGTCTGCTGCTAATCCTGCTGTTTTCCGTCACGCTCGGCTGGTTTCCGGCGGGTGGGTACAGCGGCTGGACCTCGCTTGTGCTGCCCGCCATCGCCCTTGCCGCCCCGCAAGCCGCCATTCTGGCCCGTGTGCTGAGAACCGCCCTGCTGGATACCCTGAGCGAAGATTACGTCCGCACTGCCCGCGCCAAGGGCCTGTCGCGCAATGCGGCCCTGATCCGTCACGCCCTGCCCAATGCGTGGATTCCGGTGCTGACGGTGTTGGGCCTGCAAGCGCCCTTCCTCTTGGCGGGCGGCGTGGTGATCGAGAACGTCTTTTCCCTGCCCGGCCTTGGCCGTCTGGCCTTCCAGGCCGTCAGCCAGCGCGACCTGATCGTGGTACAGGGCGTGGTCATGGTGCTGGTCGCCGTGGTCGTGGTCGTCAGCCTGTTGGTGGACATCGCCTATGCCGTGGCCGACCCGCGCCAGCGTGACAGCGACAGGAGCGGCCGATGATTTTCGCAAGCTTCGACCGCCTCCGCGCCATTCGTCCGCTGTCGCTCAAGATCGGTCTGGCGCTGGCTGTTGCCGTGGTGGCGACGACCGTGCTGGCCATGGTGTGGACGCCGCAAGACCCGTTGGCGCAGGACACCGCCAGCCGCCTGATGGCCCCCTCGGCCAGCCACCTGTTCGGCACCGATGCGCTGGGCCGCGATGTGCTGTCGTTGGTGATGGCGGGGGCCGCCAACAGTCTGGGCGTCGCGGGCGCAGGCGTTCTGATCGGCCTGATCTTCGGCGTGCCGCTGGGCCTATGGGCCGCCTCGCGCATGGGATTTGCCGATGACATCATCATGCGCGGCGGTGACCTTGTGTTTGCCTTCCCGTCGCTGTTAACCGCCGTCATGCTGGCCGCCGCCACAGGGCCGAGCGCGTTCAATGCCGCCATCGCGCTGGGTGTGTTCAACATCCCCGTCTTCCTGCGCGTCGTACGCGGGGCCGGACGGGGCCTGTGGCAAAGGGACTATGTTACCGCCGCCCGTGCGGCGGGTCGCTCCAACCTGTCCATTTCCGTCCAGCACATCCTGCCCCACGTTCTGGGCCTGCTCAGCGTTCAGGCCGCCGTGCAGTTCGCCGTGGGCGTGGCCGCCGAAGCGGGCCTGTCCTACCTCGGCCTCGGTGCACAGCCGCCCGCCCCCAGCTGGGGCCGGATGCTGGCCGAGAGCCAGACCCTGATCGGGACGGCCCCGTGGCTGGCCATCTTCCCCGGCCTTGCCATCTTCGTGACCGTGCTGGCGCTCAGCCTGCTGGGCGATGGTTTGCGCGACCGTCTCGACCCGCGCCTGCGGCGGGAGGTTTGAGCATGAGCCTTCTGGAGATCCGCAACCTGTCGCTAACGCTCGATGGCCGCCCCCTGCTATCAAGCATCAACCTGTCCGTCGCGGCGGGAGAGATCGTCGCCCTCGTCGGTGAAAGCGGCTCGGGCAAGTCCCTGACGGCCCTGTCCGTACTGGGCCTCGCCCCTGATCAGGCCAAACTCACGGGTGACATCGCACTCGACGGCCAATCCCTGACCGCACTCGATGACCGTGCGCTACAGGCCATCCGTGGCCGCGACATCGGCATGGTGTTTCAGGAACCTCTGACGGCGCTGAACCCCGTCATGACCATCGGCGATCAGGTGGCCGAGGTGGTGCGCCTGCATACCCGCTGCTCCCGAACCGAGGGCCGCGCCGCCGCCCGCAAGGCACTGGACGATGCAGGTTTGGCGGCACCGCGCTTTACCCTCGACCTCTATCCGCACCAGCTTTCCGGCGGACAGCGCCAGCGCGTGGCCATCGCCATGGCCACCGCCCTAAAACCGCGCCTGCTGATCGCCGACGAGGCCACCAGCGCCCTTGATCCCGTCAATCAGGCGCTCGTGCTGGACCTGTTGTGTGCGCGGGCCAAGGAAGGCGGTGCGGGCCTCTTGCTGATCCTGCACGATCTGGCCGTGGCGCGAGAACGGGCCGACCGTGTGGTCGTGATCCGCCAAGGCCGCATCGTCGAGACCGCCCCCGCCGAGGCCTTGAGCCGTGAGGGTCTGACCAGCGACTATGGCCAAACCCTGCTGCGCGATGCCCTGCACACGCCGCCGCCGCGTATTCCCCCCGCAACCGACGCGCCTGTGGTGGCGCAAGCTGTGGATGTGGTCCGCACCTATGCCGGTTCGCGAAAACTCTTCGGCAAGGGACCGGAAATCCGCGCCGTGGATGGCATCAGCCTGTCGATCAAACGCGGCGAGAGCGTCGGCCTGATCGGCGAAAGCGGCTGTGGCAAGTCCACCCTTCTGCGGGCCTTGGCGGGTTTGGAGCCGGTTCAGAGCGGGCACGTCCTGATCAACGGCCACGATTGGACCGACAAAGGCCAAGAGCGCCAGATGCGCCAACGCATTCAGCCCGTTTTTCAGGATCCGGGGGCAAGCCTCGATCCGCGCTGGAGCATTTACCGCTCGCTGTGCGAACCGCTGCATCTGCTCGACATCCCGCCAGCGGAGCCTGAGCGCCTTGCCACCCAAACCTTGGAACAGGTAGGCCTCGACGCCACCTTCCTCAACCGCCTGCCGCACCAGATGTCGGGCGGCCAGCGCCAGCGGGTGGCGCTCGCCCGCGCCCTGATGACCAAGCCGGATCTGATCGTACTGGATGAAGCCGTCTCGGCGCTGGATGTGACAGTGCGCGCCCGCATCCTCGACCTGCTATCCAACCTGACGCGCGAACACGGCATCGCTTTGCTATTCGTCAGTCACGATTTGGAAGTCGTGCGCCGCCTGACCGACCGCCTGCTGGTGATGGAGGCGGGCCGTATCGTGGAACAGGGTGCCACCCAAACAGTGCTTGCGAACCCCACCCATCCGGCGACACAAAGGCTGGTCGCGGCCACGCCGCAACTGAAGCCGCCAGCGGAGCCTGCATCATGAACCGTCGTACCGTTCTCAGCGGAGCCATCATTGGTGCCGCCGCCGCTGCAACAGGTGCCGCCGCACAGGAGACCCGCGTGACCAAGCCCAAGGGACAGACCGGACCGCGCAACCTGATCACCGATGTGGCGGGCCTCAAGATCGGTCAGGCGCACGACGCCAAAGCCCGCACGGGCGTAACCGTCATCCTTGGCGAAACGCCCGCCGTCGCTGCCGTCGATGTACGCGGCGGTGGCCCCGCTGGCCGCGAAACCGATGTGTTGAAGGCTGAAAATCTGGTGCAGGAGGTGGACGCCATCGTCCTGTCAGGCGGGTCGGTCTATGGCCTCGCTGCCGCCGACGGCATCGCCGCATGGATGGGCATGCGCGGGCGCGGCTATGGCATGGGCGGCGGCGCAGGTGTTCCGCCCTCGCCCATCGTGCCTAGCGCCTGCCTCTATGATCTCGCCAATGGCGGCGACAAACAGTGGGGCATGGACACGCCCTATCGCCGCTTGGCGGTCGAGGCTCTGGAAGGCGCGGGTGACACCTTCGCCCTTGGCACCGCAGGCGCTGGCTATGGCGCACAGGCGGGCGGTCTGAAAGGCGGTATCGGCTCGGCGTCGTCTGTGACCGCCGAGGGCTGGACCGTCGGGGCCATCGCCGCCGTCAACAGCGTCGGCTCGGTCATCGCGCCGGATAGCCGCCAGTTCTGGGCCGCCCCGTTCGAAATCAACGGCGAGTTCGGCGGCCTTGGCTCCGCCGATCTGTCCGCCGCCCATGAGGATTGGGGCAGCGCCAAATTCAATCCGCGCCCGCGCGAGAACACAACCATCGCCGTGGTCGCTACCGACGTCGCGCTCAGCCGCGTCGAATGCCAGCGCCTCGCCATCATGGCGCAGGACGGCCTGTCACGCGCCATCCGTCCGGCCCACGCCCCGTTCGACGGGGATACGGTGTTCGTCCTGTCCACGGGAAAGATCAGGATCGACGATCCGGCCCAGCGCAACATTGCCGTTTCCCGCCTTGGCAACGTCGCCGCCGACACCCTTGCCCGCGCCATCGCCCGCGGCGTGTTCGAGGCCACCGCCTATGACGGCACCACGGCGGGCACATGGAAGGCCCTAGGCTGACGGGCTCCACACCACCGTCTCGCCCGCCTTCAACCCCGACAGCACTTCCGCCCGATCCGGCCCGATCCGTCCCGTTTCGATCGGCCTGATCTCGATGGTTCCGTCAGGTTTGCGAATGCGCACCTGCGTACCCCCATCCATGAGCGCAGGGACTGGCACTGTGAGCGCACGTTCCGCGTCATAAAGGATCAGGCTCACATTGGCCGTCATGCCGATGCGCAGCTTGTCCCCGAGCGCGGCATCACCCGCCCGACTCAGCCCAAGCCGATCAGAACCGCTTCGTCGGGACTGACCGGCAAGACCCCCATGGGATCGGCAGGGGCCAGCAATCCAACAGCGCGATAGCCATAGCCGCCGATAAAGACGACATCGCCCACCCCTGCCCCCAGTGTTTTCGCCAAGGCCGATCCGAGTACGGCCGCACCATTACAGCCGTCGCCGCTGGCCAGCCCACGACCTGCCGCCATCCCCGGCGAAAGCCATTCGAAGCCGTCCTGCGTCGTCGCGACTATGGAGGCGCTTTCGGCCTGCCCATTTGCGCCCACACTGTCGCGTGTAACGGACAAAGGGACGGCCACTCGGATATCCTGTTCTTCACTGAACTGCCGCGAAAAGAGGCGGTGATCCATCCACTGCTGGCCAGTGGGGTCGCTGACCAGCTGAACCGTATCGGCCCCCAGCGCCTCGAACCGGCGCATGACTTCCGCGCGGGCGATATGGGAAAAGCTCAAGAGGGCGACGATGGACGCCGAGCCGATCATCACCCCCAACAGGGCCAAGAGTGAGCGACGGCCCTGCAGCTTCAAGCTCACGAAGGCTTCCAAAGCCAGTTCCCGCCACACCCCGCGCATGGGATTTAAGCCCCCTGTCCGGATACGATACGCCCGTCGCGCATCAGCACACGGTGGTCACAGCGGCCTGCGAGGGCTTCGTCATGGGTGACCATCAGCACGGTCAGACCCGTTTCGCGATTGATCTGCTGCAATAGCGCGATCACCCGTTCTCCACTTTCTGAATCCAGATTGCCTGTCGGCTCGTCCGCCAGAAGCAAGCGTGGGCGCGTGACGAGTGCCCGTGCGATCGCGACCCGCTGGCGCTGTCCACCCGACATTTCATCGGGCCGATGATATGCCCGCTCTGCCAGGCCCACCGCTTCGAGCTCGGCCATGGCCGCCGCTTTCCGCGCCTCTCGGCCAACACCCCGATGCACCAACGGCAAGGCCACATTCTCCCATGCCGTCAGGCGCGGCAGGAGATGAAACGACTGGAAGATAAAACCGATCAGTCGGTGACGAACGTGGGCGGCCTCTGTTGCATCCAGTCCGCTCACTGCCTGTCCGGCCAGTTCAATCTGCCCGCCTTGAGGCCGATCCAACAGCCCTATCAGGTTCAGCAATGTGCTCTTGCCCGAGCCCGAAGCCCCCGTCAGAGCCCACATCGCCCCCGTGGGCACAGCCAGATGAACCCGGTCCAGAACCATCGTTCTGGACCGGGCGGGACCGTACGCATGACAGATGTCTTCAACTCTGATCATAAACGAACCCTGTCCGGTGGTGGCAGCCACCGGTGCTGTCATCAGGTGACGTTGATCGAGACCGAGTTGTTGCTCGGACGCAGGGTGCCGGTGATCGAGCACGGCTTGGACTGACCGATCAGGTTCGTACCCGGAACCGTGGTGGCAATGGTGGCAACCTTGGTGGTGTTGTTCCACGAGACGACCAGATTGCCAGCGCAACGGCCGCTCAGGGCGGTGGCGCGGAAGTTGGCGATGGTCAGCTGGGTTGCCGGGCCGGGGGTTGCCGGCGCGGTTGCCGAGATCGGCCAGTCAAAGTTGCTCAGCACAACAGACGGGCACAGAGTGTCGCCAGCCGACAGGCCACCGCCGGTGATCTTGGCATTGCCCGCGCTGTCCACCGACACATTGAGGCTGAGGTTACAGTTGAGCGTAACCGACTGAGACACGGTGACGGTGCCGCTGAGGGTGAAGGTGCTCGGGGCGGGCGTGACCGAGGTGCCAGCCATAGCCGGAGCAGCAGCAGCCAGCAGGGTCGCAGCGGCGGCGGCGGTAGCGATGATGCGTTTCATAGGATGTTCCTCCCGTTTCAATCTCAGGTTGAGATCGATTGAAGGATTCCACAATCTACAGTTGAGTCAACAGCGATGATTCAACGATTTTTCAGACACTTGGTTTGCTGCAGCGCACAATCAATACACTTTTTGGTTGAATCGCGAGCTAAAAGAAAGGCCCCGGCCGTGCTTCAGCGGGGGCCTTTAGTCGTAAACAGCGGGTCGGTTACTCGCTGGCGATTTTGGCCAGAAGGGCCTCGACCTGCACCTGATCGCCTGCGGTGCAGTTCACCTCTTCGACCACACCGTCGAAGGGCGCGGTAAGGGTGTGTTCCATCTTCATGGCTTCCAGTGTCAGCAGCTTCTGGCCCTTGGTGACGGTGTCGCCTGCGGCCACTTCGACCGCGATCACCTTACCCGGCATGGGGGCGAGGATGGAGCCGGAACCGACACCGCCGTCAGCACCACCCACGGCTCGCCACGGGCGCAGAACGAAACGCTCGCCGCCTTCGTTCAGGACGGCCTGACGCTGGGGCGCAGTGTTGGAAAGACCCGCCAGTTCAACCTGATAGTCGCGGCCGTGCTGGTCGCTGAGGCGCATGGTCCGGCGCGGGCCCGCGTTCAGGCGCAGACCACCGGCAGCCGCCCACGGTCCCTGCCCGCCCCGACCGATCAGGGTCGCGGCAGCGGCCTGCAGGCCCTCGATCGAAGGGTCGGGGCGCGCGGTCAGTTCGTCCAGCTTGCGACCGATTAGGCCGGTATCGACCGTGCCCGCCGCGAACTGTTCGTCGCCCAACAGACGATGCAGGAAGCCCGCATTGGTAATCAGCGGCCCGCATTCACCATCGTCCAGCGCATAGCGCAGGTCGGCAATGGCCTCCTCGCGCGTATCGGCATGGACGATCAGCTTGGCGATCATCGGGTCATAGTGGGGGCTGATTTCCGCGCCCTCTTCCACGCCCGTATCCACGCGCACCAGATGGTCGGGATAGTCGAACACATCCAGTTTTCCGATGGACGGTAGGAAGCCCTTCGTCGGGTCCTCGGCATAGAGGCGGACCTCCATGGCCCAGCCCGTGATCGACAGCTCGTCCTGACGTTTCGGCAGCGGCTCGCCCGAGGCGACGCGCAACTGCCATTCCACCAGATCAACGCCCGTAATCTCTTCGGTCACGGGGTGCTCGACCTGAAGGCGGGTGTTCATTTCCATGAACCAGATGCGGTCGGCACGCAGGCCTTCCGACCCGTCGGCGATGAACTCGATGGTGCCCGCCCCGCGATAGTCCACAGCCTTGGCGGCGCGGACGGCGGCGGCGCACAGTTCGGCACGCGTGGCCTCATCCATGCCGGGGGCCGGAGCCTCCTCGACCACCTTCTGGTGACGGCGCTGTAGCGAGCAATCGCGTTCGAACAGGTGCACGACATTGCCGTGGCTGTCGCCAAAGACCTGCACCTCTATGTGACGAGGCGACAGGATATATTTCTCGATCAGCACATGGTCGTTGCCGAACGAAGCCGCCGCCTCGCGCTGGCACGAGGTCAGGCCGTCGAGGAAGTCATCGGCCTTTTCGACGAGACGCATGCCCTTGCCGCCACCACCTGCCACGGCCTTGATCAGCACCGGATAGCCGATCTTGTCGGCCTCGGCCTTGAGGAAGGCGGGGTCCTGATTTTCGCCCATATAGCCGGGCGTGACCGGAACACCGGCCTCGGCCATCAGTTTCTTGGCGGCGTCCTTCAGACCCATGGCCATGATGGATTTCGGCAGCGGACCGACCCAGATCAGGCCCGCATCCATAACGGCCTGAGCGAACCCGGCATTCTCGGACAGGAAGCCATAGCCGGGGTGGATGGCCTCGGCCCCCGTCTGCTTGGCGGCAGCGATAATTTTCTCGCCGACCAGATAGGATTCGCGCGTGGGTGCAGGGCCGATACGCACAGCCTCGTCGGCCATGCGGACGTGCAGCGCGTCGGCATCTGCGTCCGAATAGACGGCGACGGTGCGGATGCCCATACGGCGGGCCGTCTTGATGACGCGACAGGCGATTTCGCCACGGTTGGCGATCAGAACAGACTTCATCATCGCATTACATCCTGAACACGCCGAAGGACGGACGATCGGCAATCGGGGCCTGAAGTGCGGCCTCCAGCGCCAAACCCAGCACATCGCGGGTCTGGACAGGGTCGATCACCCCGTCGTCCCACAGGCGGGCGGTGGCGTAATAGGGGTTGCCCTCGTCCTCGTATTTCTGGCGCACAGGTGCCTTGAAGCTTTCCGCCTCTTCCGGCGTCCATTTGGCGGCGTCGCGGTGGACGGTGGCCAGAACGCTGGCGGCCTGTTCGCCGCCCATCACGCTGATGCGGCTGTTGGGCCATGTGAACAGGAAACGCGGGCTATAGGCGCGACCGCACATGCCATAGTTGCCCGCGCCGAAGCTGCCGCCGATCAGGACGGTAATCTTGGGCACATTGGCCGTGGCGACCGCCGTCACCAGCTTGGCACCGTGCTTGGCGATGCCCTCGGCCTCATACTTGCCGCCGACCATGAAGCCCGAGATGTTCTGCAGGAACAGCAGCGGGATCTTGCGCTGACAGGCCAGTTCGATGAAGTGCGCGCCCTTTTGCGCGCTCTCGCTGAACAGCACGCCGTTGTTGGCCAGAATGGCCACCGGCATGCCGTGGATATGGGCAAAGCCGCAGACCAGAGTGGTGCCGTAAAGCGCCTTGAACTCGTGGAACTCCGAACCATCGACCAGACGGGCGATCACCTCGCGTACCTCATAGGGTGCACGCACGTCCTCGGGGATGATGGAATAGAGTTCCTCAGGCGAGAACTTCGGCTCAACCGGCTCCTGAATGTTCACATTGGCGAACACCGGCGGCGGCAGGGTGGCGACGATGTCGCGCACGATGGTCAGGGCGTGTTCGTCATTGTCGGCCACGTGATCGACCACGCCGGACTTGCGCCCGTGGACCTCGGCTCCGCCAAGGTCCTCGGCGCTGATGACCTCCCCCGTCGCGGCCTGAACCAGCGGCGGGCCGGCAAGGAAGATGGTGCCCTTGCCGCGCACGATCACCGTCTCGTCCGACATAGCCGGAACATAGGCACCGCCAGCGGTGCAGCTGCCCATCACACAGGCGATCTGGGCGATGCCCTTGGCGGACATCTGGGCCTGATTGAAGAAGATGCGGCCGAAGTGGTCACGGTCAGGAAAGACCTCGGCCTGATTGGGCAGGTTGGCCCCGCCGCTATCGACCAGATAGACGCACGGCAGATGGTTCTCCAGCGCGATCTCCTGCGCCCGCAGGTGCTTCTTCACCGTCATCGGGAAGTAGGTGCCGCCCTTAACCGTGGCGTCGTTGCACACGATCATGACCTGACGGCCCGAAACTCGGCCAATGCCGCAGATCATGCCCGCGCCCGGCACCTCGTCGTTATAGAGGCCGTGGGCCGCCAGCTGGCCGATCTCGAGGAAGGGCGAGCCGGGATCAAGCAGACGCTCGACCCGCTCGCGCGGCAGCAATTTTTCGCGGGCGACGTGGCGCTGGCGGGACTTCTCGTCACCGCCCAGCGCCGCCTTGGCCACCTTTTCGCGAAGCTCCTCGGCAAGGGCGCGGTTATGGGCGGCGCGGGCCTTGGCCTCGGCGCTGTCGGGGTTGAGGGATGTCGTCAGGACAGGTGCGGTCATGGCGTTGTCCTCAGGCCCCGACCAGTTCGCGGCCGATCAGCATGCGGCGGATTTCATTGGTACCCGCGCCGATATCCATCAGCTTGGCATCGCGCAGATAGCGTTCGACCGGCCAGTCCTTGGTGTAACCGGCACCGCCCAGCGCCTGAACGGACTCAGCCGCCGTGCGGAAGGCATTTTCCGACGCCAGCAACACACAGCCTGCCGCATCGAAACGGGTGGTCTGGCCCGCATCGCAAGCCTTGGCCACGGCATAGGCATAGGCACGCGCCGATTGCAGGGCGACATACATGTCCGCCACCTTGGCCTGCATCAGCTGGAAGGTGCCGATGGCCTTGCCGAACTGCTTGCGCTCGCGGACGTAGGGAATGACGGTGTCGAGGCAGGCCTGCATGATGCCTAGCTGCACGCCCGACAGCACCACGCGCTCATAGTCCAATCCCGACATCAGGACGCCAACGCCGCCGTTCAGCGGCCCCATGACGTTCTCTTCCGGCACGAAGCAGTCCTCAAACACCAACTCGGCCGTCGGAGAGCCTCGCATGCCCATCTTGTCGATCTTCTGGCCGATGGAAAAACCAGCGAATTCCTTCTCGATCAGGAAGGCGGTGATGCCGCGGCTGCCTGCCTCCATGTCGGTCTTGGCATAGACCACCAGGGTGTCGGCATAGGCGGAGTTGGTGATCCAGAATTTCGTGCCGTTCAGGCGATAGCCACCGTCCACCTTGTCGGCGCGCAGCTTCATGCTGACGACGTCGGAACCGGCGTTGACTTCCGACATGGCCAGAGAGCCGACGTGCTCGCCCGACACCAGCTTGGGCAGGTATTTGTCTTTTTGCTCCTGCGTGCCCCAGCGGCGGATCTGGTTCACGCACAGGTTGGAGTGGGCACCATAGGAAAGGCCGATGGAGGCCGAGGCGCGGCTGACTTCCTCGACCGCGATCACATGGTCGAGATAGCCGAGGCCAAGGCCACCCCATTCTTCCTCGACCGTGATGCCGTGCAGGCCCAGCTCGCCCATCGGCTGCCACAGCTCGCGCGGGAACCAGTCCTCGGCATCGACCTTGGCGGCCAGCGGGGCGATCTGCTCATCCGCAAAGCGCGAGGCGCTGTCGCGGATCATCTGGGCGGATTCAGTCAGGCCGAAATCGAAATCGGGTGTCGCGCGCATGGGACTTTGTCCTTGTTCTGGGATGCGTTTCCTCGTTGCCGAAAAGGTACTGCGCGGTTCAGCTTTCGATAAATGGAAAGTTCGTGAAGTTTCGGATAGATTTTATCTATGTTGAAGCGCTCACACGTTCGCCAGTTCCTCGCCGTCGTCGACAGCGGCAGTTTCACCGCCGCCGCCGCCCGCGTCCGCATCACCCAGCCGACCCTGTCGGTGGGTATCGCCGAAATGGAAAAGACGGTCGGGGCCAAGCTCTTCATCCGCGACCGCAAACACGTTCGCCTGACCGAAGCGGGCGCGCGCCTGCTGCCCATCGCCCGCCAGCTGGAACAGGGCTTCCGCGCCGCCGAGGGGATCAATGCGCCCACGCGCCAGGCATGGCCGCAACTGCGGCTGGGCATATTGCGAACCCTCGCGCCCCACATGACCCAGTCCGTGGTCGAGACCTTGAGATCAGAGGTCGAGCCGGAACTGGTCGAAGGATCGGCCCATGATTTGCGGACGGCGCTGGCTGCCGGACGGATTGATGCGGCCCTGACCCTGCTTCGGCCCGAAGACCCGCCACAGTGGGCTTTGTTGACCGAACCCTATGTCATGCTGGCCCCGAGTAACCACCGGCTGGCGGGCCAGTCCGATGTCCCCCCCGAGGATTTAGCCAGCGAGGTGATGATCGCCCGCCGCGCCTGCGAGCGGCTTCAGGACACCAGCCGTTTCTTCACCCACAGCGGCGTACGCCCCCGCTTTGCCCTGCGTTCGGACAACGACGCCCTGTGTCTTGCCATGGTCGAAAGCGGGCTCGGCATTACCACCGCCCCCCTCTCTCTCAAGACGGAGGACATGGGCGTGATCGGTATCAGCGGATACGACTTCGAGCGCACCATCGGATGGGTCGCCTCGCCCCATGCGCCACAGCCGGATCGGTGGAATCAACTTCTGCAACGCTTGGTCGAAGCCCTGTCCAGATAAGGGCAAGAAGGTGGCGAAATCTTCACCGTAAAAGAGCCAAGCCGTTAATCTCGCTGAATTTTCCAGCTTTTACGGCAAAGGTTGATGCGCCGTAATGATTGAATTGCGGCAGAGCCGTTACGGCGATTTCACTTTTGCTAGTTCTATTTGCAACTAGGATATAACCACGGTCGCCAAAGACAGCCCCGCCTCGCTTGCCACCCACAGCTTCACCCTATGGGTCAGGTCAGCGGGACACCGGACGGGACAGTCACAGCGACAGAAGGAAACGCCACATTGCCCAACTGAACGGAGAACGCCGTGAGAAGCCCCGTCCTAGCTTTTGAACCTGCAGTCAGCCTGACCATGGGCCAACTGACACTGCTATGGCGCGAGGTGTACTCGAACTATCCGGTGCCGCTCCCGTTCACCGAAGACGAGCTGACACGCTTCATCCGCATGTCCGGCCTGTGTCTGGAACTGTCCCAGATCGCCCTGATCGACGGCCAGCCCGTCGGCCTGTCCTTTGCCGGAAAGCATGAGGATCAGGCTTGGATCGGCGGCTTTGGCGTGGTTCCGGCCCACCGCCGTACCGGTATCGGTCTGGCCATGATGCGCGCCCAGACCCGCGTGATCGATGACGCAGGCGTACGCGGCACCCGTCTGGAAGTCATCGCCACCAACCGTGCGCGTAAACTCTACGCCCATGCCGGTTTCGTGGATCGCCGCCGTCTGTTCAGCTTCAACAGCCCCGCTGTTGGCACCTCCGCCGATCCGCTGGTCACCCTGTCGCTGGACGACCTGCCGGCCCTGCATCGTCGTCTGCACACCGGAGCCAGCGCGGCCCCGTGGCAGCGTGAACTGGAAAGCGTCATGCGCGCGGTGGAGCGCGACCAGCTGGACATCGTCGGCTGGCGCGGCATCGACGGCATCAGCGCCTATGCCGTCGAACAGAACCGTGCGGGTCTGACCCATCTGGTGGACGCGGTTGCCGAATGTCAGGCCTCTGCCGAGGGCCTCGTCGCCTCTCTGGCCGCCCGCAGCCGTGGCCGTCGCATCAGCCTGGGCGACGAGCCTGCAAACTCGCCCATCGCCAAGGCCTTCAAACGCTTTGGGGCCAGCCCGCGCACCATCCGTATGGAGATGGTCCGCATGGCAGGCCAAGCCTCGACCGGCACCTATCGCTCCACCCATCGGGCGGCGGCGTAATGATTGACCGCAGGGTCCTGCTGGGGGCTGGAGCCGCTACGGCTTCGGCCGCACTGGCCAATGCGGCCAGCGCGCACACGCCCTATTCCGGTGACGGAGCGTCAGAGGTGCTTCAGGCCTATCGCCGCCTGATCAACCGCCACGATTTCGACCTGCTGGAACAACAGGTCATCGCCCATGACGCTGTCTTCGTGTTCTCCAACCTGAGGCACGAGGGCATCGCCGCCATACGCAGCAATTTCGAGCGCACGTGGTCCATCCTGCCGGACGAGGTCTATTCCATGTCCGATGTGGTGTGGCTGTTCAGCTGCGACGAGCATGCCGCCTGCACCCTGCGCTACCACTATAGCGGCAAGACCACCGAGGGCCGCCGCATGGAAGGCGGCGGTCAGGGCGTGCTGATCTTTGGCCGACGCCAGGGCCAGTGGCGACTGATGCTGGAACAGCTTACCCCCGACACCCGAAGGAACAGCGCATGAATCCGGTTTTTGCTGTGACCTCTGCCATTGTTGCGGCCTCGGCTCCGATCGATGTGGCGTCTGTACAGGCGGGGCTGGATGCCCTGCCCGCTCCGGCAGCTGTCTATCTGTCGGGGGCCTGTCTCGCCCAACCGCTGACCGTCGCATCTAACAAGCCCGCCCTCGTGGACGAGCGCAGCCCCCTGCGTATCGCCAGCGTGACCAAGACCTTTACCGCCGCCACCATCCTGCGGCTGTGGGAACAGGGCGTGCTGGATCTGGATGAACCAGTTTCGGGCCTGACGTCCTCAGGTTTGCTCGATCCCCTGACGGCTGCGGGTTACGACTTTGACCGCATCACCGTGCGGCACCTGCTGAACCACACCTCGGGCCTTTATGACCATGCGTCGGATGCCCGCTATCAGCAGATGTGGTTCGACCAGCCGGACCACCAATGGACCCGCGCCGAGCAGATTGCCCTGTCCGCCCGCTGGAGCGGCCCCCTGCATCCGGCTGGCACCCGTTTCGCCTATGCCGATACGGGCTACATCATTCTGGGTGACATCATCGAGAACGTCACCAACCGCCCCCTGCACGAGGCCGTGCGCGAGCAGTTGAAGTTCGACCAACTGGACCTTCACGAAACGTGGTGGGAGGTGGTTGAAAAGCCGCCGCGCGGCGTGGAAGGCAAGGCACCGCAATCCCTGCGCGGCCAGCCGACCGACCATCTGCACGGCTCGCTGGATGTCTACGGCGGCGGCGGACTGATCATGTCGGCCCGCGATATGGCGACCTTCTTCCAAGCCATGTTCGAGGACCGCATCTTTGACCACCCGCGCACCCTGAGCGAGATGACCCGCCCCATGCCGCACGAGGGCGGCGACCGCTATCGCCTCGGCATTATGGCGCACACGCCCCAAGGCGACTGGCGCAGTCAGGGCTTCTGGCACTCCGGCTTCTGGGGGACGGTGGTCTATTACATTCCGGCCAAGCGGCTGACCGTCGCCGCCGTGACCTCGGATCAGGCAGCCTATGCCGAGCTGAACACCATGGTTCAGGACCTTATCGCCAAAATCCCCTGCGAGTGGTGATCCCCCGATCCCACAAGCGGAACTGAAAAGGGCGGCACCCTCGCGGATGCCGCCCTTCTTTTATTACCCAGTTATCGGGATCAGAACGTCCAGCGGACGCTGACCGAGCCGGTGTGGACGTCGGCCTTATCGCCCAACTGGCCGTCATAGCCCGCTTGGAAGCTGACGCCCGTATCGGTGACGACCTTGGCCTCAAAGCCCAGACGCCATGCGCTGCGGTCCAGCGGCGTGCTGATCATGGCCGGATCGGACGCATTCGACGAACCGATCAGCTGGATGGGCAGCGAGATCGCGTCCTCCGAACGGTGGACGCGGCCCGCCGTGAGCGCGAGGCCCGCCTTGACGCCGCGTGCCGGTTCGAACGACCAGCCCGTGGTGACCTTGGGCTCGGCCGCGACGATCCATTGATCGTCACCCACAATCCGTGCGCCCAGACCATCCCAGCCGGTTTCCTCATAGGAACCGTTGTGCAGCCACGTGGCCTGCAGGTTCAGCGCCGGACGCAGGTAGAACTGGCCCGCCTGCACCAGGTGGCCGACTTCGCCGCCCAGTTGCAGATAGCCGTTCTCGCCCTTGGACAGGCCCGCCATGTCCTTGAAGACATAGCCATAGCGCTGGCTTTCCAGCCATTGCCAACCGCCCGTTGCCGTCAGGCGCAGGTCGGTGCCCGAGGTCCAGTTGCGCAGCAGGCCGACACCGAGGTCGAAGCCGTCGCCCTGGGTGTTCATGCGGCCATTGCTGAGCTGCTGGCGGGCGAGGCTGTTATAGCCACCCGACAGGGCCACGGCCCACTGGGCGTTCAGACGCTGCTGGATGCCGAAGCGGGCATTGAAGATGCGGCTGGTCGCCCCCCAGTACTCGCCCGTGGCTTCCTGATCGAAGGCCGAGGTCGATGCCTTGCCCCAGATGCAGCGGTCGGCGTCTGCCGTCTGTTCGTCACAGCCGAACATCTGGCTGGCGAAGCTGGTGGCCCCGTAATACTGGGTCTGCATCGAGGCGACGTGACCCTCGGGGTTCAGCTCCGAGAAGATGGCTTCGTAAAGCTCTTCCTGACCGGCCACCATATTGCCCAGCGCCGTCATCAGACGGCCAATGCCGGTGGCACCGCCGACTTCCAGAGCCGAGTCCATGTGACCGCCCAGACGCACTTCGTTCGGACGCAGGAACGGCTGGCCGAAGTTCGGATCGATCAGCAGGTGGACGCCGTTGTCGTCACCCTTGAGCGAGAAGTTCAGGGCCAGCGTGCCGCCCAGATCCACATCGCCCACCGTGCCCGATCCGCCGGTGGCGAACAGGGTGATCGGACGAATGTCCTCCAGCCAGATCAGGTTGATGCCCAGCGAGCCGTTGATCACGGCATCGCCCGAGACATTGACCAGATCGGAGTCGAAGCGGCCAGCGGCCACGTCGAACAGGGTGCGGCCCGTCCCGGTCTGGACGAAGTCACCATTGACGTCGACGGTCGTGATGACGCGTGCGCCGTAATAGATGTTGTCCGCAACTGGCGCGATGGCATCCAGATTGCCGAACTCTTCGCCCGCATCCAGATCGATCGGCCAGTCGGTGCCTTCCAGACCCACGCGGAACAGGCCCGCATTGGTGAAGGTACCAGCATCGCCGGTCGGGGTGATGGCCACCGCGGCCGGTGCGATACCGCGCAGGGTTTGCGGCCCGACAGGCTCGCGCAGGTTGATCGTGTTGAAGGCGAGGAAGGATGCACCTTCGCTGTTCAGGAAGCGGTTGTCGCCGCCACCCAGATCGATATTGCCCGCAACCATGCCGTTATTGACGACATCGTCGTTGCCGCCGCTGGCACGCATCGCCCATCCCGAGATGGCCGACAGCGAGACATTGGAGGTGATCAGGTTGGTTGCACCGCCGTCAATGACAATGCCCGCACCATTGGCCGAGCCACCGCGCACGGCACCATCGGCCTGAATGGCGATATCGCCTGCGCCGTCCACACCTTGGCTCTGGGCAAAGATACCCACGCCATTGGCACCCAGAGCAAAGACGCCCTGTGCGAAGCCGAGGTTGATGCCGGCACCGGCACCGGCACCATTGGCGGAACCGGCAAAGGCTCCGTCGACCCAGCCGCCGCCGCCGCCCAGCGACTGGACAATGGCACCATAGGCCCCGTTGCCGGTCACATAGATGGCATCGGCCTGACGCATGAAGACCGAGCCAGCGTTACCGCTGTTGTCCGACGACAGATCGACATTGGCATCGGCCAGATCGCCGAAGGCGGCACCACCGCCACCACCGATGGATTGCAGGACCATACCGTGGGCATTGATGCCGCTGGTGAAGATCGCGCCGTTGTGATCCAGCGAGATATTGCCCGCATCGCCGCTGACACCGCCAGCGCCGCCAAGGGTGATGTCCGCCGACGACTGGCCACCCAGTCGCAGTTCACCACCGCCCGCGCCGATGGACTGCAGGACCAGACCCGAGGCGTAGTCACCGAAGGTCTGGGTGCCGCCGGAATAGCTGGCCATGATGTTGCGGCCATGCGCGCCCGAGCCGCCATTGGCCCCCAGAAGGGCCGAGACGCCGTCGTTACTGCCCGTCAGGTTGGCGACGAACGAGCCGCCGCCGCCGCCGATGGATTGCAGCAGCGATGCGGTCGAGAAATCTCCGTCGGTCACCACCGCGCCGTCCTGTTGACGGTCGACGGCACCGCCGGCCTCGCCCGTGGTGTCGATCGCGCCCAGGACGATCTGGCTGGCCGCGATATTGGCACCGCTGGCCGCCGTGAAGTCGACAACCGCGCGGCCACCGCCGCCACCGATGGCCTGCGCCAGGATACCGGTTGACAGATCACCCAGCGACAGCATGGCACCGGTATGCTCGGCCTCGATATCCGCCGCAGCATTGTTGAGACCCGACACACCACCCAGCATCAGGTTGAAGCCGGTGTCCTGTGCGTCGATCATGCCCGCATGGCTGGCCACGACGGTCTTGAGGTCCAACGTACCACCGCCACCGGCGATGGACTGGGCCAGATCGAGGACCGAGCGCTCGCCGCCAGCATTGATGGTGCCGGTGGTGTTAACCGTCACCTTGCCGGTGTTCATCGTCGTGGCGCTCTCGGCACCCAGACGGGCGATGATCATCGGTTCACCCGGATGGGTAATCCCGACCTTGTCGACATAAGGCATGCCCGTCAGGCCGACGAGGTTGGTGATGTCCAGCACCAGAGTGCCGCCACCGCCGTTGATGCTCTCGGCCTTGATACCCACCGAGCCTTCGCCGGTTACAGTGATGTCGCCGGTATGGTCGACGATCACTTCGCCGCCGATCCCGCCGACACCGCCGCCAATATTGCCCAAGGCGAAGCTGAGCGCGGTCGAGGTGATCGCGGACGCATATCCGTTGCCCGCCGCGAGGCCGACATTGGCATTACCGCCACCGCCACCGATGGACTGGGCCACGATACCGTGGGCATTGGCACCCGTGGTCAGGATGGAGCCGCTGTTGATGACGTGAACCTTGGCACCATTGCCGCCGTCACCGCCAAAGCCGCCGAGGCTGGCTGCCGGAGCCGCTGTAGAAGTGTCGAAACGTAGATTGCCGGTGACAGCCAGGCCGCCGTTGCCGCCCCCGCCGCCGATCGATTGCGCCAGAATACCGTGCGAGCCGGCACCTTGCGTATAGATGGTGCCGGTGTTCTCGACATCGACCGTACCGGCGACATTGCCGGTGCCGCCCATACCGCCGACAGACAGGCCGCCGACGACAGAGTTGCCCCCCACAACGCCGACCTGCAGATTGACCACCGACGAGCCATTGCCGCCGCCGCCGCCCAGAGACTGGGCGAGGATGCCGTGGCTGTTGTCGCCTTCGGTCAGGATGACGCCCGAATATTCCTCGCCATCGACGGCAAGGTTCTTCACACGGACATTGCCGCCGGTGCCGCCCTCGCCGCCCATGCCACCGACGTTGGTGACCAGACGGTTCGAGGTCGAACCGCCCGTGGCATTGATCAGCAGGCTCAGCACCGTGCCGGCGTCACCGCCGCCGCCGCCGATGCTGTTGGCACTGATACCCGAGGCGTTGTCGCCCTTGGTGTAGATCAGGCCGGTGTTGGTCACGCTGACCAGATCAGCCGCACCGCCGGTGCCGCCCGAACCGCCGACGTTGATTTCCAGCGCGTTGTTGTCTGCCGGACCTTGGATCGTCACAGCATAGGCCGCACCGCCGATACCGCCGCCGCCGCCGATGGACTGGGCGCGGATACCGAAGGCATTGTCGCCCGAGGTCAGGATGCGACCGGCATTGGTAGCCAAAACAGCCGCAGCCGTCGCGCCCTCACCGCCACTGCCGCCAATGCCCATGGTGGCGGTGTTCTGGGCACCGCCCTTGGAGCCCAGCACCTGAATGCCGAGCGTCCGCACGGCACCGCCGAGGCCACCACCTCCACCGATGGATTGGGCCAGAATACCGTCGGAGCCTTGGCCCGAGGTCTGGATCAGGCCAAGGTTGTCGACATAGACATTGCTAGAGCTTGCGCCCTGACCGCCAGCTGCGCCGACAGCGATATTGCCGCTGGTCCCCGCGAAGAACAGCGTATTGCTGGCTGCACCGCCAACACCGCCCCCGCCGCCGATGGACTGGGCCAGAATACCGCGCGAGTCATCGCCCGCCGTGACCAGTTCACCGTCGAAGGCCACGCGCACGACGTCAGCGGTTGCACCGACGCCGCCCTCGATACCGACCGACAGGCTGCCGCCGACCGACTCTTCCTGCTCGTTCTTGGTGCCCGCGCTTACGGAGATGGCGCTGGAGATACCGCCGCCACCACCGATGGACTGGGCCACAATACCGTCGGCCTGAATGCCCGAGGTATAGATGCGGCCATCGGCCTTGACGTTGACTGCGCCGCCTTCGCCACCGCTGCCGCCCTTACGGCCGATGGATACGCTAAGCGAACTGTTGGCCAGCGCACCGATGACGACATCGGTGCCGACGTTACCGCCACCGCCACCGATGGACTGGGCCACGATGCCGCGCGAGTTATGGCCGAGGGTAACGATGTCGCCCTTGTGGTCCACATCAACCGTGTCACCGCGACCGGCCGCACCCGTGCCACCGCCCAGCGTCAGGTTCACACCCGCCGCCGCGCCGCGATAGACACCCAGACCGATGTTGTAGCTGGCGTTACCGCCGCCACCGCCGATGGATTGCGCCAACAGGCCGTCGGCGCTGTTGCCGTGGGTCAGGATGGTGCCGTTGTGGCGGACATCCACCGCATCGCCCGAGCCTGCGCCCGCGCCCGAACCGCCAACGACAAGCTGGGCACCGATTTCGCTGCCTTCCTTGCCCGAGCCAGTCGGCTTGACGCCCAGCACGAAGTTGTAGCCGGCATTACCGCCGCCGCCGCCGATGGACTGGGCGATCAGGCCCGTCGTGCCATTGCCGAAGGTGTTGATGACACCGCCTGCGGCCACTTCCGTGCCCGTGCTGCTGTCATAGCCGCGCGTGATCGAGACCTCGCCGCCGTGGCCGCCGGTCCCGCCCGAGCCGCCCACGCCCATGGCGATGATCGAACCCTTGAGGCTGAAGACGCCGGCGGCATTGATGCCGCCGGTGCCGCCACCGCCGCCGATGGACTGGGCGATAATGCCCGCACCACCGCCGATCGCGTCATCGGCCAGCGAGACGAAGTTCAGCTCGCCGTCGATGGTCTTGAACTCGCCGCCGACGAAGATGTTGCCAAGGCTGGTGTAGTCCACATCGCCCGCATCATCGCCTGCGCCGCCGCTGCCGCCGATGCCTGCAGAGATGGCGAAGGCATCCTTTTCGCCGACATTGGCTGCCGCCGAGACGTTAAGGCCGCCCGAACCACCGCCACCGGCGATGGACTGGATCATGGCACCGACCGAGTTCAGACCCTCGATCAGGATGTTGCCTGCGTGGTTGACGGTCACATCACCCGACGCACCGCCACCGCCGCCGAAGCCGCCGAGGCCGAACACGACGGTCGGCTCCTTGGTGTAGGTGTCGATGGAGAAGCCGCCCGCCACGTTGATAGCACCGGCACCGCCGCCGCCACCAATCGACTGGACCAGCAGGCCGCGCGAATAGTTGCCCGCCGCAAAGACGTCGGCGTTTGATTTCAGCGTGACATCGTCGCCGTCACCGCCCGAACCGCCAAAGCCGCCGATACCGATGGTCAGCTGGCCGTCCAGAGTGACGCTGCCCGAGACGTTCAGGCCGCCGGTGCCGCCACCGCCGCCAATCGACTGGGCGATGATGGCCGAGCTGTTGTCGCCATTGGCCTGAACCTGAACGCGGTCCTTGCCGAACAGACCGACGGTCAGATCCACGGTATTGGCGTGACCGCCCGAACCGCCGAAGCCGCCGATGCCGAAGGTGGCTGCGCGCGTGTCCGCCGATTGCGGCGGAGCCAGCGAAATACCTGCCGAGACGTTGATGCCACCGGCACCACCGCCGCCACCGATGGACTGGGCCACGACACCGTTCGAGCCGCCTTCGCGGTGACGGACGTAATAGGGCAGGCCTTCATCGGTGGTGAAACCGGTGGTGTAGTCGCGGGACACGCCCTTGGCCCAGACGCTGCCGTCGATGGTCGCCGTGACGGACCCTGCGTCACCGCCGCCGCCGCCGAAACCGCCCACGCCCAGCGTGACCGCCGTCGAGGTCGCAGAGTTGGTGAAGGACAGTGCGCCAACCACATTGATGGCCCCTGCACCGCCCGATCCGCCGACCGACTGCAGCAGGATGCCGTTGGAATAGGCACCCTCGGTCATGGTGTCGCCTTCACGGTTGAAGACCACCTCACCCGCAAGACCGCCGTCACCGCCAAAGCCGCCGAGGCCGAGCGAAGCCGACGCGCTGGTGCCTTGGGACACGGTCAGAGCCCCGGCGACATTCAGGCCACCGTTACCGCCGCCGCCGCCAATCGACTGGGCAATAATGCCTGCCGAGTTGCCGCCCTTGGTCAGATAGTCGCCATTCACGGTGCCGCGGACATCGCCCGCGTCACCGCCCCCGCCGCCAAAGCCGCCGATGCCGACCGCCAAGGAGCCACCGGTATTGCCGCTGGTCAGGGCGACCGAGCCGCTGACGTTCATGCCGCCAGCACCGCCCGAACCGCCAAGCGATTGCAGCAGTGCGCCCCAGGCGTTGTCGCCGTCGGTCTGCACATCGCCGTCCAGCTTGCCGATGACATCGCCCGCCTGACCGCCCGCGCCGCCGAAGCCGCCCAGACCGATAGCCACGCTGCCTGCCGTCTGGCTGGAGCCTGCGACAACCGCCGTCACGTTCATGCCACCGGCACCGCCGCCGCCGCCGACCGACTGCAGCAGGGAGCCATAGGCACCGTCACCACGGGTATAGATGCTGCCTGCAAAATCGACATCGATGTCGCCTGCATCGCCGCCGTCACCGCCAAAGCCGCCAAGGCCAAAGCCCAGAGCGCCCGACGAGTTGGAGGCCAGGCTGACCACGCCGCTGACGTTCATGCCGCCAGCGCCGCCGCCACCACCGATGGACTGATAGATCAGGCCCGCGCTGTCGTCCTCGGCCGTGCGGATATCGCCACGGATCTTGCCGCCGACGTCACCGGCATCGCCGCCGCCGCCGCCGAAACCACCGATACCGATGGCCGCGCCACCGCTGGCATTGCCAGACGCGCTGAGGCTGCCGGTGATGTTGATGCCACCGGCACCACCGCCGCCACCGACCGACTGGGCCAGCACAGCGTGCGATTGGCCCTCGAAGGTCGAGATATTGCCCTCGACATTGACCGTGACGTCACCGGCGTCGCCGCCGTCGCCGCCTGCGCCGCCGAGGCCGACCGAAACGCCGCCCGAGCCGCTGTTGGCCGCCGAGACCGCGCCCGTCACATTCAGGCCGCCCGAGCCACCGCCGCCGCCGACCGACTGGGCCAGAACGCCCGTCGAGCCGAGACCGTTGGTCTGGATATTACCCGTGATGTCGGCCAGCACGTCACCAGCGTCACCACCGCCGCCGCCCGAGCCGCCGATACCGATGGCCGCATTGCCGGCGCCCGAACCGGATACCGACATGCCGCCCGTGGCGTTGAAGCCACCGGCACCGCCGCCGCCGCCAATCGACTGGGCAGTGACACCGACGGCACCGACGCCCTCGGTGATCACGGCATAGAGGCCTTCGGTCGGCTGGGCGCCGTTCAGGATGACATTGACGTCGCCTGCATCGCCGCCGTCACCGCCCGCGCCGCCAAGGCCGATGTTCAGCGAGCCAGACCCCGTGCCTGCGATGGTCATGCTGCCCGAGACATTGAAGCCACCGGCACCGCCGCCGCCACCCAGCGACTGGGCGATCACGCCGCGCGATTCATCGCCGCCAGCCTTGACCAGACCGGTGATGTCCACATCGACATTGCCAGCGTCGCCGCCGCCGCCGCCCGAGCCGCCCATGCCGAAGCTGAGTGCGCCGGAGCCTGTCCCTGCGCCGACAAGGCTGCCCGAGACGTTGAAGCCACCGGCACCGCCGCCGCCGCCCAGCGACTGGGCCACGACCGCGTTGGAGTAGTCGCCGCGCGTCTCGACATTGCCGGTGATGTCCAGATCGACATAGTCGGCATCACCGCCCGAGCCGCCCGAGCCGCCCAGACCGATGGCCAGACCGCCCGCGCCGACGCCGCCACCGGCACCGTCGAACGCGACGTTGAAGCCGCCGTTACCGCCGCCGCCGCCGATGGACTGTGCGACCACGGCTTCGGAATAGTTGCCCTGCGTCAGGATATCGCCCGTGATATCGGCATCGATCTCCCCGCCATCACCGCCGCCAGCGCCATTGCCGCCGAGGCCGACCGAGATGGCCCCCGCACCGACGCCGCCGGAAATCGCACCTGCGACGCTGAAACCGCCCGCACCACCGGCACCACCGATGGATTGCGCCACAAAGGCGGTGGAATAGTCGCCATCCGTCTGGATACCGGCTGCCTTGGCGATCACCTTGGCTCCGTCGCCAGCCGAGCCGCCATTGCCGCCGAGGCCGACCGAGATCGAGCCAGCGCCGACGCCGCCCGAAATGCCGCCCGCGACGTTAAAGCCGCCGGCACCACCGCCGCCGCCGATCGACTGGGCGATCATGCCGAAGGAGAAGTCACCCGAGGTATAGATCAGGCCGTTGGACGTCGCGTCCACGGTGCTGCCTTGGCCGCCAGCGCCGCCGGTACCGCCCAGGCCCACATTGATAGCGCCCGCACCGACGCCGCCCGCGATACCGCCTGCGACATTGAAGCCGCCGTTACCGCCGCCGCCACCGATGGACTGCGCCACATAGGCGTTCGAGAAGTCGCCCTTGGTGATGATATTGCCGTCAGAGGTCGTATCCACGTGGCCGGCGTTACCGCCCATGCCACCGGTGCCGCCCATGCCGACCGAGACCGCCCCGGCCCCGACGCCACCGACACCGCCAGCCGACACGCTAAAGCCGCCGTTGCCGCCACCGCCGCCAACCGACTGGGCCACGATGCCCGCCGAGAAGGTGCCTTCGGTATAGATCTGCTCGGCATTGGTCAGGGTGACAGTGTTGCCGTCGCCGCCCTGTCCGCCGGTGCCGCCCATGCTGAAGCTAACGGTGCCCGCACCCACGCCGCCCGCGATACCGGCTGCGACGCTAAAGCCGCCGTCACCGCCGCCGCCACCGATGGACTGGGCCACCAGACCCGAAGAGTTGGCCCCATAGGTAAAGATCTTGCCCGTAGCGTCGATGTCGACGGTACCGCCGTCGCCGCCGTTACCGCCCGTGCCACCGATACCGACCGCGACCGAACCGGCTCCGACGCCGCCCGCAATCGAGCCGGAGACGACAAAGCCGCCCGAGCCACCGCCGCCGCCAACCGACTGGGCCAGAACAGCCGTCGATTGGTTGCCGCGCGTGATGATCTGGCCGTTAGCGACGGCTTCGACCGCGCCACCGACACCACCTGCGCCGCCCGATGCGCCAAGGCCCACCGAGACCGACAGCGCGCCCAGACCGCCCGAGATGCCGCCCGAGACGTTATAGCCGCCCGAGCCGCCGCCACCGCCGACCGACTGGGCGATGATGCCCGCCGATTGCGACTGACGGGTTTCGATATTGCCGTTGACGGTCGCCGAGACGTCGCCACCCGCACCGCCGCCCGCGCCGGCGCCACCGATACCGATGGAGTTGGCCGAACCTCCCAGACCGCCCGAAATGGAGGTCGCGACAGAGAAGCCGCCCGAGCCGCCGCCGCCGCCAATGGACTGGGCCACATAGGCGTTGGACTGTTGACCATCGGTGAGAATATTGCCGGTGTGGACGCCGGTAACCATGCCACCGTCACCGCCGACAGCGCCCTCGCCGCCCAGACCCACGGTGACGCCGACGACGCCGATGGCACCGACAGAGTTACCGATGCTGTAGCCACCGGCACCGCCGCCGCCACCGACCGATTGCAGGATCACGCCGGACGAGCCGAGGCCTGCGGTTTCAATGTCGCCGGTATAGTCGATATCGACCGTGCCGCCCGCGCCGCCTTGGCCGCCGTCACCACCGATGGTGACCGAAACCGCGCCGCCGATGCCCGCCATGACAGCAGAGCTGATCACGGCACCGCCGTTACCGCCGCCGCCGATGGATTGGGCAAAGACGCCCGTAGAGCGGTCGCCTTGGGTAT